>CAYVOX010000176.1:0-2317 GCA_964453035.1 uncultured Anaerolineaceae bacterium
TGAGGCTTGAAAAGCCGAAGGATCTCGATATCCGGTCTTCAAGTTATTCATCTATTACGAGATTCTTCACCTTCGCTGCGCTCAGGCTCAGAATGACAACACTTCTTGTTAAGATTCGTGAAACTGTCAGGTGGCTAGGTTTTTTAATTATTCTAATATTCCGGGTTCAAGTCGGGTGTTGGTGGCGGGGGAGGGGTCCAGGTCTTGGTGGGAACAATAACCGGGCGGCTGGTGGCTGTGGGAGGATCTGTTGGCACAAACGGGATGACATAAACCGTCGCGGTGCGGGTTCGAGTCGGCGTTCGCGTTAAAGTGGTCGTTGCTGAGGCTGTTGGCGAGGGGGAAGGGGTGCTGGTGGCGGTTAAAGTCGCAGTTTCGGTTAAGGCTGAGGTGGGGGTGAAAATTACCGTTTGAGAGGGGGAAACCCTGGTAGGCTCAACCCGCATGGCTGTTTTGGTTAAAGTTGGAGTGGGTGTTGAACTTTTGAGTAAACCTGCTAAAAGCCCGTTGCCGGTTAATTCCAAAATCAGGGCACCGCCCACAAGCAGGATGAATAAGCCAATCAATAACCTGTTAGACCTGCGTTTGTTCTGCGCTTTGCTGAGGCTATTAATCTCTTGCAATAGAGCAGCATGGTCGGGGCGGTCCGGAAAGATCACCGCTGCCAGGTTTAACAGGTCCTTTGCCCTGGAGTTGTGTCCTTCCAGCATTTCCTTTTGCGCATCATTGAGCAGGTTTGCATAGCGCAACTCGTGGTTTACTTTTTGGATCCTTCGATCCAGGGTAGAGTCGTAATGGCCTATCTTCTTGAGAGATTGAAGCAAAACCTGTGCTTCGAACCAGTTGCCTGAGGACTCTGCGGCCTGTGCTTTCTGGTTCAGGTCGGCTATTTGCTGGGTTCTGGCTTCCTGGCGCAGCAGGGCAACATCCTCATCGCCCTGAATTCTATCGAGGATTTGAAGCGCCTCAATAAAATGCCCATTATTGAGCGCCTGCGCAACCTGGGTGATTAACTCCTGTCGGGCAATTCTATCCTTGACTTCTTCAATTCTCTCCCTGATGCCACCGTGATAGGGGGCGAGCGCCTGTCCCGTCGTCAGCAAGTCCAGCGCTGCCGTCCAGTTCTTGCGATCCATCTCCTGACTGGCCTGGTTGATGATCCGCTCAACCCTTGTGGTTTTCTCAAGCTCGCGCTCCGCGGCTGTACTCGCTTCCGTGAAAACGCGAGAATCTTCGAAGTCAAACAACCGCCTGGCAAGCCTGCAAATCTCCTGAACTTCTCTCCAATCGCCCTGTTGGACGGCCTGTTTGACCTGCCTGGCGAGTTGTTGGTACCGCTCGCTGCGCTCCTGAGCGGCTTTTGCTTTTTCAATCAGCTCGGTGCGGTTCGGGTAAGCCTCCGGTGCATTTAACAGGAGGTTGATATACGCAGTCCAATTTCCCTGGGAATACGCCTGGTTGATTGCGCTGGCGCGCTGCGCGTTGATTTCGGCCTGGTTCTTGAGTTCCAGGTATCCTGGATAGGCTTCCGAAACATCTTCTAACAGGCGCAATACCTTTTGCCCATCATGCGCCTGAACGGCTTTTTCAAGCTGCGCCTTGCGTTCAGCTTCACGGATTAACCATTTTTTTATTGCTTCAAGGTTCGGGTAATCGTCGGGCAAATCCTGCAACATCACAGCTACAGCTATGCCATCGTATCTTTGGATGGCCTCCTCAATCAGCCCAGCCCGGTTGATTTCATCAAGCGCCCATTTTTTATATTCGCTTTTGAATGGAAAGTCATCGGGAACCAGATCGAGATATTGCAGTAGTTTTTCAGGCTCAAAATGTATCATTGCCAGGCGAATCTTCTCGGCTATTTCTTCCAGATTTATGTTTTTGCCTGTTATTTCGTCTGTACTTTGATCATCGTTGGGGATGTTGTTGGTCATGGCGTGCCTTGTTGGTAGGTGAGATGTGCAACTCTTTTAAGCCTGTCGATTATCGAAATTCTCTTTTCCCCGCGTTTTTTATTTTTATAAACAGATGTGAAGATGATTATATAATGACCTGTAAACAAATACAATAAATTCTTTTCTTCATAAACCCCGGACAGTATATCAGATACCTTAAATCAAACCTAATGATGGATATTTTTCGCGCTTTTGTTTAAAGAAAATTCATCGGGAAAAATAGACACGGATTCCATGCCTGATTTTCCGGAGAAATTCATTTTCTCCTCTTTGAATGTTGACCCACGGGAAATCTTACTGCGAAGCCAGCCCCTGCTTGCGCGCGTGCAGCGCCATGTGGCCTTTTTGAATCCCTTCGGTGG
>CAYVOX010000176.1:2417-5439 GCA_964453035.1 uncultured Anaerolineaceae bacterium
AGCCCCTGCTTGCGCGCGTGCAGCGCCATGTGGCCTTTTTGAATCCCTTCGGTGGCAAGGGCGCGCAGTGCCGCCAGGTTTTGCGCCAGACCCACCGCCACGATGATTTCCGCCAGCTCGCTGGCCTTCTCGACGCCCATCAGCTTGATGCAAACTTTAGCCGTCGGGTGAGCCCGGGTAGCCCCGCCGAAAATCCCCACAGCCATTGGCATTTCCAGCGAACCGGTCAGGTTGCCTTGGGCGTCTTTGCCCCACGTGGAAAGGCTGCAGTACCTTCCAGAGCGAGCTGCGTAGGCGTGCGCCCCGGCTTCAACGGCGCGCCAGTCGTTGGCGGTTGCCAGCACCACCGCATCCACCCCGTTCATGATGCCCTTGTTGTGGGTGGCTGCGCGGTAGGGATCCGCATCGGCAAAAGCCCATGCCTCGATGATGCCGTCGCGCACGCGCTCACCACTGTATTCGCCAAAAGCCAGGTCACTGGTTTTGATGGTCACGCTGGCCCGCGAAAGGCGGCGGTCTGCCAGGTTGGATAAAATGCGCAGGTGAACGCGACCACCGGTCAGGGCTTCGAGGGGGGGCGCCAGGTGCTCGGTGGCGGTGTTGATGGCATTGGCGCCCATCACATCGCGTACGTCATAGATGATGTGCACCACCAGGAACGGGCCAATAGCCGAGTCAGCAATCACCCTCACTTCCAGGTCGCGCGGGCCACCGCCCAGGTTCTTCAGCACCAGGTCAATATCATCCAGCCGCGCGAGCAGTTCAGCTTTGTGCGCCAGGATGAGGTCGCGCGCCTGCAAGGGATCAGCCAGGTCGAGCAGTTGCATCTGCCCGATCATCTCGGGGGCTGTGCTGCTGGTCTGGAATCCGCCGTTAGCCTGTGCCAGTTTAGCCATGAATGATGCCCCCGCCACAACTGAAGGCTCCTCAACAGCCATCGGCACCAGCACCTCACGCCCGTTCACCACAAAATTTTGCGCCACCCCCAGCGGCAGGGCGTGGAGGCCAATGGCGTTTTCGATCATAAAATCGGCTGTTTCCGGTGAAAGGCCAACCTTCAGCGTCTCAAGATCTGCAGGGCTTAGTATGCCCTGTTCAACCAGGCGCGCCAGCCGTTCAGAAAGGGTGAGCTGGTAGAATTTTTTAGCTGCGTTCTCGCTCATGAGAGGCTCCTCGGGAGGAAGGTTGGGGAATGGTATGGATGACTGCTTTTTATCATCCGGCAGCTATCAAAAACTATCGGGAACACGCGAACGCCGTGGAAGCCAACTCGTGCGGTTGAAGAAAGCCCTGCCGGAGAACCGGGGGATCAATCAATGACCGCGTCTGCCGCAGCCTCGCCGATCAACCGAACCAGGTCACTGCCCTGGGCCAGGTTATTGTTGGCAAGATGAATATGGCGTGATGCCTTACCCCCCACTTCCAGAAGTGCGGGCGAACCTGGCGGGATGCGGCAGCCCTCAATCCGCGCATCGGTCACGTTCTCAAAATGAAACGCAGAAGTTATCGCATCGGGCGTTGCGGCGGTGAAATGTGAAATATCTACCTCACGCGCATCTGCCAATCGAACAGCCGGGCCTATCTGGTGTTCAATTCTGATGTGCCGCAGCGCCAGACCGCGAATGTTGCGGATGAAGAATCCAGCCCGGCGCATTGGCTCCATTTCATCAGCCATTTCGGGGAATCCCCCCTCCGCGTCGAGCGCCATGCTGATATCCACATCCTGCAGGGTGATGTTTTCAAGCGGCATCTCAGCCAGGCCGTACAGATAAGCTGCCGTGACCGTCACGTTCCGCGCGGTGATGCCATTAATGTGGATGTTGCGAAAGCACGGCGTTTTTTCGGTCACCGGATGGGGGCGCTTATCGGAATTGACTTTATTGCCCCAGGCGCCGCAGGCGTAATACAGGTTCATGGTCAACGGGCAGAGCACGTTATCCATGATGATGTTGCTCACGCGGATATCCTCCACCACGCCGCCGCGCCCGCGCCTTGATTTCATGCGGATGCCCCGGTCTGTACCGGTGAAAACGCAATTGGTGATGACCACGCGCCGCACGCTGCCGCTCATTTCGCTGCCAATCACCACGCCCCCGTGCCCGTGCGCCATGGTGCAGTTGGCGATGGTGATGTTTTCGCTGGGCAGAAGATGGCTGCGCCCGCCTCCTTCTGACTCTTTGCCCGATTTAATGGTGATACAGTCATCTCCAACGCTGATGTAGCAGTTGGAAATACGCATGTTGCGGCAGGAATCCGGGTTGATCCCATCGGTGTTGGGGGAATCGGGCGGATTGATGATGGTGACCTTGTCCACGGTCAGGTTCTCGCAGCGCACCGGGTTAATCGTCCAGCTTGGCGAGTTGAGGGCTGTGATACCCTCCACCAGCACGTTTGAGCAGCGCATGAAGCGGATGAGCTGCGGTCGCGGATGCGCCAGCTTTTTTTGACGATGAAGGTTCCACCACACGCTTCCCTGCCCATCAATTGTCCCCCGCCCGTTGATAGTGACGTTGATAAGGTCATCCCCGCCAATCAACGGGGCATACGTTTTTTGGTCAAGACCTTCCCAGCGACCTTCCACCACGCTGTAATCCGCAGGGGATGGACTGCCCAGCACCACCGCGCCAGCATCAAGGCACAGGGTGATGTTGCTGCGCAGCATGATCGGACCGGTCAGGAATCTGCCCGCAGGGATAAAAACCGTTCCACCGCCACCCTGCGCAGCCGCATCCACCGCCGCTTGAATGGCTCGCGTGTTCAAGGTCGTTTCGTCGCCAATGGCGCCGTAGTCGAGGATGTTGACAAACGAGGAAGCGGTCATTTTTCTATGGGTTGAAGTTGAATTTTTAAGACGGAATAAATTAGTTCAAATGAGAGAAAAAAGCATTCCCTGGCGACCTGACAGTTTGTCATCCTGAGGCTTGAAAAGCCGAAGGATCTCAAAATCCGGTCTTCAAGTTATTCATTTATAACGAGATTCTTCGCCTTCGCTGCGCTCAGGCTCAGAATGACAACACCTCTT
>CAYVOX010000177.1:0-5135 GCA_964453035.1 uncultured Anaerolineaceae bacterium
AGCCGCCTGGTGTACGCCCAGATTCGTTGAACAACCCTACGCCAACCTTACAAACCGGTTAGGAACAAATATTAACCTGCCGCGTTATAATGTTAATGATGAAAAGTTTCACAACCTTCATCTGTGTTTTGGCTGGTTTGTTGCTGGCAGCCTGCAGCGGGGTGGAGATGATTCCCCAGCCGCAGGCCAGCGCGCTGCCGCTTACGCAGCCTAGCTCTGCTGCCAGCCGCATGCCTGCCACGGTTGCCCCGACGGTTGCTTATCCCATCATGAGCCTGACCCCGCCCGCCAAAACTGCCGCGCCGACTGCTAAACCCACGGCGCAAGCGGTGACGGCTACCAAAGCCACCTCCAATGGTTCGGGGATTGTGCTGAGCGACGGCTCGCTCACGGTGCGGATTGATGCGCCCGCAGATGGGGCAACCCTTAAGGACTCGCCGGTGGAAGTTAAAGGCCAGGCGCCGGCGGGCACCGTCATCTCGATCAACGAATTGGTGCTGGTGGTTAAAGCCGACGGCACCTTTTCGGCAAAGGTTAATCTAGAGCAAGGGCCGAACCTGATTGAATTCCTGGCCAGCGATCTTTCGGAGAACCAGGTTTTTTATGCCCTTGCGGTGTACTTCGAACCGTAGAAAAAGGAGATTGAAATGAAAAAGGTTTTAGCGGTATTCAGTTTACTGGTTGTGATGGCAGTTTTGCTGGCGACAACGCAATCCTTTGCTGCCTCAGCAGCCCCCGAGACCAAAGCAACCCAGGCGCCTCCCACCGTCAAGACGAACGGCAACACCCTCAAAGGCACCGTCAGCCCCGGGCAAGGGCAGCTTAAACAGGTGGGCAAGAAGTACCACTTCCGCGGCATCATCGCGGCTGCCAGCGCCACCTCGGTGACCCTCACCCTGCAGGACGGCAGCGCCATGACCTTCACGTTTGGCCCCAAGGTGCAAATCAAGGTGCCGACCCTGCCCAAAGCTGCCACCTGGGAGAACCTGACGATTGGTCTGCAAGCCACCGTCCAGGCTGAAAAAACTGATACGGGTTACGTGGCGCGCATGGTGATTGTGGTGCCAGGCAAACCCTCCACCGGCCATCATGTTGGCACGGTGACGGAATACACCGCCGGGACAAGCATCACCATTGTTGATAAGAAGGGCGTTTCCACCACATTCAAAGTGACCGCGGAGACCAAAATTGTGCTGGTTGAGCCGAATCTGGTGCTCAAGGTGGGCTCGCGCGTGACGGTAGTGGCTCCGCGCGATCCAAAAGTGCTGGTGCAGACGGCTCGCTCGATCGTCGTGCACCTGGATACGGTCAACGCTCTCAAGGCCACGCCGACGGTAACCAAGTAACCTGGCGGTTCTTCGCTGAATACAGGTTCATAAAGTTAGGCTTTAGAATGGGGCGCGCTGATGCGCCCCATTTTTGATTTACCCCTTGCGGCACAAACCGGTTTACAATACGGCTATCCTGTAGTTGTGAGGTTGCCATGTTGCGCCGTCTTTCTCCGCTGCTGCTTTTTGTTCTGTTTTTTGCGCTGGTGAGCGCTGCCTGCGAGTTTGAAAGTATGCTGCCCGGGGTTGCCACCGCCACGCCTGGCGCTTCTCGTCCCACGGCAACACTCGCCCGGCCCACGCCTGTGATGCTCCCCAGCACGGGCGAGCAGCCGGTGCTTATCACCGGCGCGTTTAAATACAGCAACGATTTTGTCGTCGAAACTTACTATCTGGAGCAAGCTGTGGCGCTGGTGGATATGCACGGCTTTGTGATCCGCGACCGGCAGTGGGAAATCCCTGTTGAGGGGCAGGTGCTGGGTTTCATGCGCTCCTTCCCTGCCGAGAACCGCGCCACCTTCCGGTTGCAACTGCCCGCCGTACCTGCCGGGCAGTTTAACGACCTTTCCAAAACTGGCAAGCTGGGCGTGCAGATTTTTGCCGTCTCCTACTGGCCCAACCAGGCAGGGGGGCCGTTCTCCGAGGGGGATGACCGTTCGCGCGGCTGGCCTGCTTACCTGGCATCCGTCATCACCGATTCGGAAAACAAGGATGAAGTGCTTGGCGGTAGGCTGGTCATCTGGGCGCCGGATGAGGGGCAGGTGTTCCCCACCGGTTTTGGCGCGGATGGGCTGCTTTTCACCGCCGATGATCCGCTGGCGCCGGTCAAAGCGGGATACACTGTGGTTGACCTGGATCAAAAGCCGTTCGGCATCATCCGCAGCGCCACGGTTGACCTGACCTTCTACGAGCCAAAAGATGTCGCCATCAAGGATTATTCAGCCTTGAGCTACTCGGCTGCCTTTGAGAAGCTGGTGGGCGTGCTGCGCAAGGAATACGCCTTCAACGGCATTGCCGGTAAAGCCCCTGACTGGGATAAGGTGGTGGCGGAGCTTGTCCCGCGCGTGAAGGAAGCCGAGCAGAGGAAAGATGCGCGCCTGTTTTACCAGGCTTTGCTCGATTTTAGCCTGGCTTTTAAGGATGGGCACGTCAACCTGGATGGCGGTGACGTGGGCATGGAATACCTGGTTGAACGCATCTCCTACGGATACGGGTTTGCGGTGCGCCAGGCAAGCGATGGGCGCGTGGTGGTGGTGTACGTGCTGCCCAACGGACCGGCAGCTGCCGCGGGCATGCAGGTCGGCGCGGAGCTCAGTGAGTATGACGGCCTGCCGGTGCAGCAAGCCCTCAATCAGGTGAAGCCTTTCTCGCCGCAATCCTCCGATTTTGGGATGCGTTACGCCCAGGCGCAGCTGCTGACGCGCGCCAGCGGGCGCAACGTGGAGGTGAAGGTCACCTTCAAGAACCCCGGCGGTTCGAGCCGCAACGTGACTCTCAAAGCGGTGCAGGAGCGCAACAGCTACTTTGCCACCTCGCTGTTTGCGGGTTATGACGAGACCGCCCTGCCCGTGGAATACCGCATCCTTGATTCGGGGGCGGGATACATCAAGATTAACTCCAATTACGATGATCTCAACCTGATCATTCGCCTGTTTGAGCGCGCCTTGAAGGTTTTCCAGAGCCAGGAGGTGACCGGCCTCATTATTGACTTGCGCCAGAATGGCGGCGGCGCTCCGCTGGGACTGGCGGGCTTCCTCACCGGCGAGGAAATCAAGATGGGGCAGCTGGAGTATTACAGCGAGAAAACCGGTAAATTTGAGCCGGAAGGCGAGCGCGAGACGGTTTACCCCAACCAGGTGCAGTACATCTTCAAGAAAATGGCGCTGCTGGTGGACCAGGGCTGTTTTTCAGCGTGCGAAATTGAGGCTTACGGGTTTTCGCAGGTGCCGGGCATGGTGACCATTGGCTACTTCCCCACCGGCGGCGTGGAGGCTGAAGTGGCGCGCGGGCAGTTCCTGCTGCCGGAGGGGATGTCTTTCCAGGCTCCCACCGGGCGCTTCACCCTGCCAGATGGCAGCATCTTCCTGGAGGGCGTGGGCGTGCAACCGATGGTTGTTGTTCCCCTCAGTGTGGAAAACTTACTCTCGGGCGAGGATGTGGTGCTTAGAACTGCCGAAAACCGGGTGAAGTAGCCTGAGTGGAAACTTGCGCGTGCTTTGGAGTGGCGGGCAGGCAGGTTTTCGATACAATTATTGTATCTTATCCACAAATGAGGTGCCGCCGTGAAAAAGCTCTCCTTCTTACGCCTGTTGGTCATTACGTCGCTGGGTTTTGCGCTCTCGTTTTCCTCCAACATCCAGGGGCCGCTGCAGCAGTACAAAACGCGTGAACTGGCTCCGGATATGCCCAACACTGCGCTGGGGGCGCTGGGTTTTGTGGGCCTGATGGTGGCGATGGTCGTCCAGCCGGTGGTGGGGGTCTTTTCTGACCGGGCAAAAACCCGCCTGGGACGCCGGTTACCCTTCTTCATTGGCGGCGCCATCCTCATTGCGATCTCGCTGCTGCTGATGGCGTGGGCGCCGGCGTTGTGGGTGCTGCTGATGGCGATGATCTTTACCCAGTTTTCATCGAATGTGCTGCAAGGTCCGTGGCAGGCGCTGATACCAGACCAGGTGCCTGAAAGCCAGCGCGGCACAGCCGCCAGCTATAAGGCGGTGCTGGATATCGTGGCCTTCATGGTTGGCGGAGGCCTGGGTGGTTTCCTGATGGGCAAAACTGCAAGCTGGGGGCAAATCGCGGTCTACGCCACGGCCCTCTCCCCGGTGGTGTTGTTCGCCATTTTTGTCATCATCACTGCCATCTGGGCGCGGGAAGACCCCAACGCCTCGCACGAGGTGCCAACGACCACCATCTCTCAGGCCCTCAAGGGTGCCTTTTACGTCAATTTCAAGGAGAGGCCCATCTTTGGCTACTGGTTCGCCAACCGCATCCTCTTCTGGGGCGCTTACATCGCCGTGACCACCTTTCTCACCAATTTCTTCATCGATGTGATTGGCATGTCTGGCGATGAGGCGCGCGCCTTTACCGGTCAGCTCCAGATCATCCTGGGGGTTGGCCTGATCGTGCTGGCGCTGGTGGCTGGGTGGTTATCCGACCGCTTTGGGCGCAAGCCGGTGATGCTGGCAGCCGGGTTCATTGCCGCGACGGGCGGGGTGATGCTGCTGCTGGTGCGCGATCGCGGGTTGATCATCGTAGCCGGGGTGTTGATTGGCATGGGCATTGGCATGTTCCTCTCGGCTTCCTGGGCACTGGCGACGGATATCGTCCCGCGCGAGGAAGCTGCCCGTTACCTGGGGATTGCCAACGTGGCGACCTGCATTGGCTCGGGCGTGGCGCGGCTGCTGGGTGGGGTGCTGATTGACCCGATTAACAAGGCGCTGGGCTCCAGCAGTTCAGGGTACCTGCTGTTGTTCACGCTGGCAGCGCTGGCTTTCCTGGCTTCATCGCTGGTGATCCTCAAGCTGCCGGGGCACGCCAAGAAGTAGGCGGAAGCCAAAGCTGCTGAAAATTCGGTAGATTTTTAATGGCATGGGTGCGTTCAATGCGTTTTTGACGCGAACGCATCCATTCTTTTGCAGCATGATATAATCTGATTGCGTTGTTTTGAGGGCCCGTAGCTCAGCGGTCGCAGACACTCTCGAGTGCTGAGCGCGCGGCTAAAAAGAGAAAAGTGCCGTTATTTTGGCCCATCCGGGCCCGTAGCTCAGCGGTCGCAGACACTCTCGAGTGCTGAGCGCGCGGCTAAAA
>CAYVOX010000177.1:5235-5320 GCA_964453035.1 uncultured Anaerolineaceae bacterium
AGAGAAAAGTGCCGTTATTTTGGCCCATCCGGGCCCGTAGCTCAGCGGCAGAGCGCGCGGCTCATAACCGCTTGGTCGATGGTTC
>CAYVOX010000178.1:0-5295 GCA_964453035.1 uncultured Anaerolineaceae bacterium
GTTGATTTCGCCGGATATCCCGATCATTTCCACGGGTATGGAGGCTTTCGCCGCCATCGATTCCGGTCAGGTGCTGGTGGCTGAAGAAGAAGGCCAGGTGGTTTCTGTGAGCGGCAAGCAGGTGGTGGTGCGCCACAATGACGGCAGCAACCGGATTTACAACCTGCGCAAGTACCAGCGCTCCAACCAGAGCACCTGTATTGATCAGCGCCCGGCGGTTACCAAAGGGCAGCGCGTGCACCGCGGGGATATCCTGGCCGATTCTTCCTCAACCGTCAACGGCGAGCTGGCCCTGGGTCAGAACGTGGTTGTGGCGTTCGTCTCGTGGGAGGGCGGAAATTTTGAGGACGCAATTTTAATCTCCGAAAAACTGGTGCAGGACGACCGCTTCACCTCGGTGCACATTGAGAAGTACGAAGTGGAAGCCCGCGATACCAAGCTCGGCCCTGAAGAAATCACGCGCGATATCCCCAACGTGGGTGAAGAAGCCATCAAGGACCTGGATGAACACGGCATCATCCGCATTGGCGCGGAAGTAGGCCCGAACGATATCCTGGTCGGTAAAATCACGCCCAAGGGCGAAAAAGAACTGACTCCCGAAGAGCGCCTGCTGCGCGCCATCTTCGGCGAGAAGTCGCGCGATGTGAAGGATACATCGCTGCGCATGCCGCACGGTGAGCGCGGCAAAGTGGTGGATGTGAAAGTGTTCACCCGCGAAGATAACACCGACCTGGCTGCCGGCGTGGATATGATGGTGCGCGTTTCGGTGGCTCAGCGGCGCAAGGTGACGGCTGGCGATAAAATGGCCGGGCGGCACGGTAACAAGGGCGTTGTCTCTCGCGTTGTGCCGATTGAAGATATGCCCTTCCTTGAGGATGGGACGCCGGTGGATATCATTCTCAATCCGCTGGGCGTGCCGGGCCGTATGAACATCGGCCAGGTACTGGAAACGCACCTGGGATGGGCTGCCAAACGGTTGGGCTTCAGGGCGGTCACGCCGGTGTTTGACGGCGCAACCGAACTGGAAATCGAAGCTGAACTGGGCCGTGCCTGGTTGAGCGACCTGGCCTGGAAGGAAGTGGCTGAGGATGCCTGGCGCTGGATTAAACAACAGCCGGAGTTCTCGCCGCAGGATATCCAGGATGACGAAGAAGTGCGCATGCTCTACCTGGACCAGTGGCTGGGCGCCAAGAACTATGATATTTCTGCCCTGCAGCAGGATTTGCGCCTGGCACATCACACCGTGCTGATTGAGTGGCTGAAAGAACAGGGCTACAAGCCGGAAGAATTCCTGCGCGCCACGCTTGAAGAGCATGAAATGGCTGAACCTATTGCCATCGGCCAGAAGCACGATCAAAAAGCGATTGCGGTGGCGTTGCGCCTGTGGCTGGAACGTGAAGGCGTGGATACTGAAGCGATTGGCGATGATGAGATTCGCGCCAAAGCTGAAAAGTACTCCACGGACGAGGGTCTGCCGCTGCCCATCCTGGGCAAGCAGGTGCTGCGTGACGGCAAGACAGGCAACCCCTACGACCAGGCCGTGACTGTAGGCGTGATGACGATGCTCAAGCTGCACCACCTGGTTGAGGATAAGGTTCACGCGCGCTCCACCGGCCCTTACAGCCTGGTGACGCAGCAACCGCTGGGCGGCAAGGCGCAATTTGGCGGCCAGCGCTTTGGTGAAATGGAAGTGTGGGCGCTGGAAGCTTACGGCGCAGCCTACACCCTGCAGGAAATGCTCACCGTCAAGTCGGATGATGTGACGGGGCGTGTCAATACTTACGAAGCAATCGTCAAGGGCGAACCGATTGAAGAACCAAGTTTGCCAGCCTCCTTCCGCGTGCTGGTGAAGGAACTGCAAAGCCTGGGCCTGGCGGTGGAAGCCGTGATGGACAGCGGCGAGGTCATTCGGTTTGGAAAGGACGAGGAGCGCATCCGCCCGCCCAAGATGGGTACCGGGTTGCTCGGGCTTGGTGAGGACCTCGATCGAGACCTGTAGCAGAGGAAAGCTTTCTGCTTGACTCATACTGGCGGGCATGATATACTTTCCCGCCGTTGTGCCCCTCGTGGTGAGGCTGCATGCGCTTAGTTCAGGGTTTTTACGCGAGGCAACTCGCGAGCGGCCGGAGCGCCGCAGGTCGAAAGGCGTGAAACGCCGCAGGTAATTTTATTTGGAGGCTAGGAAGTGCCAACCATTAACCAACTGATCCGAAAAGGTCGCCAGTTCAAGAAGAGCAAGAGCAAAGCTCCTGCGCTGCTGTACACATTGAACACAATGAAGCAGCGACGCACCCGCCTGGAAGTGGGCTCGCCCCAGAAACGCGGTGTGTGCACCGTGGTGCGTACGATGACGCCCAAAAAACCAAACTCCGCGCTGCGCAAGATTGCTCGCGTGCGCCTGACCAACGGCATCGAAGTCACCGCATACATTCCCGGTGAAGGCCATGCGCTGCAGGAGCACTCTGTGGTGCTGGTGCGCGGCGGCCGTGTTAAAGATTTGCCGGGCGTGCGCTATCACATTGTCCGCGGAACGCTGGATACCACCGGTGTACAGAAACGCGCTCAGGGCCGTTCCAAGTACGGCGCCAAGCGTCCAAAGTCTAGTTAATTTTTTGTTGATGGAGTAGTCGTATGCGACGGACGAAACCCGAAAAGCGGGAAATTATTCCCGATGTGCGCTATAACAGCGAGGTTGTTTCATCTTTCATCAACCGCATTATGCGGCGTGGCAAGAAAAGCACTGCAACCACCTCGGTTTACGGCGCGATGGATATCATGGCCGAAAAAACTGGCAAGAATCCGCTGGAAGTCTTTGAGCAGGCCCTCAAGAACGTTGGTCCATTGATGGAAGTGCGCCCACGCCGCGTGGGTGGCGCCACCTATCAGGTGCCAATGGAAGTGCCAAGCTCACGCCGGTTGACCCTCGCGATGCGCTGGATCATAGATTCAGCCAAGGCGCGCACCGGTAAATCCTTCTCCGAGAAGTTGAGCGGCGAGCTGCTGGATGCTTTCAGCAACCAGGGCGCTGCTGTTCGCAAGCGAGAAGAAACCCACAAGATGGCGGAGGCTAACCGAGCCTTCTCCCATTACCGGCTGTAGTCTGGCGGAGAGGTTTGAAGTACAGGTAGTCCCATGGCTCGCGCTTTTCCGTTAGAGAAGTACCGCAATATTGGCATTATTGCTCACATTGATGCTGGCAAGACCACCACGACCGAGCGGATTCTATTCTACACCGGTAAAACTTACCGCATTGGTTCGGTGGATGACGGTACAACGGTAACGGACTGGATGGTTCAGGAGCGTGAGCGCGGTATTACCATTGTTTCTGCCGCGGTCACCGCTGAATGGAAGGGCTACCAGATCAATGTTATCGATACCCCCGGGCATATCGATTTCACCGCCGAAGTGCAGCGCTCGCTGCGCGTGCTGGACGGCGGGGTGGTCGTTTTTGATGCCGTACAGGGGGTAGAGCCCCAGAGTGAAACCGTCTGGCGGCAGGCTGACCGCTACAACGTCCCCCGAATTTGTTTTGCCAATAAGATGGACCGGGTTGGCGCCTCTTACGAGGACACCATCCAGTCCATCATTACGCGTCTCGGAGCCAACCCAATCGCCATGCAGCTGCCCATCGGCAGCGAGGCTAATTTCATTGGCGTGGTTGACCTGCTTTCGATGCAGTCTATCACCTGGGAAGACGACCAGGGGCGAGAGATGGTCTATGGACCGATCCCCGCCCACATGGTGGAAGAAGCTACCCGCATGCGCGAGCGCATGGTGGAAAAGATTGCCGAGCTGGATGACCACCTGACGATTAAGTTCCTCGAAGGCGAAGAATTGACCGTCGATGAGTTAAAAGCCGGCCTGCGCAAGGCGGTGATTGCCAACACGGCGACGCCGGTGTTCTGCGGTTCATCACTGCGCAACAAGGGCGTGCAACCCGTACTGGATGCGGTGGTGGATTTCCTGCCCTCCCCGGCGGACATTCCCCCGGCCCGCGGGCACAATCCCAATAATGATAAAGAAGTAGAACTGCCGGTTGAGGATAACGCACCGGTCAGCGCGCTGGTCTTCAAAATTGTGACCGACCCGTACGTGGGCCGCCTGGCTTACATCCGCGTTTATTCCGGCACGGTGCAGCAAGGTGTGATGGTTTACAACCCCATCAAGGGCAAACGCGAGCGGGTAGGGCGCCTCATTCACATGTACGCGGACAGGCGCGAGGATATCACCGAGGTTTACGCTGGCGATATTGCCGCCATCCTGGGTTTGAAAGAATCCTTTACCGGCGATACCCTGTGCGACCAGCACCATCCCGTCATCCTGGAAAACATCAGCTTCCCCGAACCGGTTATTTCGGTTTCTATTGAACCTAAAACAACCGCCGACCAGGATCGCATGGGCGAGGCCCTGCGCAAGCTCTCCGAAGAAGATCCCACCTTCCGCGTGCATTTCGATGAAAACACCGGACAGACTATCATGCGTGGGATGGGCGAGCTGCACCTGGATGTGCTGACCGACCGCATGCTGCGCGAATTCCGCGTGCAGGCCAATGTGGGCCGCCCCAAAGTCTCGTACCGCGAGACGATCACCCAGCCGGTTATGAAGGTTAACTACAAATACGCCAAGCAAACCGGCGGGCGCGGGCAATACGGTCACGTGGTTATCAATCTGGAGCCGCTCGACCGCGGCGCGGGCATTGTCTTTGAGAATAAAATTGTCGGGGGGACCATTCCGCAAGAATACATCCCCGCGGTGGAAAAGGGCATCCGTGAAGCGACGGAATCGGGCACCCTGGGTGGTTTCCCGGTGACCGACCTGAAAATCCAACTGATTGACGGCTCTTATCACGAAGTTGACTCCAACGAAATGGCGTTCAAAGTGGCTGCCAGCCTGGCCTTCAAGGAAGGCATGGAGCGCGGCAAACCTGTGCTGTTGGAGCCTATTATGAAGGTGGAAGTCATTGTCCCGGAAGAGTTCCTGGGCGATGTTCTGGGGCAGCTCAACGCGCGCCGCGCGGCTATTTTGGGCATGGATGCACGACATAATGCCCATTCGGTGCGCGCGCAGGTGCCCCTGGCTGAAATGTTTGGCTACGCAACCAATCTGCGCTCCGCAACCCAGGGCCGCGGGGTCTTCAATATGGAATTTGACCATTACGCCCCCATGTCCGAGTCGGTTGCTCAAAAAATATTAAATAATTGATTTTGTTACTGGAATCTTTGACAAGGAGAGTGTGATCTCATGGGAAAGCAGAAATTTGACCGCAACAAGCCGCATTTGAATGTAGGTACGATG
>CAYVOX010000179.1:0-1854 GCA_964453035.1 uncultured Anaerolineaceae bacterium
TCAAGTTCTACACCGAGGAGGGCAACTGGGACCTGGTGGGCAACAACACGCCGGTCTTTTTCCTGCGCGACCCGCTCAAGTTCCCCGACCTCAATCACGCCGTCAAGCGCGACCCGCGCACCAACATGCGCAGCGCCCGCAATAACTGGGATTTCTGGACCTCGCTGCCCGAGGCGCTGCACCAGGTGACCATCACGATGAGCGAGCGGGGCATCCCCGCCAGCTACCGGCACATGCACGGCTTTGGCAGCCACACCTTCAGCCTGATTAACGCCAAAAACGAGCGGGTATGGGTCAAGTTCCACCTGGTGTGCCAGCAGGGCATCAAGAATCTGACCGACCAGGAAGCGGAAGTACTGGTGGGCAAGGACCGCGAGAGCCACCAGCGCGACCTGCTGGATGCCATTGACCGCGGCGACTTCCCGCGTTGGAAGATGTTCATCCAGGTGATGACCGAGGAACAGGCCGCCAACATGCCCTACAATCCCTTCGACCTGACCAAGGTGTGGTATCACAAGGATTTCCCGCTGATCGAGGTGGGCGTGCTGGAACTGAACCGCAACCCGGAAAACTACTTCCAGGACGTGGAACAGGCCGCCTTCAACCCCGCCAACATCGTCCCGGGGATCGGCTTCTCGCCGGATAAGATGCTGCAGGGGCGGTTGTTCTCCTACGGCGACGCGCAGCGCTACCGCCTGGGGGTGAATCACCACCAGATCCCGGTCAACGCGCCGCGCAACCAGGCGCACAGCTATCACCGCGATGGGCAGATGCGCGTGGACGGCAATTACGGCGCCACGCTGGGCTACGAACCGAACAGCTACGGCGAGTGGCAGGAGCAGCCGGCATTTGGCGAGCCGCCCCTGGCGCTTAAAGGCGCGGCAGCGCGCTGGAACTTCCGCGAGGACGACAGCGATTACTACACCCAGCCCGGCAAGCTCTTCCGCCTGATGAGCCCCGCGCAGCAGCAGGTGTTGTTTGAAAACACCGCTCGCGCCATGGGGGATGCCCCGGACGAGGTGAAGCTGCGCCACATCGGCAACTGCGCGAAGGCCGACCCGGCTTACGGGGCGGGCGTGGCTAAGGCGCTGGGCATGGAAGTGAAGTAGATGATCTTGTAGATTTTGCGCCTGCCTCAAACCGCGCAGGTTTGCCTATCCTCAAACCCCAAAGGTTTTTAGCAACCTTTGGGGTTTCTTATTCGCGTAGGTCGGGCAGCCCGACGGGAATTGCAATGCAGCGGGTCGCAGAAGAGCCCTACGGCTGAGACGAGACCTGTTAGGTTTTTTGAAACCTAACAGGTCTTTGATGCTCTGCCGCAGCTCTTACGTAGGTCGGGCTTGCAGCCCGACGGGAATTGCAATGCGGCGGGTCGCAGAAGAGCCCTACGGCTGAGACGAGACCTGTTAGGTTTTTTGAAACCTAACAGGTCTTTGATGCTCTGCCGCAGCTCTTACGTAGGTCGGGCTTGCAGCCCGACGGGAATTGCTGCAGATTGGGGCCACAACAGCTCGCCGCTGCGTCCCCGCAGTGGGGATGCAGCGCCAAACCCAAATACATGCCCCCCTCAAACCCCAAAGGTTTCCAAAAATCATTTTTATATATTTACTGAATTGCTACGACTCTTGTAGCGGCGTGCGCCGGCTCGGGCAGACGGCGTGCGCCCCTGCAAATATGACCACCCCAACCCCGCAGGTTTTTAAAAATTTACGGAATAATTGAACTCATTGGGGGCGGAAAACGTCTATGAATCAGCAAAACGGTGTATAAAGAAACAGTTAGCCTGTATCTTGCAACGCTGCCAGTAGAAGCGCCGGGCCTGTATTCCACGCCGGGCTGAGAGGAAATGACCAT
>CAYVOX010000179.1:1954-5245 GCA_964453035.1 uncultured Anaerolineaceae bacterium
TGCCAGTAGAAGCGCCGGGCCTGTATTCCACGCCGGGCTGAGAGGAAATGACCATGAAAACAACCATACGCTCGCTGTTGGTGATGCTGATGCTGCTGCTGGCGGCTTGCCAGGCGCCCACGCCCCCCACGGCTCAACCTCAGGCGCAGGCCACCCCAACCCTGGCGCCGCAGCCCTCGGCAACCCCGCAAAAGGCCGCCACCGAGCTGCCGATTCTGCCCTCCACGCTCACGCCCACCGCTGAGGCCAAGCCCCTGCCCAGCGCCACGCCGGTGCTCCCTGCGGCTATCAGCTGCGTGGATTTCCCCGGTTGGTCGGGTTGCCGGGCGGGGGCAGCCAACCTGCCGCTGAGCGGCAAACTGGCCTGGATTGACGCAACCAGCGGCGTGCTGACCGCGGCGGATTTCAGCAGCGGGCAGGCCTGGTCTGTGCCCACCAGCGGGGTGACGCGCCTGGTGTGGAGCCCGGAGAAAACGCAACTGCTGGCGCTGGATAAGGACGGCGCGGCGGTTTACCCGGCGGGCGGCAGAACGGCTTCACGGGCAGCGGAAAAGACCGCGCAGGACTGGCTGCCGGGCGGGCTGCTGCTGCCCACCGGCTGGGTAGCCAACCCGCAGGGGGCCAGTGCGCATCTTGAAGTCAAAGATAACCAGACCACGGTTAAAATTCGCCAGCCCGCGCCTTCCAGCGTGGAAAGTGGCTGGCTGCTCAAATCCGAACCGGCGGACCAGATGTTCCGGCTGCTGGCCTGGCTGCCGAACAGCGACCTGCTGCTGGGCCAGGCCTATTTTGCGGGCAACGCCGCCATGACGCAGGGCGGGCAGCTCTTCACGCTGGACGTTAAAAGCGGCGCGGTGAAGCCACTGGCTGCCTACACGCCCGTCGGCGCGGCGGTAGCCCCCCACCCCACCCGGCCCGGCTTGCTGGCGGTGGTGGAGAGCAGTTCAGGCGGGCAGCGCCTGGCGGTGGTGGATGCGCCGGGCGGCAAGGTGACGGTGATCACCACGGATGAGAGCGTGTGGGTCAGCCACCCGGCATGGACGGCGGACGGGCAGGGATTACTGTTCGCGGCCTGGGCGCTGCCGCTGGATGGGCCCACCGGCGCGCCGTTTGACCTGCGCGCCATTTACCTGACCAGTCCGCAGGGCGGGCCGCTGGTGCGCCTGACGCAGCCTCCGGCAGGCTACATGGATGACCAGCCGCGCGCGCTGGCGGGCGGAAAATATTTCCTCTACCTGCGCCGGCCCATCGCGGGGGGCAGCGCCGAACTGCGCCTGGGCGGGCTGGATGGACTCTATGATGAGCCTGTGGCGCGGGGGGTGCTGCTGGGCGCTTGCGCGGTCCGTCCGGGCTGCGGGCAGGCGGTGTGGAGCTACGGGGAGTAGCATCGGCGGGGGGCGCTCAGCCTTTGACGTAGGCGTGCAGCTCGCAGATGGCACCGCCGGTGACGCGGTAGATATCCACGCCGCGCAGGGGCTGGCGGGCCGGGTCTGCGCCGGTGAGGCGCCAGCGCAGCACGCAGCGCTCTCCCAGGCTGAAAATCTCTTCAATTTCAAAGTGGGCATCGGGTTGCTGGCGGAAGAATTCTTCCCAGAAGCGGGCAGCTTCCTGGCGGCCCACGCTGCGTGTGCCCTGCGGGGCGGGGCTGGCCTGCTCGAAGACGCACTCCGGGCTGAGGAACTGCAGCATGGCGGGCACGTCGCGGCGGTTGAGAGCCTGGTGGTAATCCAGCACCAGACGGATGGCGGTCTCAAACTTGGACATGCGAATGGGGCTCACAGGCGTCACCTCCGGGGGGTGGATGGGGGCACGTGTTGATTATGGCACATTTTTGGAAAACAGAAAGAGAGACGGTGACAGACCTGTTAGGTCTTTAAGACCTAACAGGTCTCAGCCGGAAGCGGGTTCGCTTTTGAACCCGCCGCATTCCCGTTTTTCTGTAAAACGGTGCGGTCAAAAGCGACCGCACCCTACAATCTAACGAGATGCGTCGCTACGCTCAGCATGACAAAAATGGACTTTTTAGACAGCCCCAGGTCTCAGCCGTAGGGCGGGTTCGCTTTTGAACCCGCCGCTCCTTTGAGGCAAGCGATTTTTGCCACAGAGGCCGCAGAGGTCACCGAGGGGGAATGGATTCAGGCGCGGCGGGGGTAGGTGCGCGGTCTCCGCGCCCATTGAGGAAACTTTACAGGATGTTTTTTGGAATAATGGATGAAAAAGAACTGTCAGTTCAACCCAACAGGTCTTGCCGGGGGTAGGGAAGATTAGGTGGACACATTCCTTTTGACATGTGGCAGGTTGAATTTTGGCAAATGCGCCTCACCTCAGTATTTAAACATCACTTTATTGTTTCTGAATAGTCATTCAATTCTTTATGCAGTAATTCTTCTAATTCCATAATGCTTTTATAGATAAGACACCGCTGTCCTCTGACATCAAATTTTAATTCGCTCACATCCTGTACAAGAAGAATTGTTGGTTTTCCACGTCCCCAGGCATATCCGACCTCGAGATACACATTCGGGTTGGCTTGGGTCAAGTCGGCAATCACTAAATCTGCATGCTCGATACGAATTTTAATCTGTTCAATCACATCGCCTGTAAAGTGTGTTTGATCTGCTCTTTCACAGAGATAACCCGCATTATTCACAGCCCCCTTTATCCCATAATAAAAAACATCATCCATTTTCTTGTCAAATGGCATGGCAACAAAAATAACAGGCTTCTTATCTGAAGTATACCCGGCTTCCTTTAATCGATTGGTTAGCGGAATCTTCTCCATTGAGCTATCCCTAACCACAACGGCTCCCTGTGGGAGCAATTCTCTGAGAGCCTGTTTCAAGTTTTCAGCAAGGCTTCGGTATTTTTCAGCAATGATTATTTTCTTCAAATTTTTAGGGAATTTTCCCTGCGAAATGGCTTCAATTAAACCCGCAATTTCTGATTCAAATGCTTCGATTTCATCTAGCCCAAAACCTCTTCCATGAAGAGTAAAGCAGATTGTCTCAGTTTGCGGGGACATTTCACCAAGATAAGTTAATGCTCTTGTTGCAAACTCTCTAATACTCTGGTACCTAAATTGGAATAATGGCTCTGTTCCCACAAACAAAACCTCTTTTGGAACTATCGTCCCAAATGTGGGAACCATAAGAAATTTTCCGTATTCAGGGAGTGAATCCTTTAGAGTGGTTTTGATTTTCGACAACTTGCTCACTGCTTGAAGATCAACACCATACGTTGATGTACCATTCTTTCTGTAAATTCTAGGACCTTAACAAAAGAGGTGAGTCA
>CAYVOX010000180.1:0-5221 GCA_964453035.1 uncultured Anaerolineaceae bacterium
CAATGGGCTTTTCGATGAAGCGCATGGCGCCCAAATTGAGCGCAAAATTTTTATCCTCAGGGGTGATGTAGGTGGCGGAGATGAAGATGATGGGGATTTGCGCGGTGCGCGGGTCCTTGCGCAGGTTGTGGGCCAGGGTGTAGCCATCCATGCGGGGCATGAGGATATCGGTGATAACAAGCGCCGGGCGCTCCTGGGCAATGCGCTGCATGGCTTCCTGACCATCGCGCGCGCTGACCACCGGATAGCCCTTGAAGCGCAGGGCTACTTCCAGCAATTCCAGAACGTTGGGGGTATCTTCCACTATTAATATGGGGCCGTAAGGTATGTTCATGGTGATGGCTCTTTCACTGCTAACTTTGGCACATTGTAGCCTGTTCAACCGTGCCGCGCAAGAAAGCACACCTTAGAGGTGCTTTACAACTGGCCGTACCACTCGGCCTGCAGCTGCTGGAAGTACTGATCCAGGTAGGCAGCGCGGCCCTCCGCCAGCTGGCGAGCGGTTGAGGTGAACAGACGTGCCTTGATTTTCCGCAGCTTGAAGAGATATTCGTGATAGGCGCTGTGCGGCTCGCCGGGCTCTTCCTCCCCGGTTTGCAGAAAGCGCTCCGACGGCTGGGCGAAGTAGGGCTGTCCGGCCAGGGCGGCGTAGGCCACGGTGCGCGCCGCGCCGATGGCGCCGAGCACATCCAGCTTATCGGCATCGAAGATCACGCGCGCCTCGGGGGTAGCGGGCGGCTCGCGGTCGTCGCGGAAGCGGTGAGCACGGATGCAGTGCAGCACGGCAGCAATGCGCCCCTCAGGCCAGCCTTCTTCGGTCAACACGCGGGCGGCAAATTCAGCCGAGGCGTGGTGGTGGGTGGCGCGTTCCTCGGCGCCGGGGGTGGTGCCGTGAGCGTCGTGCAGCAGGGCGGCGGCGCGCACAATTTCAAGGTCGGCGCCTTCGGCCTGGGCCAGGCGCTCGGCCATGCGGTAAACGCGCAGAACGTGGTCAAAATCGTGGACGCTGTCGGCATCCCGGTACCAGGCGCGGGCTTGTTCGATGGTGGGCATGGGTCCTCTCGGTTGCGGCAGGGGGTAGGATCAGGTAGATTATAACGGGTTTAGGGCGGCGGCGGGGGCCTCTCTCATCCCCTGACCTCGGGGTAAGCCCATTCTTCCCTGCAGGAAACGAGCCTTTTTGGGGTTCCATTACAGTCTCAACCCGGTCAACGGCAGCAGCAGGATTCCCTTCCCCACAGGGAAGGGGTCGGGGGATAGGTCTAAATCATATTTCTGCGCAATCCCCCATCCTGAGTACAATTAGGTTAACCGCGCCACCCCCCGGAGGTAAACATGCTCAATCGCCCCAACTTCATCCCCGGCGACTGGGGACGCCTGCAAACCCCCATCGCCTACACCCCCCGACAGGTCGAGCACCTGGCTCGCAACCTGCTGGCAGAAATGACCCTTGAAGAAAAAATTGACCAGATGACCGGCGCACTGGGCGTGCTGGAAGGCATCCTCGAGTTCATCCGCCACTCCTACAACTGGAAGCCCTACACCGCCGGCGAGAACCCCCGCCTGGGCATCCCCGGACTGCGCTTCACCGACGGCCCGCGCGGCATCGTCAGCGGCAGTTGCACCGCTTTTCCCTGCTCCATGGCGCGCGCCGCCGCCTGGGATACCCCCCTGGAAGAGCAGGTGGGCGATGCAATGGGCGTGGAGGGGCGCTCGGTGGGCGCCAACTTTTTCGGCGGGGTGTGCATCAACCTGCTGCGCCACCCGGCCTGGGGGCGCGCCCAGGAGACCTACGGCGAAGATCCCCACCTGCTGGGCGAAATGGGCGCCGCCCTGGTGCGCGGCGTGCAGCGCCACATGCTGGCCTGCGTCAAGCACTACGCCTGCAACAGCATCGAAAACGTCCGCACCAGGGTCAACGTTAAAATCTCCCAGCGCGCCCTGCGCGAGGTGTACCTGCCTCACTTCAAACGCTGCGTGGATGAAGGCGCCGCCGCCGTGATGAGCGCCTATAACCGCGTCAACGGCGTGCACTGCGGGCACAACGCCCATCTGCTGCGGCGTATCCTCAAGGAGGAATGGGGCTTTGAAGGGCTGGTCATGTCCGATTTTGTCTTCGGCATCCGTGATGCTGAAGCCGCCGCTTTGGGCGGGCTGGATATTGAGATGCCCGCCCGGCTGCACTACCACAGGCGCCTCAAAAAGCTGGTGCAGCAGGGCCGCGTGCCGCTCCAGGTGGTGGATGAAGCCGTGCTGCGCATTCTGAGCGCCAAGCTGCGCTTTGCCCACGTGGGCCAGCCCGAGCGTTACGGCCCGCAGTCCATTTGCAGCCCGCAGCACCTCGCCCTGGCCCGCCGCTCGGCCGTGGAGGGCATGGTGCTGCTGCAAAACAATCCCCTGGCCGATGGCGCTCCCCTGCTGCCGCTTGCCGCCCCGCGCATCAAAACACTGGCCGTGCTGGGCGCGCTGGCTAACACCCCCAACACCGGCGATAACGGCAGCAGCCGCGTCAGGCCGCCGCACGTGGTCACCCCGCTGGAAGGCATTAAGGCAGCCTGGAACAGCGGTGAAGTGTGGTTTGACACCGCCGCCGCGCTCCGCCCGGCGCTGGCGCTGGCAAAAAAAGCGGATGCTGTGATGATCGTGGCCGGCTACGATTTCCACGACGAGGGCGAGAAGATTGGCACCGGCGGCGACCGGGCCAGCCTGACCCTCAAACCTGCCGATGAAGCCCTCATCCAGGCGGTTGCGGCGGTCAATTCGCGCGTGGTGGTGGTGATTGAAAGCGGCTCTGCGGTCATCACCGATGCGTGGCGCGAGCGGGTGCCGGCAATCGTCGCTGCCTGGTACCCGGGCATGGAGGGCGGGCACGCCCTGGCTGACCTGCTGGTGGGGCGGGCCAATTTCTCCGGCAAGCTGCCCTGCACCTTCCCGCGCAGCGCAAACCAGCTCCCCTTCTTTGATCGCAACGCGGAGGAAATCGAGTACGGCTATTTTCACGGTTACCGCCTGCTGGAGCGCAACTTGCATGAAGCCGCCTTTGCCTTTGGTTTCGGGCTGAGCTACACTACCTACCAGTATGCCCGCCTCAACCTGCAAAGCGCCGAGTTCAGCCCTGCGGATACGCTCACCGCGCAGGTGCAGCTCACCAACACCGGCCCCCTCGCCGGGGAAGAAATCGTCCAGCTCTACATCGGCGCCCCAGGTTTGGTTGTTAAGCGCCCCGTCAAAGAGCTTAAAGCCTTTACGCGGGTGGCGCTCCAACCCGGCCAAACCCAAACCCTCACCTTCCAGCTTCCGCTGCAGCAGTTGGCCTACTACGATGAACCTTCCGCCAGCTGGCAGATGGAGCCGGGCAGTTACACCCTGTTCATCGGCGGCTCATCCCGCCCGCAGGATCTCATCAGCACCACCTTTCAGGTCAACCTGTGATCGCCCCGCCGCCTGCCAGCCTGTAAAACCCATCCAGTAGAGGATACCCATGCCTGATCCCTTCATCCTGCAACTTCACATTGACCCTTCCCGTCAGGGAAGCTACTTCACCCTGCCCTTCCAGGTGCCGGAGGGGATCGAGAGCCTCTCGGTGCGCTACAGCTACGTGCGCCGCGCCAGCCTCGATCAACCCCTGCCCGGCGGCATCTTCACTGCCCGCCCCGAGATGAACATTGTGGATATCGGTCTCATCGCCCCGGATGGCTCTCAGGTGGGCGCTTCCGGCTCGGATAAGCTCGAAGTCACCGTCAGCGATACGTTTTCCACCCCTGGCTACCGCCCGGTGCCCATCCTGCCCGGCGAGTGGGGCATCCTGGTGGGCGCCTATAAAATCCAGCCGGAGGGCCTGGACGTGCGCTACGAGGTGACTCTGCAGCCCAAATCTCTGCGCCTGCTGAGGGGCGACCTGCACGCGCACACCCTCGCCTCCGACGGGGTTCACACCCCCGAGGAGCTGGCCCTCAAGGCTCTGCGTCATGGATTGGACTTTCTGGCAATCACCGACCACAACCAGCAGGTTTCGGCGGATGCGCTGCCACGCGTGCCGGGTGTGACCATGCTGCCCGGCGTGGAGTGGACCCACTACCAGGGGCATGCCAACTTCATCGGCGTGGACCGGCCCTACGATGAGCCCTTTGCCGCCCACACTCCCCACCAGGCCCTCGCCATCTTCCAGTCAGCGCGGGCACGCGGGGCGTTCATCACCATCAACCACCCCTTTGATGTCAACTGCGGCTTCCATTTTGACATGACCGCCTTCCCCTGCGACTGCCTGGAGGTGTGGAACGGCCCGATGCGCGAATACAACCTCAAGGCGGTGGGGTACTGGCAAAAGTTGCTTGAAAGCGGCAAAAAAGTGCCCATCTGCGGCGGCAGCGATTACCACCGCGATACCCCCTTCATCTTCCTCGGCGGCCCCACCACCTGCGTCTATGCCCTTTCCAACGGCGCCAGCGATATTCTCAACGCCCTGCGCGCCGGGCACAGCTTCATCACCTTTGCCCCCGGCGGCCCAACCTTGCACCTCTCCGCTGGCGACCAGGGCGCCATCATGGGCGATTCCGTCCCCTGGGCTGCCGCGCGCGAGCTGCGCATCAGAGCGGAAGCCCTGCTCGCCGGGGACGTGCTGCGTGTGGTCACTGCCGCCAGCGCCGATGCCGTCTTCAAAGCCCTGCAGGATGGCGACCTGGCACTCACCTTCCCCGTGGAATCTCCCGGGTTTGCCCGCGTGGAGGTACTGCGCGCCTTTTTGCCGGGCTTGCCCATGCTCCCCGCCGCCCTCTCTAACCCCATTTACTTCGACGGAGCCTGAGATGGACGCCCCCTTCGCTCAAACCATCACCTTTTTCTACACCGCTGACCTGGCAGCCACCGCCCACTTTTACGAACAGGTGCTTGGCCTGCCCCTCGCCCTCGACCAGGGCGCCTGCCGCATTTATCGCGTCAGCCCGGGCGGGTTTGTGGGCTTTTGCCAGCACCTCAACCCGCCCGTAACCTCCGGCGCCGCCATCCTCACCCTGGTCACCGCCGATGTGGACGGCTGGGCAGCGCGGCTGGCTCAAAAAGGGGTTGTTTTTGAAAAGCCGCCCCAGCTTAACCCGCGCTTTAAGATCTATCACTGCTTTTTACGCGATCCCAACGGTCTGCTGATTGAAATCCAGCGCTTTGAAGACCCTCGTTGGGTGTGAACCACCTGCAGGGTGGGTTAGACCTTGAACCCACCAACCTT
>CAYVOX010000181.1:0-5212 GCA_964453035.1 uncultured Anaerolineaceae bacterium
ACGCCTCGTGATCAGTGTCGCCAAGAAATACATGGGGCGCGGTGTTCCTTTCCTCGATTTGATTCAAGAAGGGAATATCGGCCTGATCCGCGCCACCAAGAAGTTTGATTACCGCAGGGGTCATAAATTCAGCACCTACGCCACCTGGTGGATTCGCCAGGCGGTGACTCGCGCCATCGCCGACCAGGGACGCACTATTCGCGTGCCCGTTCACATGGGCGACCAGATTAACAAGCTCCTGCGCGTTCAACATCAGCTCACGCAACGCCTGGGGCGCGAACCAACCGTTGACGAACTGGCTATCGCACTCGATGTTCCACCCAAAAAGGTGGAAAACATGATCCAGGTTGCGCGCCGTCCACTTTCTCTGGAAACCCCCACCGACGACGAAGAGGATTCCGTACTGGGTGACTTTATCGAGGATGAAGAAGCTCCCCCCCCGGATGATACTGCCACCTACAATCTGTTGCGGGAACACCTGGAAGAGGTACTCAATTCGCTTCCCCCCAGAGAGGTGCGCATCCTTCAGTTGCGCTACGGTTTGCTGGATGGACAGGCTTACACGCTTGAGGAAGTGGGACGGAAAATGGGCGTGACACGCGAACGTGTCCGCCAGATCGAAGCCCAGGCGCTAAGCCGTTTACGCCACCCGTCAATCCGCCGGAAATTACGAGATTATCTCGGCGATTAACCACAAAATACCAATGAGCACGCGCCCCAAAAAGCGCGTGCTTTTCGTTTGATTATCAAACACTTGCGGAATTTTAAAGAATAGTGCATACTAATCACGGGAGGCTTGAAATGACAAAAATTCCCTTGCGATCCTACACGCGTGAAATCGAAAGCCTGATTGAGCGCGGTATGAATGAAGAAGCTCTGGCGCACTGCCGGTTTATCCTCAAACATTACCCCAAGCACATCGAGGCTTACCGGTTGCTGGGCAAAGTTTTCCTTGAAAGCCAGCGGTACAGCGAAGCAGCGGATATTCTTACGCGCATAATGTCGGTATTCCCCGATGATTTTTTCGCGCAGATTGGCATGAGCATCATCCGTGAGGACGAAGGCAACCTTGATGCAGCCATCTTCCACATGGAACGCGCCTATGAAACTCAACCGGCAAATATCGCCGTACAGGATGAGTTACGCCGCCTTTATGGACGCCGGGATGGCGCTGAACCTCACAAACTGCGCCTTTCAAGGGGCGCACTGGTGCGCATGTATGTACGCGGTGGCTTAAACCGCCAGGCTGTCAGTGAAATTCACGCCGCCTTGCAGGAAGACCCTCAGCGAATCGACCTGGAGATCATCCTGGCAAAAATTCACCATCTCCTCGGCGAAAAAGCGGAAGCAGTTGAAATTGCCAGCCGCCTTGTCTCAAAAATCCCTTATTGTTATGAGGCCAATCAGATCCTCGTTGATATTTTGCCTTCAACCGCGCACGCCGATGATGCACAGGTTTATCTGGAGCGGTTGTTGGCTCTCGATCCATACCTTGCTTATATCTCACCCTCTTCGCCAACTGCCAGCCAGGTTCCTGATAATGCGGTGATGATTGACCGCCTGGAATGGCAGCCATCGGAAGGCGCGCAAGAACAACCTGCCTGGGCTCAGAGCGTTGGCGTGCAAATCCAGAGTGAAGCCCCCGCTGAAAAACCAGACTGGTTGACGGGCTTTGCAGAGGAAGCAGCAGAACAAACCCCTACATTTGGACCAGAGCAAACCACCCAGCCAGCAGAAATTTCGACACAACCTGCCGCTGAGCAGATTGCTGGTGAAAATGAGCCGGCGGAAGCAGAATTGCCCGACTGGATGCGTGAAGCGGGATGGACAACCTCAAATCAGCCGCAGGTTGAAACCCCTCAAGATGTTTTCACAGATGAAACGGCTTCCGAAGAAGAACCTTCCAAAGCCGAGCTCCCTGATTGGTTAAAAAACCTTGCGCCAGCCAACTTGGAATCCGAAATGCCCGAAGAATCTGAAGCGGAGAAATTGTCTTTACTGAACGAAATTCTACCTCCCCTCCCAGAACAAGGTGAAGCTATACCAGAACCTGCTGCCGAAGCGCCGTCACCTGAAGAATTGCCCATCCAGCCCGGTTCAATACCGGATTGGTTGAGAGAGTTCTCCGAAGAACATCTCCAAGCTGAAGCACCCTCCTCAGAAGCTTTCTCAGGGCTACCATTCTCCACCGCGGAAGAACCTGAAAGCGTTGTCGGCGCTGTTGAGGCCGTCGTTCAGTCTTCAGAGAGCACCGAAAGTGAACCCTCTCTACCAGAATGGTCGGTTCCTATCGAACCGCTCGAAGCGGTCGAACCAATAGAAGAACAGACGCCTGTTTCAGCAACCTCTGAAGCACCTGCTGAAATTGAGGATTGGTTGAAAGGTTTATCCGCTCCTTCCGAAGCGGAAGCCGAAGAACACCCTGTTGAACTACCTGCGGAAGCAGCCAGAGAAGCATTACCCATTGAAGGTGAGGTCACCACTCCGGTTGAGGAGAAGGTGCCCGAGGAAATCACGGAAGAATGGTTTGCCAGTCTGGAACCCCTCTCAGAGGCGGAGGAAATTCTTCCGGAGAGTGAAGCTCTGCCGGACTGGCTGAAAGAATTGGAGATGCCAGGCGCGGTAATAGAAGGCGATCTCCCTATGCAGGAGGCGCCCATAATAATAAAAGATGAAACCGAACCTCTACCTGTTGAGGTGGAGCCTGCCGCTCCAGTTGAGATTTCTGAAGCCCTCACAGAACCGGCGAACATTGTGGAACCCATCCTGCCCACCGATCAAATCGAAGCTGTAATTCCCACCTCGGAGACTGGCGAAGAGATACCCGCCGCTGAGACGCTCCCACCAACCGCGCCGGAGGAAATCATTCCAACAGAAATGATGAGCCTTGATCAAGAAGGAACACCCTTTGCTGAACCAACTATTGATGTAGAGGAAAAGCAAGTTCTCCCAGAACTTGAAGGCTCCCCCACCATTGAGGAAGTGCCGCCGCTCAGCCTGGAAGAAGTTCCACCCGAGACAACCGAAAGTCCTGCCTTGCCCGATCTTTCCGATGCGGATGCGGCCATGGCATGGCTGGAAGCGCTGGCAGCGCGGCATGGCGCGGCTGCCGAAACCCTCATCACGCCACCTGAAGAGCGCCTGGAAACCCCTCCGGATTGGGTCAGCGCGGCTCAAAACCAGCTTGAGGAATCTGTCGGAGAAGTTACACCGGTTGGACAGGTTGAACCGACCTTGGAGGGGGTTGAACCTAATCTCCCGGAAGAGAAATTGCCTTCTCCGGCCGCCATCATCGAAACTGTTCTGGAGGAAAACCAGGAAGATGTTTCTGAACCCGTCAGCGAGCTGCCCGCACCAGAGGTGCAGACTGAACCACCCGAAGCCGCGCCTGCGTTAGCCACCATCGAAGAACCAACTCTCCCCGCTGAGGTTGAAGGTACGGAAGAGGAACAACCGCAAGCTGTTCCAACCGGGGATCAATCCTCCGCGGAACAATCCCCTGCTGAGATGGATTTTGAATCCGCATTTGCCTGGCTGGAATCCCTCGCCGCCCAACAGGGTGCTGAAGCCGAAACTTTGATCACCCCAGCACAGGAGCGTTTGGAGACCCCACCCGCCTGGGTAGCCGAGTCAAGCCGCGAAGAAGCTGAATTCCCCACCCAGCCTGTTCGGATCTTCCCGCCTGAATCCGCGCCCGAATCACCCGAACCCGAACCGGCAGAAGCAGAAATTTACGAACCTGCTGCTGAGAGTGCCACTTCCTCACCCCAAGAAGCCCCCTTACCTGAAGAAGTAATTCAGGCTGATGAAGTGGAAGTGGTCGCGCCGCTTGTGGAGGAAGAACTCCAAGAAGTCACGCCCATTGAGGAACTCTCTCCGGAACAGGAACCTGAAGGGTTAGAAGAATCTGCCATTCCTCAGACGTCATCACTCAGGCCTCTGCCCGATTGGCTGAAAGGCATTGAATCCGAGCCTGAGCCGCTTTTTTCTTCTGAAACCCCTCAATCCACTGAGCTGCCAGATTGGCTGCGTGGCTTGGAAAGTACCGTCGAAGAACCAAAAGAAGCGATAGTTGAAGCCACCCCCGGTGAACCGCTGCCCGATTGGATTAGCCCACCATCTCAGCCGCTTGCTCCGACAGAGGAACCGGTTGCGCCCAGTCAAGAGCCAGAAGCAATCACCGCGCCTTCCTGGGTGCAAGAAATGGGTCAGGGTGGAGAAGAAAATACTGAAGCACCAGCTGTCGAAGAAGTACTCACCTCTGAAAACATCGCCCAATTTGATGAGCATGAAGCCATTCCTTCCGGTACGGAAACACCCGGCATGCTGCTCAACCAGGCTCAGGCTGCTCTGGCAGGCGGCAAAGTTGAAATGGCGATGCGTTATTACAGCCGGTTATTGCAAAACGGTATGTTTATCGAAGATTCCATCCACGACTTGCGTGATGCTCTCTACCGCTTCCCCGTGGATATCTCCATCTGGCAAACCCTCGGCGATGCCTACCTTCGCAACAATCAGTTGCAAGAAGCCCTTGATGCCTACACGAAGGCCGAGGAATTCTTGCGCTAATCTATATCTGGAGGTTTTAGTGGAAAGAACCCTTGTTCTGATCAAACCAGATGGCGTCCAACGCGCTTTGATCGGTGAAATCATCTCCCGTCTGGAACGGCGTGGTCTTAAATTAGTTGCTGCCAGGTTCCTGGATGTTCCCTTGGAACTTGCCTCGCAGCATTATGCCGCACACAAAGGCAAGTCATTTTACGAAGGCTTGCTCAAATACATCACTTCCTCCCCTGTGATGGCGATGGTCTGGGAAGGTGAAGATGCCGTTAAGGCCGTTCGCCAGACGATGGGCAGCACCAATCCAACTGAAGCCGCTCCTGGAAGCATAAGGCATGATTATGCACTGATTGTCAGCCGAAATCTAACCCACGCCTCCGATTCAGCAGAAACCGCGGCGAAGGAAATTGCCCTGTGGTTTAAAACAGAGGAAATCTGCCCCTGGTCGCAGAACTCAGATCAGTGGATTTTTGGTAAAAACTGATTCTTCTTGTTAAAACGAATAGTCCCAAACCGGACTATTCGTTTTAATTATCCTTGACGTTCCTGAATGGTCATGATAAACTATTGCTCGTTCGGGGGCGTGGTGTAGTGGCTTAACATGCGGCCCTGTCAAGGCCGAGACCGCGGGTTCGAATCCCGTCGCTCCCGC
>CAYVOX010000182.1:0-5174 GCA_964453035.1 uncultured Anaerolineaceae bacterium
GAACGCACCCTACAACTTGAGCGCGTCCTACAACTACCCAACACATCCCCCCCTTTTCACCGCCTGTGCTACACTTAGCTTATGTCCGCCATCAAACTTTCCCCCTCCGATCTCACCTTCCTGTGGGACGAATGTCCCCGCTGCTTTTACCTCAAAGTGGTGCAGGGCTTTGCCCGCCCCTCCGGCGCTTTCCCAAAAATTTTCACCCGCATCGATGGCCTGATGAAAAAACACTTCGGCGGAAAGCTCACCCGGGCCATCTCGCCCCTCCTGCCAACCGGCGTGGTACGCATGGGCGAAAGCTGGGTGGAATCCCTGCCCATCGCGCCCCCCGGCAGCCCCATCCAGGTTTTCTTCAGGGGCAAGTATGATACCCTGCTCGAATTCGACGACGGCTCCTACGGCGTGGTGGATTTCAAAACCTCGGACGTCAAACCCGAGAACGTTCCCTTCTACTCCCGCCAACTGCACGCCTACGCCTACGCCCTCGAGCACGCCGCCCCGCGCGCACTCTCCCTGGCGCCCATCACCCACCTGGGCCTGCTGACGGTTGAACCCGACGAAATGCAGGTCATTGACGGTAAAATCGCCTACCTGGGCAAAGTGGCCTGGCAGCCCTGCCCGCTGGATTGGGAAGGCTTCCTGGATTTCACCGCCCGGGTGGCATCTGTTCTGGCCCAGCCCCAGCCGCCCGATCCCGGTGCCACCTGCCCCTACTGCGCCTACCGCCAATCCGCCCGCCAGACGGGCCTCTGACCCGGGCGCTCACCCCACCCGCACCTGCCCGTCATCCGCCTCCCAGCGCAGGCGCTCCAGCCACATCCGCTCGCTCGCCATCGCTGCCCAGGGGGCATCCATCACCGCCCACTGGCCCACCAGTTGCGCCGCCATGCAGCCCGCCGCCTCAGCCCCGCTGGCGGTCAGTAGGTTGCCAAGAGCATCCATGCGGTACACCGCTGTACTCTCCTCCGGCCTGGCGTAAATCACCAGCACGCGCTCCGGCGTCACAAACGGCAGTAGTTCAACCCCATCGGTAGTCCCCGCGCGCAGGTGAGCGGTGATTTCCTCCAGCGCGGTCTTATCCCCTGAGCGGTACGGGTTGGTATAGATCCCACTCACCGCGTCCAGCCGCACCCCGCTCAGGAATTGCCCTCCCTCCGCCGCCGAGGCTGCTGCAGCCGCCTGGGTGGTGGTCTCAACCGTCCCCGCCACGCGAAAGAGCAAATCCGCATCCGGGCTGCGCGCCGCCCAGCTGGCCCCGCCCCACAGCCGCAACTCACCCCCCGCATATCCCAGTGATTCATTCATCCGCAGGCGGTAGTAAGCGCTGGCATTGCTGCCCCCGCTGCGGCTGAACACCAGCCAGTAAGGTGTATTCGCTGCCAGCGCCGCCGCCGACTCCAGCGTGAACCTCACCCAGGCAAAGTCCTCCCTCACCGCCGCGCCCGCCAGGCTGGCAGAAGCCAGCACACTCCCCGGCACCCCGCTCGCATCTGCGCACAGTTCGCAGCGCAGAGCATCTGCCGGGCTGCCCTGCCGGCGCGCATTCACCCACGCCTCCCCCGCGCTCCAACCGCCTGTCCCCGTGGTGAAGCCCTGCGCTACCCTGGTGTGCGCCGCCGCATCACCCACCGGCTGGACGCCCCTGCCCTCACCGGTGTATTCCACCAGACCGGCACTGCTGGCGTAGTGTTTCCAGCCCAGCGTCTCAAACCAACCCACCGCGTGCAGTTCAAGCTCAATTCCCTCCACAATCCCACAAAGCACCGGCAGCACGCGCAGCTTCGAGAGCTTACCCAGTTGCGCCGCGCGGTAAGCCTCGGCTTGCGCCGGCGTGGCAGCCTCCAACTCCACCTGGCGCTCCCTGACCCCAAACACCGCCTGAGACTCAGGATCATCCGCCCAGCCGGTGGTGCAGCGCGTGCCCCCGCCGCGCAGGGTGGACCCGCTGCTCTCATAAGATACCCGCACGCGGTTTGCCAGCCCATCCAGGGTCAACCTGCCGCCCGTACTACCCTGCCGCACCGTCACCGTTTCCACCAGCCCCCACCAGGCAACGCCGCCGCTCTCATCATAGAGTTCCAGCCCGCAGCGCAGCAGTTCCGCCAGTTCTGCCGCGTTCGCCCAGTTCACCCGCGCGCGCAGCACCGCTTCCGCGCAGCCCCCCGCCGCCACCGACCAGGAGCACCCCTCCGCCTGCCACGCCGCCTGCGGCGTCAGCCGCGCTCCGTTGGAACGGTCTCTAAAGTACGGTACCAGTTTCATCATCGCTCCCTTCCCGCCTCACAGCACCCTGCGCCGCCGCTGAAAGCGCATCGAAACCGTGAAGGTCGTATCAATCAACATGCTCGCCCCCGAACGGTGCAGGAAGAAGAAGCGCGTATTCATTCCCGGCGTGAGATAGAGCGAGCGCCCCGCCCGCGCGTGGCTGGGCAGTGCCAGCAGCGTGGCGGCATTCCAGCGGTATGAGCCGCTCTTCTCCCCCTCCTGCAGATTGTACCCGGCAGCCACCGCCTCGATCATATCCAGCCGGTTGTACCCGTCCGTCGGCAGCAGTTGCACAAAATCCGCATCCAGCGTCACCGCGGCGCTCGCCGTCTTCATCGCATACAGCGAAAGGCTCATGGCATCATGCGTGTTGCTCCTTGCAGGGTAGGGCGGCAGCCGCACCGCGTTGAATTCTACGCACGGTGCCCCCGCCGCCGATTGCACCCAGCCGCTGTCGTAGGCCGCCGTGTGCCCCGCCCCGTAAGTGACCTTCATCTTCAACCAAAGGTCGCTGTAGGCGTGGTTATTGGCCAGGCGTAGGATTGGCCTGTATTCCTTGCCGCGGAACAGGGACATGTGACTGGCGCTCACCTCAAAGCTCGCCACCCGCGCCTCCGCCCCCGCCGTCCACGCCAGCCGCCCAAAATACCCGGCACTGCTGCCGGCATCCGCCGTGCCCGTTAGCGTCACCCCACTGCCCGCCGTGCCCAATTCCCCCTCATAGACCGGTTTCCAGGCAGGCAGCGCGCCGCCCGTCTCCATCTGCCCGATCCACACCTGGCTCACGCTGCGCCCCGTGTTGGCGTGCGTGATGGTCAGTTCTATCGGTGCCGGCAGGTCTCCGGCGATGTCCTCTGCGGCAATATCCACAAAATTATCGTGCCCGGCGGTGATGTCGTAGTGGTTATACACCGTCAGGCTCGCCTGCCTGCTCCCGTTGCGGTTGGTCAGCAGCAGCACCTCCCCCGCGCTCTCCTCCCAGAAGTTCACCCGCCGGATGTACACCCGCGCCACATCCCTGCCCAGCTCACGTGCAGCCAGCCCCAGCGGATTGGCGCTCACCCGCCCGCTCAACACCTGGCTCTGCCATGTCACGCCCACGTCCTCATATTCCACCTGCAGGTACAACCGGTCGTTGCGGGTGCGGGCATCATACCGGGCAAAACCCAGCAATTCCGAGAGCGTATCCAGCAGGTTTTGCAGCTGTGCGCGCGTCCCCGCCAGGCTGAGCTTGATTTCCTCGTCAATCACCTCCTGCCCGCCCTCCTGAGCCGCCCGTCCCACCCCCGCCGGGTAAAATGCCCCCCGCACCGGAGCGCTCACCCCGTCGCCGTCCAGCTGCAGCGCGCGCGTTCCATCTTCTGTGTCAAGGTACAGAAAAATCTTCACCTCACACCATCCTTGCCATCCCAAAAAGGATCCCGTTACCCACCACCACGTTCAGCGCGCCCCCGCTGTTCTGATAAACTTGCACCTCGGCGTAATCCCCCTCGTTCAGGCAGCACAGGGCGCAGGTGCTCATATACTGGGTGTACGCGCCACCGTTGATGACAGTTGTCCCCACCCAGCCCGCCCCGCCGTTAAGCCTGAAGTCCAGGTAGCGCTGCCCGCTGGCATTGGCCTCCCACCCCAGCATGCACCACAGCAGGTAAAGCCCGCCGGTGTAAGCCGTCAGCCGCTCAGGAACAGCCGCGCTCCACATCCCAAACGGGTCGCTCGCGGCTGCGCTGAAGCTCAGCCAGCTTTGCGTGGCGTTCGTGATGCTCTGGCTGGAATCGCGCGCCACCAGCGCCGCCATCGCCGTTGATTTGCGGATAGCCCCCTCCAGCGCCAGCGCGCCCGGCTGCGCGGGTTGATCCAGCGCCCCCAGGTGCAGCCCTCCACCAAAACGCCCGTCCCCGCCGATGCCCGCCTGCCCCAGCGCGTCTGCCACCGTCTGCAACACCTTTGGATGGCTGTTCACTTGTCCTCCGCTCACCACTGCGGCGCGCTTTCGTTCCATTCCAGCGCGGCGTGCGGCGCGTTCTGGCTTTGCTGCAGCCGCCCCAGCCGGATGAGCCCCAGCAGCCCGGCGTAGCGCTTGCCGGCGGTAGCGGTCCAGTCCAAAAAGCGCATCGAGGCCTCCTCGTTGAAGTTTGGCGTCTCCAGCCGGTCAACAATGCGCGCAAAAGCCGCGAAGAACTCCGCGCCGGTCACCAGCGCGGTCTCGTCCTCCTTTTGCAGCGTCGTCAGCGAGGCCGAATCCAGCCCGCTGAGCAGCGGCGGTTCGCCGTAATAGCGGCCCAGGTCGCTCACCGCCCGCCGGATGGCCTCATCCAGCGCGTCGTCATCCCACACCGCCCGCCCCTCATCTCCCAGCCCCACCGCCACCCGGCTGCGGATGGTGGCTAAAGTAACTGTGCTCGTCGTCATTTTTTCTCTCCTTTTTGGTTAAAATACTGAGGGTTTCACGTACACCTGGCGCTCATCCGCGCACGCCGCCGCCCCTTCACCCTCCCAGCGGTAGTGCCAGGTGCCGCTCTCGTCCAGTTGAACATCGCGGCAATACATTCCCGTTGCGCTCCTGGTCACCTCCCCATTCGCATAGCTGAAGGTTTCCTCGTTGCCTGAAGGGTCCTGCACCCGCAGCGTCACGACCGTCGGGTCGGCGGCGGCGCCGCCCACCGTGAACATCCCGCTGATGCGAATGGTCGCCCCTTTTGCATATCGATTTGCCATACCTGCCTCCTAAAGCTGGTCACTGTCGCTGCCGCGCGCCTCGCACACGGCGCTGTCGCTCACCGTCACGCGCCCCACCCCGCCTGCTGCTGCGTTCACCTGCCAGAAAAGCAATAACATCCTGTCCTCCTCCTCATACCATCAGCCCCGGCGTGATAAATTCCGCAATATCCGCATGCCCAGCATCG
>CAYVOX010000183.1:0-5158 GCA_964453035.1 uncultured Anaerolineaceae bacterium
CAGAGTGACATATTCCTTTTTGGACAGCCCCAGAAATCATCTCCGGTTCTTATTGAATTTTCTCAAGCTCCTCAATCTTGCTTTCCATCAGCGCCACTGCCTCGCCCAGCGTGCCGGCATCAAAAGCCAGCCTGGCCCCTGCGGTCTGGAAGAGCTCGGGCAGGGTCACCGTGCCGCCCAACGCCAGCGCCTTGCGGTATTTAGCCACCGCGCCGGGCTGGTCCTTGAGGGCGTTGCGCCATACCTGCACCGCGCCCAGTTGCGCCAGGCCGTATTCCACGTAGTAAAACGGCACCTCGTGAATGTGCAGCTTGCGGTGCCAGCCGGTGACCAGCACGTTCTCGAACCCGCTGTAATCCACGCCCACCATAAAGCGCCCCCACTCTCGGGCCCAGGCTGCGTCGCATTCAGCGGGGTTTTGGGCGGCTGCCGGGTTTTCATACACCCAGTGCTGGAAGGCATCCACCACCGCCATGTAAGGCCAGAACAGGATGCTGCTTTCCAGGTGCTCAATGCGCGCGCGGGCAGCTTCGGCGGGGGTGTAGAACCCGCCGTAACGCGTCTCAAGATAGGGTGCTGCCAGCAATTCCATGCCCATCGAAGCCACCTCGGCGAACTCCATCGGCACATTCAACTGCTGCATGTACGGGATGGGAGTCGATTCAAACACGTGCATGGCGTGCCCACCCTCATGCAGCAGGGTTTGCACATCGTCGTGCAGCCCCACAGCGTTCTCAAAGATAAACGGGCGGCGAATCACGCTGTAATCTGTGCAGTAAGCGCCCGGCGCCTTGTTTTTGCGGTTCTCCACATCCAGCAGCCCCTCGCGGATCATTGTGCCAAAGTGTTCTCCCAGTTGCGGGTCCACGCGCTGGAAGATGGTGTGCGTTTTGGCAATCAGCTCACCGCTATCCTTAAAGGGCTTCAACGGAGCGCGCCCCAGCGGATCCACGTTGAGATCCCAGGGCCGCAGGCTGCTCAGCCCCAGAGCCTGCTGCCGGCGGGCGTAGATGCGCCGCGCGGCGGGCACCACGGCCTTTTCAATCGCATCGTGGAAGGCGCGGCAGTCTGCGGGGGTGTAATCAAAGCGCAGTTGCTGCTGCCAGCGGTAAGCGCGGTAATCGGGCTTGCCGGCGTTGGCGGCAATCTTCAGGCGTAATTCCAGCAGGCGCCCCCACAGGGTGTTGATCGCCTGCCGGTCGGCCAACTGGCGTTCGGCAGCCAGCCGCCAGGCTTTCTCGCGCAGCGCGCGGTCCGTCTCAAAAAAGACCGGGCGCAACTGAGTGACGGTCACTTCTTTGCCTTCCCACTGCACCGTCTGCCCGCCGATGATGTGCTGGTATTCCTGCGCCAGTTTCTGCTCCTCGCCCAGCAGCGGCAGGTTCTCCTGGCGGAACAGGTCGGCTTCGGCGCGCATGTTGCGCAGGGGGATTTCAAAGCCCTCCGGCTGCAGGCCGCTGGCCAGTAATTTTTCCTTAAACACCTGCTCGGCTGCCATCGCATTCGGGAAGATCAAATCCATGAAATCCTTAAAAGCCTGTTCGGCAGCTTTATCGGCGGTGTTGAGCGTGGAAGCCACGTACCGGCGGTTGTAGGTTTCCATAAAACATGCCGAAAGACTTGACCAATCCTGAACAAATTCGGTCACATTGGCGGCGGTCAGGGCGCGCCCGCTCATCTCCTGGATGTACGGCTCATAGCGCGGCCAGTCCCAGGCGAGCAGTTCTTCAGTCGTTGCGGGAAGGTTCTTAAGCATTTTTAATCTCCTTTTTGGAAACTCAAACTCGGACAAAGGAACTACACACAAGAATCATGCGCGCCCGCTCAAATGGGGCGCCTGCAAGTGAAATGGTGTAACCTGCTGGTAGGCATGCGCCGCGCGCAGCAAAACATCCTCGCGGAAGTGCGCGCCCATTAATTGTACACCGATCGGCAAGCATCGCTCATCCTGCCCCACCGGAAAGGCCAGCCCCGGCACGCCCGCCAGGTTAGCTGGCAGGGTGAACACATCCTCCAGATACATCGCCAGGGGGTCATCCGTGTGCTCGCCAAAACAGAAGGCGGTGGTCGGCGCAACCGGCGCAGCGATGACGTCTACCTCCTCAAAGGCCTGTTCAAAATCGCGCTTGATTAGCGTGCGCGCCTTTTGCGCCTGCCCGTAGTAAGCGTCGTAATACCCCGCGGAGAGCGCATACGTCCCCAGCATGATGCGCCGCTTGACCTCCGCGCCAAACCCCCTGGCGCGCGTTCGCCGGTAAACTTCCTCCAGCGCCTCCGCCTCTTCCCGCAGTCCGTAGCGGATGCCGTCAAAGCGCGCCAGGTTCGCTGATGCCTCCGCCGGGGCAATCAGATAATACACCGGCACAGCCAGCTCGGTGTGCGGCAGGCTGATTTCCCTCACCGCCGCGCCCAGGTTAACCATCTCCGCCACTGCCTGCCGCACGGCGCGCTCCACCTGCGGTTGGATCCCGGCGATAAAATATTCTTTTGGCACGCCGATGCGCAGTCCGCGCAGGTCGGGCTGTTGGGGTAGCCCCGGCAGGGGAACGGGCACATCCAACGCGGTGGCATCGCGCGGGTCCGCCCCGGCCATGAGCGCCAAAAGCAGCGCCGCATCCTGCGCGGAACGGGCAAACGCCCCCACCGAATCCAGCGAGGAACCATAAGCCACCAGTCCATAACGCGAGACTCGCCCGTAGGTCGGCTTGAGCCCGGTCACCCCACAGAACGAGGCTGGCTGGCGCACGCTGCCGCCCGTATCCGTGCCCAGCGCCGCCGGTGCCAGGCGGGCTGCCACGCTGGCTGCCGCCCCGCCGCTCGAACCGCCCGGCACGCGCGTCACATCCCACGGGTTGCGCGTTACCCCGTAAGCCGAGGCTTCGGTGGAAGAGCCCATCGCAAACTCGTCCATGTTGGTTTTACCCAGCACCACCACCCCCGCCGCCAGCAGGCGCTGCACAGCGGTTGCCGTGTAGGGCGGGATGAAGTTTTCCAGGATTTTTGAGCCGCACGTGCAGCGCACGCCTTCCAGGCACAGCACATCCTTCACCGTGATGGGAACGCCGCACAGGGCTGGCAGCGCTTTTGAGGAATCCGCCCGCCAGGTGGCATAGCAGCGGTCGGCTGCCGCCGCCTGCTCCAGCGCCAGCTCCGGCGTCAGCGTGATGAATGCATGCAACTGCGGCTCAAGCGCCTCAATGCGCTCCAGGCAAGCCCGGGTCAGTGCCACGCTGCTGAACTGCCCGCCGCGCAGCCCCGCCAGCGCCTCAGCCATCGTCAAATCGGTCAGCTCAGGCATCGGGCGTCTCCGCATCCATCACAGGCGGCACTTTGAACTGGTTAAGCTCGGTTTGCGGCGCATTGCTCAACACCTGCCCGGTCGAAAGGCTCGCCTCCGCCTCATCTGCGCGCAGCACGCTGCGCGGCGGTAAAACGCTGGAAGTGGGCGGGATGCCGCTCGTATCCAGCGCCTGCAGACGCGCGGCAAACGCCAAAATGGATGAAAGCTGTCGCCTGAAGCGCTCTTTTTCCTCCGCGCTCAGTTCCAGGCGGGCCAAATCGGCAATGTGTTCAACTTCTTCCAGCGAAAGCAGGTTCATAGGTGGATATTATATCCCGTTCGGTTGCCAACCTCAGCCCGATTCACCTGCCAAACCGCTCCCTCCCATTACGCGCAAAAGATACCGTGAATCTTCGGCAGCAAGTAAAAAACCGCATTTTTAGGACTATAATCGACAGGTATGAATTCTTCCGATCTGGCTTACGAACAGCATCTCAAACGCCGCGAAACCTTCCGGCGCATGGTGGGCATCTGGCTGGGCGCCGCCGTGGGATTGGTTTTTGGGCTGGTTTCTCAAACCATCAACCTCATCACCCTGCCCTCCCTCACCCTCTACCAGCCGCCCTTTGGCCCGGCAGGCAACATCCTGCTCTTCACCCTGATGGGCGCAGTGCTGGGCGGCGTGTGCGGCTGGCACATCGGCTCTGTAGAGGGGGTTGCCCTGGCCAGCACCCTCGGCGCGCTCATCCTGCTCACCTCCCTGGTCCTCACCGGGCACCGCTGGGAACAGCTCGGCAGGCGCGTCATCGCCAGCCTGTCGCTCTTCCTGCCCGCCACAGCCCTGATGGTGCCCGCCCTGGCCTTGTTGCGCTGGGTGATTGAAGAACAGGAAGAGTACCGCCACCTCTCGCCCCGCGCCTTGCAGCGCGTGTGGCGCCCGGCCTTTCTGCTGCTCCTGGCTGCCGCGGCAGGCTTGCTGTGGTTGATCAATGACCAGGGCCGGGGCGCACTGCGCCAGATGGATCTCCTCCTGCAGACCGCGCAGCACTCCGCCGAACTTCCCCCGCCCCTCAGCCCGCCGGATGTTGAAGATTTCCGCGCTCACGCTCAAGGGCCTTATTCCCTGGAGTGGGATTCCCTCAACGTCAACCGTTACGCCATCGGTTACTACCCCAAGGCTGGCTGGGACCCGGGCGCGGCCATTGCCCGCTTTGATAACGGCTGGACGCTGGTTTGCATCTATACCAATCCGGAATTTCCGCCCAGCTGCCAGGGCTTTGGAGACACCCCATGAAAAGCTACCGCAAAGAGTTGTGGCTCAACCTGCCCACCCGGCGCGGATTTATCAACCTCACCCCGCAGGTGGAGCAGTGCGTGCGCGAGAGCGGCATCCAGGAGGGGCTGGTGCTGGTGAACGCCATGCACATCACCGCCTCTGTGTTCATTAACGACGACGAATCCGGCCTGCATCGCGACTATGAAAAATGGTTGGAAGAGCTGGCTCCCGAGCAACCCCACAGCCGCTACCTCCACAACCAGACTGGCGAAGATAACGCTGATGCGCACCTCAAACGCCAGGTGATGGGCCGCGAGGTGGTGGTGGCGCTCACCGCCGGCCGGCTGGATTTTGGCACCTGGGAGCAAATCTTCTACGGCGAGTTTGACGGGCGCCGCCGCAAACGCGTGCTGGTTAAGATCATCGGAGAATAGACGCATGACCACACCCCCCAACCCGGAAGCAACCGAACCCGTCTGGAAGTACCGCGGATACGAACTGCGTCCCTCTGAATTTAACACCGCCATGGTGCACTACTACCGCGCCGAGATCCAGCGCAGCAACGTATGGCGCCAGCGCCTGGATGCCACCACCAACTGGGC
>CAYVOX010000184.1:0-5138 GCA_964453035.1 uncultured Anaerolineaceae bacterium
GCTTGCCTATACCCCTCTGCATCTGCTCCTCCTCGAACCTGAACCGGGTTTTCCGGATGTTCTCGTCATGACCAGCGGCAATCGGAGCGATGAGCCCATTGCCTATACCGATGTTGACGCCCTTGACCGCCTTTCTGGCATCGCCGATGCTTTTCTAACCCATAATCGTGACATCCACATGCGCGTGGATGATTCCGTAGCCCGCGTGATCGACCAAAAGCCCTATCTTATTCGCCGCTCCCGGGGTTACGCGCCTGATGCCCTGCAGGTCAAGCAAAACCTTCCCGCGCTTCTGGCAACCGGCGCGGAGCTCAAGAACACCTTCTGCCTCACTCGCGACCACTACATCTTCCTCAGCCACCACATTGGCGATATGGAAAACCTGGAGACTGCCCAATCCTTTGAGGAAGGCATAAGCCACTTTGAGCGCCTTTTCCGAGTTCAGCCACGGGCAATCGCCTGCGACCTGCACCCCGATTACCTCGCCACGCGCTATGCCCGCCAGCGCGCTGAGGAAGCTAACCTTCCATTTCTCCAGGTGCAGCACCACCACGCTCACCTGGCAGCCTGCCTGGCTGATAACGGCTGGGATTCTCCGGATCCCGTGATAGGCCTGATTTACGACGGCACCGGCTACGGCACGGATGGCGCCATCTGGGGCGGAGAGGTGCTGCTGGGCGGATACAGCGGATTCCAGCGCCTCTTTCACCTTGCGGAAGTACCCCTCTCCGGCGGTGATGCCAGCGTGAGAAAAGTCTCCCGCATGGCGCTGGCTCACCTCTGGCAGGCAGGTCTCCCCTGGACTGCTGACCTCCCTCCTATGCACAATTTATCCCCCCGGGAACAATCCATCCTCAAATCCCAACTCGAGCGGCGCATCAACGCCCCCCTCACCACAAGCATGGGCCGCCTTTTTGATGCCGCCGCTGCTCTCATCGGCGTGCGGCAATTCGCCACCTACGAAGGCCAGGCAGCCATTGAGCTCGAAGCCCTGGCTGATCCTTCCGAAACCGGTTCCTATCCTTTCGAAATCTCCGGGAAAACCTTCAACCCCGCGCCAGTCTGGCAGGCGCTGCTGAAGGATATGCACTCCGGTCTATCCATTCCCCGCTTAGCCGCTCGTTTTCACAACAGCGTCGTAGAAGTGAACCTTGCCCTCTGCGAGCGCGTTCGCGGCATTTCAGGCCTCAACACAGTTGTTCTTAGCGGCGGGGTATGGCAAAATCGCATCCTGCTGGAAAAATCATTTCATTTATTAACCCGCAGCGGTTTTACGGTGCTTCGCCATCACCAGATTCCCACCAATGACGGCGGTATTGCCGTCGGCCAGGCTGTGGTTGCTGCATCGGCATTACAATAGTCATCAGGAGGTTAATATGTGTCTGGCTGTCCCGGGTAAAATCATAGAAATCTATACTCTTGGTGCAATGCGCATGGCAAAAGTGGACTTTGGCGGCGTGTTGCGTGAAGCCTGCATCGAAGCCGTTCCAGATGCGCAGGTGGGCGACTACACCATCATCCACGCCGGCTTTGCGTTGAACCTGCTTTCAGAAGAGGAAGCCAGGGTCACGCTTGAAGCCCTTGATGAGCTGGCCTCCATGGTCGAAGAGATGGATAACAACGAAGATTCAGAGCGGGCGAGTGGCTGATGCGCTATCTGGATGAGTTTCGAGACCCCCGGCTGGCAAACGCCTTAATCGAAGAGATTAAGCGAACCATAACCCGTCCCTGGGTGATAATGGAGATTTGTGGCGGGCAGACCCACGCCATCCTCCAATACGGCCTGGACCAGCTCCTCCCCTCTGAACTTGAACTGGTACACGGGCCGGGCTGCCCGGTGTGCGTCACCCCGCTGGAGTTGATTGACAAAGCCCTCGCCATCGCCTCCCAGCCTGGTGTAATTTTTGCATCCTACGGTGATATGCTGCGCGTCCCTGGCTCCCACCGCGATTTGTTCTCTATCCGTGCGCAGGGAGGAAAGGTCAAGGTGGTCTATTCACCGCTCGATGCCGTCCGCATTGCCCGAGAAAACCCCGATAAGCAGGTTGTCTTTTTTGCCATTGGCTTTGAAACAACAGCCCCTCCCAATGTTGCCAGCGTCCTGCAGGCTCAAGCGCTGGGGGTTAAGAATTACTCCATTCTCGTCTCGCACGTGCGCGTTCCTCCCGCCATGCACGCCATTCTCGGATCGCCGCTCAATCGGGTGCAGGGTTTCCTCGCCGCCGGGCACGTCTGCTCCGTGATGGGTTACTGGGAATACCCGCCAATTGCCAAACAGTACCGCGTCCCCATCGTTGTCACTGGCTTCGAACCTGTGGATATCCTGCAGGGCATTTCCAGGACCGTCGCACTGCTGGAAGCCAATCAGGTGGAAGTTGAAAACGCTTATCCGCGCGCTGTCACCTTCGAAGGCAACCGCATTGCCCAGGGCATGATTGAAAAAGTCCTAACACCCTGCGACCGTATGTGGCGAGGCATTGGCCTCATACCGCAAAGCGGCTGGGAATTGCGTCCCGAATTTACCGATTTCGACGCCGAAAAGCGCTTCGACGTCGGCGACATCCAGACGCGTGAATCCGAACACTGCATCGCCGGGCAGATTCTGCAGGGCCTCAAAAAACCAGCCAATTGCCCCGTTTTTGGCACCCTGTGCACCCCAACCTCGCCGCTCGGAGCCCCCATGGTTTCCTCAGAGGGCGCCTGTAACGCCTATTACCGTTTTGGGAGGGCCAATGACTGAACCGCTGCCACCCATGCAAGGACCTATTTGCCCCGTCCCGCTGCGCCATGAGGAACAAATCGTTATCGGTCACGGTTCTGGTGGACGCATGACCCACGACCTGGTGACCCGCTTTTTTGCCTCCGCCTTTAGTAACCCGGCTCTCGCTGCCAGCAACGACAGCGCCGCCCTCGTGCTGCCGCCCGGCGCCAACCTTTCTGGCCGCCTGGCTGTCTCCACTGATTCGCATATCGTCACACCGCTCTTCTTCCCCGGTGGCGATATTGGTCGCCTGGCCGTCAGCGGAACCGTCAACGATATCTGCATGAGTGGTGCAATACCGCTCTACCTCACCGCGGGCTTCATCCTTGAAGAGGGTTTTCCAATCGAGGAATTGCAGCGCGTGGTAACCTCCATGCAGGCAGCCGCGACCGAAGCCGGCGTTATTGTAGTTGCCGGTGACACAAAAGTGGTCGAAAAAAGCAAAGCCGACCGCCTGTTCATCAATACCGCCGGTGTCGGATGGATTCCTGAAGGGCGCATTATCGGCGGTGAGCAGGCCCAGCCGGGGGATGTCGTCCTCGTCTCAGGCACCCTTGGCGATCACGGCATCGCAGTTCTGGCCGCCCGAGGCGAACTGGGTCTTGAAATGGATGTCAAATCCGATGTGGCCCCCCTCAACCACCTGATTGCTCAGGTGCTCGCGGCTGCCCCGCATACCCACGTCCTGCGCGACCCAACTCGCGGAGGCTTAGCCACTACCCTCAAGGAAATTGCTCTCCAATCTCAGGTCAGCATCTGGCTGGATGAAAGTGCCATTCCCACCCTTCCAGCCGTCCGTTCTGCCTGCGAAATGCTTGGTTTTGACCCGCTCTATGTTGCCAACGAAGGCAAGGTCATCGTCATCGTTCCCCCGCAGGAAGCAGAAGCCGCCCTCGCTGCCATGCTAAACCACCCGCTAGGCTTAAAAGCGGCGCGGATTGGTGTTGTCCAGGCCGCCCAGCCCGGCCGTGTGCTGCTGCGCACCCTGATTGGCGGCACGCGCATCCTGGATATGCTCGCCGGTGAAATGCTGCCGCGCATATGCTAGCCGCGCTTGACACACGCCCTCCGCCCCTGTATACTTAGCCGCGCTCCAATTTGACCTTTTTTAGAGGAACCATGAAAATTGATTACAAAGAAACCACCAGCGACCTGCTCACCCGCATTGATATCCACAATAAATTTGGCGGGCGGGATATTGATAAATGGATGCTCGATACTCTCAAACTCCAACCCGGTTTGAAAATCCTCGATGTCGGCTGCGGCGCTGGTAAACAGTGCCTCTCGTTCTACAATCACCTCAATGGGCAGGCAGATATCACCGGTGGTGATGTCAACGCCGAGTTACTCACCCAGGCTCACAAGGAAGCCGCAACCCGCAACCTGCCTATCCAGTTCGTCGAACTCAATTTCAATCAGCCTTTCAATTTCGCCGAAAACCAGTTCGACCTGCTCTCCTGCTGCTTTGCCATCTATTACGCCGAGGATATCCCCTTCACCATCCGAGAAATGCACCGCGTGCTCAAACCCGGCGGGCGCCTGTTCACCACCGGTCCCATGCCCACCAATAAGCAGCTTTTCTACGATATCATCCGCGAAGCCACCCAAAAAACCATCCCTCCCATGCCCGGCAGCTCGCGTTATGGCTCTCAGATCCTGGATGCCGTTAAAGCTACTTTCTCCAAAGTGAGCGTTGAAATCTTCGAAAATCCCCTCACCTTTGAACAGGTGGAGCCTTTCCTCGCCTACACCCGCGCCTCGCTCTCGGAAGATCGCAAATTATGGACCTCCCTCTTCGAAGGCAAAGCAGGCTTCGAAAAGGTTATGGCTCAAATCGCCACCGTTGCCGAGCGGCGTCTGAAACAGGATGGCAAGCTGGTGATGACCAAGGTTGTCGGCGGGATCATTGCCACCAAGTAGGCAAACCATGAACCATGATATGACCTTCTATGGGCAAAGCATCCTATTTGTTGGCGCCCACCCCGATGATATCGAGCTCGGCGCCGGTGCCCTTATCGCGCATATCACCCCTATGACTCAGGTCATTTGCGTCACCCTGTCTGATAATCAAAAGAATCCAGCCCTCACCAACGTCGTTACTGAACACCGCCGCAGCATGGCGGTACTGGGTGTGCCTGAAGCTAACGTCATTGTCAGTGAGTTTGAAACGCGCCGCTTTCCCCATGCTCGCCAGGAAATTCTCGAATACCTGATTTCCCTCAACCGCGCTTACCACCCGGATATCGTCTTCACCCACACGCGCCAGGATATCCACCAGGATCACGCCGCCACCACGGACGAGGTATTGCGCGCCTTTCGCGGCACAACCGTCCTGGGTTTCGATGTGATTCGCAGCAGCTACGGGTTCTTCCCATCT
>CAYVOX010000185.1:0-5122 GCA_964453035.1 uncultured Anaerolineaceae bacterium
TCACCCTAATCCGGACAAATTAGAGTAAAATTAAGCCAATCATGCACACCCTCACGCGCGAGCAGTTGGAAGAGCGGCTGGCAGCCCTGCACCGCGCCAGCCTGGAGCTGGTGCGCGAAACCGCGCTGGATACCCTCCTGGAGCGCATCGCCGCCCTGGCCTGCCAGCAAGCCGGTGCCCGGTATGCCGCCGTCGGCGTGCTCAACGAATCCGGCGAGCTGGAGCAGTTCATCCCCATCGGCATGAGCCCTGATGAGATTCGCCGCATGTCCCACCCCCCAGAAGGCCTGGGGCTGATTGGCACCCTCATGCGCACCAGTCAAACCATCCGCCTGCCGGATCTCACCGCTCACCCGCAATCCGCCGGCTTTCCCCCCGGCCATCCCCCCATGGCCTCCTTCCTGGGCGTGCCCATCCGCATGGGCGAGCGCCAGCTCGGCCAGATTTACCTCACCAACAAGCTCGCCGCTGTGGAATTCAGCGCCGAGGACCAGATGGTGATTGAAACCCTGGCCTCCTACGCCGCGGTGGCTATCTCCAACGCCCGCCTGTATTCCAAGCTGGTGGAGCGCGACGGCACCCTCACCCGCCGCAACGAAAACCTGGCCTTGCTCAACGATTTAGCCTCCACCCTGGCCTCCTCCACCGATATTGACCTGGTGCTGGATAAAGCCCTCAGCCAGGTGATTAACTACCTCAAGATTGACGTCGGCGAGGTCTTTTTGCGCCAGGAGGAGGGTGACCTGCTGCGCCTGGTGCTGCACCGCGGCCCCAGCGTGGATCACCTCTGGGCGCAAAGCGACTTCCGCGTGGGCGAAGGCACCGTGGGCCAGGTGGCTAAAAGCGGGCAGCCGCGCACCATCGAGCTACCCTGCGCCAGCGCCCGCGAGCTCGGCCCGGATGTGGCCGCCTCCTGCCTGCGCCAGGTCATCTGCCTGCCGCTCACCGGGCGGCGCGGGGTGTTGGGCGTGTTGTGCGTGGCCTCCACCGACCCCCACCCGCTGGACGACCTGGAAACGCAGTTCCTCTCCACCATCAGCGCCTGGGTGGGTACGGTCATCGAGAACGTGCGCCTCAACCTGCAGCAGCGCCGCCTGGCGGTGCTGGAAGAGCGCGAGCGCATCGGCATGGACCTGCACGACGGCATTATCCAGTCCATCTACGCCGTGGGCCTCACCCTGGAACACGCCCGCCTGCTGATGATGAACTCGCCGGAAAAATCCTACCAGCGCATCGAACAGGCCATTGATGACCTCAACAGCACCATTCGCGATATCCGCGCCTACATTTTGGACCTGCGCCCGCGCCAGTTGATGGACGAAGACCTGATGGAAGGCCTGCAGCGCCTGGTGAAAGAGTTCCACACCAACACCCTGGTGGAAACCCGGCTGGACGGCCCCCCGCCGGGCACGCTCAGGCTCTCCGATAGCCATGCCAAAGCCCTCTTTCACATCTGCCAGGAGGCCCTCGCCAACGCCGCCAAGCATGCCCGCGCTCACCACCTCAACGTGGCGCTGTGGACCACCCCCGAGCGTGTCCTGCTGGAGGTTAGCGACGACGGGCGCGGCTTTGATACCGGGCGCGTCAAGATGACCCTGGGCCACGGCCTGGCCAACATGCAAACCCGCGCCCACAACGTGGGCGGCGACGTTGAATTCTCCTCCGAACCCGGGCACGGCACCACCATCCTGGCCTGGGTGCCCGCCCTCCATGAAGACTGACCCCCCCGCTCAAACCCGCGCCCGCTACGTGCAGGACGTATTCGAGCGCATCGCCCCGCGCTACGACCTGATGAACCGCCTGATGACCGCCGGGCAGGACGTGCGCTGGCGGCAGGAGGTCATCCGCCGCGCTGCCCCCCGCCCCGGCGATTCCCTCCTGGACCTGGGCGCCGGCACCGGCGACCTGGCGCGCGAAGCCCTGCGCCAGTGCCCTACCTGCCGCGTCACCGCCGCCGATTTTACCCTCGGCATGATGCTGGAGGGCCAGCGCCGCAACCCCGCTGCCCATGCCTGGGCCGCCGCCGATGCCCTGTATTTACCCTTTCCGGATGCCGCCTTTGACGTGCTCGTCTCGGGTTACCTGCTGCGCAACGTCACCGATCTCACCCGCGCCCTGGCTGAGCAGTACCGCGTGCTCAAACCCGGCGGGCGCTGGGTTGCGCTGGATACCACCCGCCCGGGGCGCTCGCTGCTCAGCCCGTTGATTCGCTTCCACATGCACCGCGTCATCCCGGCGGTGGGCAGCCTACTCACCGGCCAGCGCGACGCCTACACCTACCTGCCCGATTCCACCGAGTCCTTTCTGCGCGCCGAGGAACTTCTGGCGCGCCTGGCAGCAGCGGGATTCACCAAAGTGGGCTTTGCGCGGCGCATGTTTGGTACAATGGCGGTACACTGGGGAGTGAAGTGAAATGAGCGTGAAGCGATTGGTGGTTGGCATCAGCGGCAGTTCGGGCGTCATTTTGGGCATCCGCCTGCTGCAGGCGCTGCGCGAGGCAGAGGTTGAATCGCACCTGGTGCTCACCCGCTCGGCGCGGCTCACCATCGAGCAGGAGACGGACTGGCGCGTGGAAGATGTGCTGGCGCTGGCGGATGCCGTCTATGCCCCCGGCGATATCGGCGCGGCGATTGCCTCCGGTTCTTTTCCGGCCCACGGCATGCTGGTGGCGCCCTGCTCCATCAAGTCGCTCTCGGCCGTAGCCAACAGCTACGCCGCCGATTTGCTCTCCCGTGCCGCGGATGTGACCCTCAAAGAGGGCCGCCCGCTGCTGCTGGTAGTGCGTGAAACACCCCTCCACCGCGGGCATTTGCGCCTGATGATGCGCGCCGCCGAAGCCGGGGCTATCATCTTCCCGCCCGCTCCCGCCTTCTACAACCACCCGCAGACAGTTGATGACCTGGTGGATAACCTGGTGGGCCGCATGCTGGCTCGCATCGGCCTCCAGAACACGCTCTTCACCCCCTGGATGGGCACCCAGCCGCGCGATGCCACCCGCTGGCCCCCCGCCGATTTTCTCTCCCTGCCCGCCCTGACGCTCGCCACCACCGGCGCGGATGGCGCCCCCCACGCCGCCGCCGTTTACTTCGCCGCCGATGAGCGCAACCGGCTGTATTTCTTCTCCGAGCCCGAAAGCCAGCATACCCGGGATCTGACCGCCAATCCGCGCGCCGCTGCCGCCATCCAGCCCCACGTCTCCGGCTGGCAGGAAATCCGCGGCCTGCAACTGCGCGGTACGGTGGCCCTGGTGCCCGAGGGCGCCGAATGGGAGCATGCCTGGCAGGTTTACCAGGCCAGGTTCCCCTTTGTGGCCGGCCTCAAAGAGATTATCGTCAAAAACAGCCTGTACGTCTTCACCCCTGATTGGATCCGCCTGGTGGATAACCGCCGCGGCTTTGGATACAAGGAAGAAAAAACCTTCTAATGGATGAGAAACGCCTCCAAAAAGCTGCCCTGCGCGGCGAGCCTTCTTACGTGTGGCGCGCCGGGCAGGTTCGCCGCCTGGAAATGATCCTGGAAGCCGCCGGGGAGCGCGCCCAGGGCCGCGTGCTGGTGGATGGCTGCGGCGTAGGCGAATACCTGGGCCGCCTTTCAGCGCAGGGGTCGCAGGCCGTGGGGCTGGATATCGAACTGGAGCGCACCCGCGAAGCGCTGCAAAAAGCGCCGCGCGTGGTGTGTGCCGCCGGTGAACACCTCCCCTTCCCCTCCGACTATTTCGAGCTGGTGCTCAGCCACGAGGTGCTGGAGCACGTTCAGAATGACTCCCAGGCCGTCAGCGAGATTGTGCGCGTGCTGCGCCCGGGCGGGCGGCTGGTGCTGTTTGTGCCCAACCGCGGCTATCCCTTCGAAACGCACGGCATTTACTGGCGCGGCAGGTATCACTTTGGCAACATTCCGCTGGTCAACTGGCTTCCGCGGCGGTGGCGCGACAAGCTGGCCCCCCACGTGGATGTTTACACCCGCGCCGACCTGCAAAAACTGTTCGCCGGACAGCCGGTGCGCTTCATCCTGCGCACCGTGATTTTCGGCGCGTACGATAATATCATCGCCCGCCGCCCCCGGCTGGGAAAACTGCTGCGCGGCCTGCTGCAGGCCCTGGAGCGCACTCCCCTGCGCGAGCTGGGCCTTTCGCACTTCTGGGTGGTCGAAAAATCCCCCCTGCTGTAAGCCTGCGCCTTACCCCTCATTCATTTTGTCCATGCGCCCCTCATTTTCTCTTTCATGGTGGCTGCCGCGCCTGCTGCTGGCGTTCATCCTGGCCTGGGTCAGCGTGCTGGGCGGGTTTGCGGCGGTGTATGTCCAATCCCTGCTGCACCCCACCTGCCCTACCGGCCTGCCGCAACCGCCCGGCTACCAATCCGTCGCGCTCGCCTCCCCGCGGGGCTTTAGCCTTTCCGGGTGGTACCTCGCGCCAACCAACGGCGCTGTGATTATCCTGCTGGGCGGGCACGGCGCCAATCGCGATGCCATGCTGCCCGAAGCTGAGATGTTGGCCTCCGCCGGGTACGGCATCCTCGCCCTGGAGCAGCGCGCCTGCGCCGGGCAGTTGGCAACGCTGGGCTACAGAGAAGCGGAGGATGTTCTCCTGGCGGTGGATTACGCCTTGCGCCAGCCGGGAGTGATGTGGGTGGGCGCGCTGGGATTTTCAGCGGGTGGGGTGGCGGTCATCCGAGCAGCCGCCCAGGATGAGCGCATCCGGGCGGTGGTTGCCGAAGGCAACTACGCCAGCCTGCTCGAAGAGATGTCCCCCGCTCCGGGCGGCGCGCAGGCCTGGCTGGAATGGCAGTTGCACCCCCTGGCAGCCGCCTTTTACACCCTGCAAACCGGTATCTGGCCCGGGCTGGTCAACCCGCAGGGCGACCTGGCGCGCATCAGCCCGCGGCCCGTGCTGCTCATCCACGGCCAGTTGGAGGTTGCCCGCACCCGCGGCGAGAAGCAGTTCGAATCCGCCACCCAACCCAAAACGCTGTGGGTGGCGCCGGGGGTGGGGCATGGGGGTTACCTGCAGGCGGCGGGTTACCCGCTGACACTGGTTGGGTTCTTCGATTTGGCGCGTTAGCCAAGTTGTGAATTAAGATATAATTCCCTCAACGTCTCACGCCGGGGAGGGTTATGATTCTTT
>CAYVOX010000186.1:0-5008 GCA_964453035.1 uncultured Anaerolineaceae bacterium
GAAAATCCTGTTCGATAAAACCCTGGATGTGATTAAGAAAACTATCCCACTGCACAAGGAATTGCAGGATAAAGGCCAGATTGAGGTTATCACAACCCCTTATGCGCACCCGATCCTGCCGCTGCTGGTGGATAGCAACCTGGCAAGCAAGGGCAGCCCTGGCATGGAACTGCCTGCTCGCTTCTCCTATCCGGTGGATGCTCCCGCTCACCTGGATAAATCGGTGCAGATTTACAAAGATCACTACGGTAAAGCACCTGCCGGGTTGTGGCCCGGTGAGGGCTCAGTAGCCCAGGCGATTGTGCCGTATGTGCTCAAGGCGGGCTATTCCTGGATGGCGACCGGTGAGCCGGTACTGGCGAAATCGCTCAACATCAACTTCACCCGTGATACCAAAGAGACCGTCCAGCAGGCGGATGAACTCTACCGTCCATACTACGTGCAGAATGCCAATGGCGATAACCTGGCGGTGTTCTTCCGCGATGGGACGATCTCAGACAAGATTGGCTTCACTTATTCCGGCCTGCCGGGAGCAGTGGCTGCGAAGGACTTGCTGGGCCGCCTGGAGAACATCCGCGCGCGACTGAAGGAGCAGGGTGCCAAGGGACCCAATGTGGTCAGCATCATCCTGGACGGCGAAAACGCCTGGGAAAATTACGACAACGATGGCAAAGAATTTTTCGATGCCCTCTATAAGGGGCTGGCAGAGAGCAAAACGGTCAAGACCATCACGCCCTCTGAATACATCAAGCAATTCCCCGAGCAAAAGGTTATCAAGGATCTCTTCCCGGCAGCCTGGTTCCAGCCCAGCTTTGAAACCTGGATTGGCGAAGGTGAAGAGAACAAAGCCTGGGAAGTGCTGGGCAAGGTGCGCGAAGTGCTGGCAAAATACGAGGGCGGTGTGCGCCAGGCCACTCCCGAGGCACTGGCTAAGGCCCGCGATTTTATGTATCTAGCAGAAGGCTCTGACTGGTTCTGGTGGTATGGCGCTGACCAGGACTCCGGACAGGATACCTACTTCGACGAAGGTTTTCGCGCTCTGCTGGTTGAAGTCTTCAAGGCGCTGGGTGAACCCATTCCTGCCTACGTCAACATTCCCATCATTGAGCCGAAGCCGGTAGCAGCTGCCACTCCGCTGCAGGGGATTTCCACACCGGTTATTGATGGAAAAACGGATGCCAAAGAGTGGGAGAAAGCCGCCAGCTACCCGGCTGAAGGCCAATCTCCTGCAACAGGGTTTGCTTACACTCTGGATGCCAAGAATCTGTATATCAAGGTGGATATCGGCAAATCGCTGGCTGCGGTTGAACGCATTGGCTTTTACCTGGCTGTGCCGCGCGCTAAGGTGAATTATCCCTTCACGCGCGCCAAGGATAAAGAGCCCACCGTGCTGACGGGCATTGCCGCTACCCACCTGGTGGAGTGGTCTGGCAAACCGCAGCTTTCGGTCTACACGGCTTCTTCTGAGGGGTGGAGCGCGCCAACCGCAGCCGGCAACGCAGCAGCTGGAACGCCCTACGAATTTGCCATTCCGCTCACTGCGCTGGGTGAGCTGGAACCCGGTGACGATCTGCGCCTGGTGGTGGTTATCCAGCCGCAAAATCAACTGCTGCCCAAAGGTGGTCCCGGTCAGGTTATCCTGCCGGATCTGACCCAATCCAAAGCGGTGCTGGAAGTAGTTGACCCCGAGGGAGATGATAACGGCCCCGGAACCTATACCTACCCCACCGATAGCGTCTTCACCGGCAAGAATTACGACCTGAAGGATTTCAAGGTCTCGACCGACGATAAGAACATCCTCTTTAAATTCACCTTTGCCGGCGCCGTGCCCAATCCGTGGGGGGCGGGGAATAACCTTTCAATCCAGACTTTGGACGTGTATATTGATAAAGACCCCGGGGCTGGAACCGGCGCGCGGTTGCTGCTGCCCGGGCGGAACGCTGCGCTCAGCAAGGGGAATGGCTGGGAATTTGCCGTCTGGGCCGAGGGTTGGACACCCCAGGTGGTGGTGCCGGATGCCAAGACCGGCAGCCCGGTGGAATTAACCGGCGTGAGCTTCAAGATCCTGGTCGATCCGGCTGCGCGGACGGTGCTGCTGCGCGTGCCAAAAACCGCTTTTGGCGAAGGCGACCCGGCCAAATGGGGTTTTGCAGCCGTGGTGTTGGGGCAGGAAGGATACCCTGCGGCGGGCGTGTGGCGCGTGCGGGACGTGGAGCAAAAAGCTGCCCAGTGGCGCTTTGGTGGCGCCCCGGCGGATACGAACCATACCCGCATCCTTGACGTGATCTGGCCAGCCGACAAAACGCCGTCCCAGAAGGACTTCCTGAGCCAGTACACCTCCAGCAACGCGGACGTGGGCACGCTCACCGCTGACGACTTCGCGCAGGTTCCGTTGTTGCTTCCGTAATTGCGCGTTAAAATCCATGCCGGGGTTTCGCGGTTCGCGTGAAACCCCGGCTTTTTTAATTAATTGAGTTAGAATCAAGGTTGGCAACTATCCAACTGAGAGGCGATTGAAATGGATCAACGCAAACTGGCTGAGCGGTTGGGAAAGGTGGAACATTTCCGCGGTTTGACTGAGAATGAACTGCTTGATATCGTCAATTCAGGCTACATCATTCGCTGCGCCAGCCAGCAGGTGGTTTTTGTGGAAGATGAACCCTCGAAGGGTTTGTTTGTGCTGCTCTCCGGGCGAATCCAGTTATGCAAGCTCAGCCCTCAGGGGCAAATTTCCATCCTTGGCATTTTCGAACCGGTGATTATGTTCAACGAGGTCTCGGCGGTTGACCGCGGCCCCACGCCTGCCACGGCGATTGCATTGCAAGAGAGCATCCTCTGGCGTATGCCTGCAGAGGAGCTGGAGGCGTTGGTACTGAGGTTTCCGCGTGTTGGGTTGGGGCTGTTGCGTGTGCTGGCGGCTCGCAACCGCAACTTAATCGGGCGCTTTGAGGATCTTTCCTTCCGGTCGGTTATGGCGCGCGCAGCCAAATTGCTGCTTGAAATCAGCCTCAACGGAGAGCAACCCATAGACCGGCGCCTGCACCCCAATCACCAACTGGCGGCGCAAATTGCCACCGTCCCGGAGGCTTTTAGCCGCTCGTTAAAACTATTCAAAGAATCCGGGCAAATCCAAACCACAACTCGCCAGATTCTCATTCTGCAACCGCTGGGCCTGTGCCAGGCGGCGCAGTTTAGCCCGGTTGATCCTGCCACGGGGCATGCGGCTGATGAGCTTGCGGGATAATGACAAAAGTCAATGATTTTTCGCGCGTGTTGTGTTATTTTTAACAAGCCAAATCAATTGTTAAAGGAAAAGCGAGATGCAATTTATCAGGGAACGCTATAACTTCTTGTTCCGCTCCACCAAAGGGTTGATCCTCACCGCCATTGCGGCGATAGCGTTGACCACCGCCTTTTTTGGCACGCTTTCTGGTCCGATGGAGGGTCTGGGAATCAAGGACTTCATGGTGAAGTACTTTGGCCTCAGCCTGCTGCCTGGTGAGCGCGAGGGGCGCATCATCATCCTCTACCATTCCATTGCTATGGCGGTGGTAGCGATTGAAACCTACATGATTACAGCGCTTTACCCGATGAAAACTGAGGAAAAGACCCGCATCAATGCTACCATCACAGTTGGGTACCTCACCTCGCTGATTTTTGGCCTGCTCTTCGCCTATTTTGGCAAAAATTTTGTCTTCCACGGTGTCTTTATCGCCGGTCAAACCATCATCTTCTTTGCCGGGATGTTGCTGGCTGCAGCCCTGTGGCCCTGGCAAAAAGCTTACCTCATCACAGATTCGGACCGGGCACGCACCAAAGGCGGCGTGGATATTGAGCGCGTGGCGTTATTTGTGATGGCGCTGGCAACCCTGGGTTCTGTCCTTTTTGCGGCTGTGCCCGGATCGCTGTTTGGCAACGGCTTTGAATCCTTCCTGGCGGAGGATATCATCCGCGAGCCGGTCAAGAATGCGCTTGAGAGGGCGATCATTGGGCATTTGCATATCATGCTAACTCTGATTGCTATTGCACTCACGCTTATCCTCTCGCGCTGGTTTGATTTCAGGGGCAAGTTGCACAAATGGTCCATGCCGCTGCTGATCGTTGGCACACTCATCATTACTGCCGGTGTGTGGATTATCGTGCCCTACCAGCCGATTGCGCACATCATCATCAACGTGGGATCAGCCCCGGTCCTGGTGGTATCTGCGCTGCTGGCGTATTACGGGTGGCGCAAATTAATCAACGAAAAACTGGCTGAGAAGAAGACTACTAAACCTGGTTTTGGCCAGAAACTGAAAGCCCTGTTGAGCGACCCGCTCAAGTTCGGTGCACTCTGGCAAATGATATACATGAACTTTGTGGTAACTTTTGTGGGCATCTTTATGGCTGTCCGGCTGGATAAGGTTATTCGCATGTGGCCAGCCCGTGAAGAGCGCATCGTGCTGACCGGGCACTGGCACGTGCTGGCCTCGCTCATTGCCACCATCATCCTGCTGTATTACGCCGACTTATCCGGGCTCAAAGGCCGCCTGCGTCAGTGGTTTGGATGGATTGTGATCATCGCCTCGGATGTGGCTTTTGCCGCCGTGGCGCTGTTTGAGACCAAGCGCCTTTACGTGGACGAGGTTTCTCAGCAACCGATGGTGGATATCACCATGATTTTAACGGACGCGGGGGTAGCCATCACCTTACTGGCGCTGGCTGCGCTGATGGTATGGCGGCTGGTGGACCTGTTCAAGCGCAGAGGTCGCTGGAGCAAAGAAACAGGCAGCATTGAAATTGAGTCTGAGGAGGTGTCGCAATGAAGCGCCTGATCCTCCTCTCCGCGTTGGTGGTTTTGCTGATGACATCCTGCTCCCCTGCGCCCCTTCCAAAGAGCACCACGCCGATCGATACGGGCATCATGGCAAATGCCTGGGTGAAAATCCCTGCCGGATCGTTCCACAAGGGATACCACAACGAACCGGCAGCCATCAAATATGATTACGAAATGCAGCTCACACTGGTC
>CAYVOX010000187.1:0-4943 GCA_964453035.1 uncultured Anaerolineaceae bacterium
TCAGCGAGACCTTCGCTGCGGTGGGCCTCGCCATGCGCAGCGGTTACAGCGCCGTCCTGAGCCACCGCTCGGGCGAGACCGAGGATGCGACCATCGCCGACCTCGCCGTGGCCACCAACTGCGGCCAGATCAAGACCGGCGCCCCGGCCCGTTCCGACCGGGTTGCCAAGTACAACCAGTTGCTGCGCATTGAAAACGAACTGCAGGATACTGCCAAGTATGCGGGCTGGTCAGCGCTCAAGCGCTAGAACCATCAAAATTTGAATACAATAAAAACCCTGAGGTGTTCATCCTCAGGGTTTTTTGGTGGTTTGAGCGGCTTCAGACGAGAGAATCTAGAACTTTGAACAATTCCTGGTTGGCAGGAATATCTGACATGGCATCCCCGTAGTGGGCGTAACGAATCAATCCCTGGCGGTCAATGATGAAGACAGCCGGCATGCGCCCGAACTTAAACAGGTTAACCTCCTGGTAGAAAATATCTGCCACTTTGGATTTAATATCCGCGCAGCCGATGAAAGGCATATCCTGTTCCTGCCAGTAGCGTTTAAAGGCGTTGGGACCGTCCGGCCCGAGGGCAATGATTTCCGCACCCCGTTTTTGAAATTCAGCATAATCCAGGCGCAACTGCGCCAGGTGCCCGCGGCAGTACGGTCACATGAAGCCGCGGGTCAGCACCAGCACCACAGGTCCGCGCGCGGTGAAGGCGCTCAATTTGATCGGTTCACCCTGGGTGTCGGTTAACTCAAAATCCGGAGCTTTGACAGATTCTTTCAGTTTTGGCATCAATTTCCTCCTCTTTATCTACTTGATTGTGGAAAGAAACGTTTCCACGGATTGCATAAACTGGTCAGGGCACTCCTCCTGAGGGACGTGTCCGCAGGCACCGAAGACCGTCAGGCTGGCGGAGGGTATCTCCCGGGCCAGGCGCAGGCTGGATGCGGTGGGCACGATGCGGTCGTCGTCACCGGTAACCACCAGGACAGGCATTTTAAGCTCGGAGAGGCGGACGGGCAGGTTGAGCGGCTGGCTGGCTTTTGTAAACTCCCACAGGGCGCGGTCCCAGTTGGGAAGCTGCAACGGTTTGCGGTAGCCCTCGATGATTTGTGGGGTAATCTTTGAAGGGTCATGCCACGCCAGGCGGATGGTATCGTTGCCCGAGGTAGAAATGGAGCGAACCAGCAGCGGCGCAATCCGGTCAACCTGCGGCAACTGGTAAAGCGCCTGCAGCAGCGGGTTGGTGGGCGCCCCGGAGTAGATGGCAGCATCCACCAGCACCAGGCCCTGAACGCGCTCCGGGAAGTTGAGCGCAGTGTAAGCGGCGACGGTTCCGCCCGCAGAGTTGCCCACGAGAATGGCTTTTTGCGCGCCGAGATGATCCATCAGCGCCAGCAGCAAATCCGCCTGGGCAGGGATGGCATAGGGGCTGGACCCGCTCCACTCGCCCGGCATGGGGCGGCTGGTGAGCCCGAAGGCCGGGCGGTCATAGGCGATGACGGTGGCGTTTTTAGCAAGCGGGGCGATCACCTCTCGCCAGGAGAAAACGCTCGCGCCAAAGCCGTGCAGCAGGATGATGACCGGCTGCCCCTGCCCTGCTTTTTTATAATGCACGTTAATCCCATTGAGGGTAACAAACTGGCTGTCGGCATCCTTGATAGCCTCAACGGTAGTCAGGTTTTCCAGCGGCGGGATCGGAATGAGCATCGGAACGGTGAGAGCCAGCACAACCAGCACCAGGAGGGCAATACCAATCGCTTTAAGCATTTTCTTGAACACGGGTTAATCCTCCAGAGATTTCAGCAGGCTGAGCGAAGCTGCGCTGACCTGTTCCCACTGCGTTTCAGGTGAGATGGTTGCAGCGCCATCCCCGGATTGCGTGCCGTAGCTGCCAAACCCGGCATGGTTGCCCCCCTCAATCAGCACCCAACGGGTGGTAGGCGGTAGGAGCGGGCGCGAAGCCTCAACTTTGGCGGGCGTTGCCAGTCCGTCATTGGAGGCGTAGATAGAGGAGACTTTAAGGCCAGACCCGGAGAGGTCATCGCTGCCGGCGGGGTAAGAAGCCCACAGCAGGAGGCCCTCAATCTTGCCCGGGTTGGCGCGTGCGTAGGAAGCCGCCATAGAGCCGCCCAGCGAGTGCCCGCCGACTGCCCAGTGCTTGATCTGAGGATAAGTAGCGATAACTTCCGAGGCAGCGTTGAGCCCAAAAATAGCCAGGTTCAACGGCATGGGCGGTACCACCACCAGGTAGCCCTTCTCAGCCAGCGGGCGCAGCAGCGGAGCATAGGCCTGGAAAGAAACCCTCCCGCCCGGGTAAAAGATGAGCCCGGCGGTCGGCTGACCCTGCGTGGGTCTGAAGACCTGCCAGCCGTTGACGGATTCAACGAACACCTGTGAGGTGGTGCGGCCTTCATCCAGGGCGCGCAGCGAAGCTGGCGCTGCCGCCGAGGCCCACAGGACGAAACCTCCAGCAGCAATCAAGATGACTGCCAGGAAAATGATGAAAAAGCGTTTGAGACTACGTTGCATGTCAAATTCCTGATTGATTTTGTTATAACCATTGTACACCAGGGATAAGCCACAGGCAATTCTATTTATACAAACATTATACAGGCTGGGCGGCAGCTTGGGCAGAGCGAAAAACACCTGGCAAGGCTTGCGCCTTGCCAGGTGTGGAACGGTACAACAATGGGTTGCGTGAGGTTACGGAATCAGGGTCAGGGTGTTGGTCGTCGCCATGATGGTCATAAAGATACCAAAAATCAAGCCGCCCAGGTAGGGGTTCTTGGTAACCTTGAAGACCAGCCGGTCAAAGACGGTGGCCAGCGGGAAGTAAATCAGGATGGGGAACAACCAGATGCCGATGATGTTGGAAACAGTGGGGTTCATCACCTCAGTCCAGGATTTGCCCGTGGCGAAGAAGGTGGAATACTGCACGACGACGATGAACAACGCGCCGCCGACGGTAGCCAGCGATAGCACCAGCAGGTTGATCCATTCCTTCCCACCCATCTTGATGTTGTTGAAGCTGTTGACAGCCATGGAGTGCACCACGTAGAACAACACAAAGAACGGCAGGTAGGTGAAAATCTGGACGAACTTATCAGGCATGAAGGCCTTGAAGGGGATCACCCAGATGCGGAAGTCCACCTTGAAGAAGTAATCGGCGATGAACACAATCAGGTAGGTGCAGGAAACCACCGCCAGCGCAATCAGGATGGTTTTCCAGACGCGCTTCCAGCCGATGCACAGGCCGCGTTCCTTCATGCTAACAGCCTTGCCGCCGAAGATGAACCAGCCGATGGCAATTTCGAGCAGGATGAACAGGGCTGACGCCAGCGCCCACATAGAGATGTAGAACACAGGCTGCTGCTGCCAGAATGGCGGGCGAACGCCCGGTTGCAGCACAAATTTCCAGATTTCGATGTAAGACCAGCCTGAGAAGAGTGCTGCCAGCGCCAGGCTGACCCAGATCCAAATCTTGCCGATCTTGGTGGGTTCGGGCAGGTAGCCGGGAACTTCAGCGGCTTTGAGCGCGCCAAAGAACTTGGTGGTCAGCAGGATCTTGGTGAAGCTGAGCACAAAGATGCACACGCCAAACAGGCCTAGCGTGTTGAAGAACACCTTCCACTGCCAGACCTGGTTGGTGGAGGGCAACGGGGTGGGTGCGCCCAGGGCGGCCTCAAAGAACTCGAGGCTGTCCTTCACCACCACGTCAGAGAAGTGGTTCCAGGGGTGGATTTGATCGGGATTGTAGATGACGCGGATGGCTTCTTTGCCGTCCACAGTCTGCTTGTAGAGCTTGTAGGAAGTGCGCACCTCGCCCTTGGCAGGGTCGATCCCGAAGTTCAGGAAGGACTGGGCGGTGACCTGTTTGATATAGTCTTTTGGCGCAGAGCGCGAGCCGTCAGCCTGGGCTACGCGGAAGAAGAATTCATCATAGAGGGCAGCAACAATGCCCACATGGCGGTTGCCATACTTGTTGTAATATTGCTTGTCGGCATTCTGGTAGGTGGCATCGTTGGCAACCAGGAGTACGGCTTTGATGAGGGGCGTGGCCTTCTTGAGGTCATCATCCACTGCCCAGTTGGCAGCGCGGGCCCCGTTGGAGTGGCCGGTGACGCCAATCTTGGTCTTATCCACGTAGGGCAGGGCGGCAATCAATTCAACGGCGTCAGTCATGCCGGTGGCATGCACCGAAAGCCGGGAATTGCTGAGGATGTCAGAGTTGCCGTGACCGTACATATCGATGGAAATGACCACATAACCGCGACGCGAATACTCCACGTAGTTCAGGTCCTGCATTTCGCGGTTATTGTACCAACCGTGGCTGGTGACAATCGCCGGCGCGGGTGTCTTTTCGGTGGCGTTGGGCGGAATGAAAAGAAGCGCGCTCATCATTTGACCGGCTGAGGTTTCCCAGCGCAGGTCTTTCACACGGATCGTCCCCCCACCTGTTTGAACAAGGCTTGCGCCAATCATGCTGACAAGGCACAAGATTAATGCGATGGTCAACCAAAATTTGGGTGACGGTTTAATTTTCATGCTCATTCTCCTCTAGAATATGAATAAACTTATGAAATGGATGGATGGGGATGGTGAAAGGCGGATTAATCTAATTCCATTGACCTCCTTTCTGTCTTTATTTATTCAATCAACAAAAATAATCAGTATGAAAATTATACAACAACCTAAAAAAAACGCAATAAAAGGGACAGGGGGAATTTTAGATTATTCTGGAGTTCTCGGATTGAAAGGTTATGATTCGCCGTAGAGCAACCTGGCGTGACAGACGGATGCGCAGTTACTTCATGTTCTCAGCCGCAACCGACCAGATCTGGTCAAACATGGCGGGGGTCAGCCGCCCGGTCTGTGTGTTCTGTCGGCTGGGGTGATAGGAAGCGAGCAACCAGGGCGCGCCCTCCCCTAAATGATAGAAAGCACCG
>CAYVOX010000188.1:0-4807 GCA_964453035.1 uncultured Anaerolineaceae bacterium
GGATCAGTCCGGCGCGCGGGCGCGGATCGTCGCGCCACTTGGTCTGGATGTGGTAAATGAGGGCGGGTAGCTGGCGGTGGGAGCGAATTTCGCTGCGCACCAGGGCTCCAACCACCTCTTCGTGCGTCATCGCCAGCACCATGTCGCGCGCGTTCTTATCCTTAAAACGACCCATCTCGCTCCCAATCTGGAACCAGCGCCCGGTTTCCTTCCAGATTTCCGCCGGGTGGACGACCGGCATGGTCACTTCCTGCCCGCCGATGGCGTTGATTTCCTCGCGCATGATGGTTTCGATGCGCGTCATGGCGCGCCGCGCCAGGGGCAGGTAGCTGAAGATGCCCGCTCCCAGCGGGCGAATATATCCGGCCCGCAGCAGCAGCTGGTGGCTGGCAGTCTCAGCTTCGGAGGGAGTTTCTCGAGAGGTGCGTGAAAAGAGTCTTGACATTAACATAGGGGAATTCCTCTGCAGGGAAGGGGGATGGTTGGCTGGCTAAACCAGGAACATCAACCACTCGCTCACAGCGCGGTAAAGGGCGGAAGCAACCACATTGCCAGACTGGCGCATGATCCACCCGCACAGCAGCGCCTGGGCTGCGCCGATGACGAGATTGAGAACCAGCGTCTGCGGGCTGGCAACCCAGCGTGGAAGCTGCCACAGCAGGAAGAGAGCTGCCGTTCCCAGCCAGGCGGCGCGCTGGCCCCACCACGTGGTGAAGCGCAGTTGCAGGTACCCCCGGAAGATGGTTTCTTCAGCCAGGGCGGCGAGCAGCCACATCCAAAGCGCGTTGATGGCATCAGTGCCCATTACGGTGAACAACGCATTGAATTTGCCGCGCAGGAAGATGGTGAGGAAAGCCAGGGCAAAGCCGAGCTGCAACGAAGGCATCAGCATTGCGCGATTCCAGCCGATGCTGCGCCAGGGCTGCCTGCGCCACAGCAAAGCGATCATAAAAGGCGCCACGCAGACCAGTGCCAGCAGCATGCGATTAGCCAGTGGCAGCAGGTTCTCAGAGAAAACGCCGGGGAAAAACTGCGGAGCCGCCCACGCAAAGGCGATAGCCACTGCCAGGATGAGCGCAAACAACCCCAGCGCCCATAGACCGTCACGCCGGGCATATTTGAACACCAGCGGCGGGCGCTTGAAGCGCGGGCTGAGCGTTGCCAGCATCAGCACGGCAATCACGCCGAGCCACTCGGGCAGCATCGTAAGCAGAACATCAATGCTCAAGGTTGCCCCTCTTTTGGCTCGGTGGGCGCGGAGTCGGGCTTTTCTTCGGTGCCGAGGTCAATTTTCTCTTCCATGCGCACCGCGCCGCGCAAAAATGCGCCCTCTTCAGTGGCAAACGCCATCACAGTCACATCCCCCCACACCCGCCCGGTGGAGCGAATCTCGAGCTTTTCGGCGGTCACATTGCCGCGTACTGCGCCTGCCACCACCACCGTGGAAGCGCGCAGGTCATCGCAGGTCACCCGACCGGTTTCACCGACCACCACCAGCCCGCGGATGAGAATCTGGCCTTCAAAGGTGCCTTCGATGCGCACGCCCCCACTGCCGCGCAGGTTGCCCTGCCAGTTAATGCCCGGCCCAAGCACCGAGGTGACTCGTTCCGCCGGGGTAACGGCTGCCGGAGGTGGGTTACCTGGTTTTTTGAACATCTTATCCTCCATCGCAACGGAAAAAGGAATTGTTAAGTTTATACCACGGTCAATCAGATTGCGCCACAAAGCGCCAGGGCATGCTCAACCACGGCTCAGGCACGCTGGAGATGCCCACCCGCGGCATGGTTTTAACCATGTTCTCGGGCACAGGCTGGCCCGCCTCAATGAACAATTCGCCTGTCGGGTCGCTCAGGCTGCAGCCGTTGAGCGCACCAGTGATGCCAAAAGCCTGGCACAGTTTGCCCGGGCCGTTGCTCCACAGGTGCGGCGGCTGCCCGGCGCGGCGCGCCTGCATCTGCTCCTGGCCTTCCAGCGGCGCCACCGCCCTCAGCAAAACCGCGGCAGGAAAGCCCTCCGGCTGGCACACGCAGTTGAGCAGCCAGTGCATGCCGTAGGTGAAGTAGATATACGCCCTGCCCGGCGGACCGTACATAACCGCCGTGCGCGGGGTTCTGCCGGCGCGGGCGTGGCAGGCCAGGTCGGCTTCGCCACGGTAGGCTTCCGTCTCCAGGATGATACCGGAGACACGCTGCACATCCAGGCGGCGCACCAGGCGCATGCCCAGCAACGCGCGTGCCACCTCAACCACGTCGCGGTCGTAAAACGCTTCCGGGAGAATCTGAGCGGACATTGGGGAGTTATGCTTTGAGACGCGGGTCTTTATCCAGGGTCATGCGCAGCCCGGCTTCAAGCGGCACAGTGGGTGCATAAGCCAGCTTCTCACGCGCCAGGGTCAGGTCAGCGCACATCCGTCCCGGACCGCGCTCCGTCCGGGGGTTATACACCACCTGCGGGTGGCTGCCGGTGATTTCCAGCACCAGGCGCACCAGTTCGCGCACGCTCGTTTCGCGCCCCGAGCCGACGTTAATCACCAGGCGGTTGATGCCCTCCGCGGCGGAGGCAGCCACCATGGCATTGACCACGTCGTCCAGGTAAACGTAATCGCGAGTTTGAGCGCCATCGCCGTGAACCACCAGCGTGCCATTGAGATTAGCCTGGCGCAGCAAGTTAGGGATCACCGGGGCATGCACGGGCGGCAGGTGCTGCCCGGGGCCGTAGGCGTTGAAAACCCGCAGGCACACGGTCTCGATCCCCCACAGGGCGCCAATCGTGCGCACGTAATACTCCGCCGAGAGCTTTGATACGGCATACGGCGAGCGCGGCGAGGGCGGCACTTCCTCTTTTAGCGGTTGCGTTTCCTGCTCGCCGTAGATGGCGCCGGAAGAAACCAGCACCACGCGCCGCACGCCCACATCCCGCATGGCTTCCATCAGCGTGACGGTGCCGCCCACATTCACCTGGTTGTATTCGCGGGGGTAGAGTACCGATTCGGGCACGGAGACGCGCGCCGCCAGGTGATAAACGCAATCCACATCCTGCAACTGCGTCCACAGCTTGGGGCGGTCGTTGATATCGCCGCGCGTAAAATGCACTTCGGGAATCAGAGCCGCCGGGTCGCCTGTGGAAAGGTCATCCAGCCCGCGTACGGATTGTCCTTCGCGCGCCAGGCGGTTCGCCAGCGCTGAGCCGAGAAAACCAGCAGCTCCAGTGATTAGAAATCTCATCTGCTCATGCCATCATTGTAGTGGGATGTTTCGGTTCAAGTGATTATAGCACATCCTCATCTTCCACACCCCAGGCTGTTGACAATTCTCCCGGCCTGGCATATCCTTTAACAAACTCATTTAATTGTTCAGTCAACTCACGTTGAAGGAGGGAAAAATGGGCGAACCTTTTTCAACACCCGAATGGGTGCACCACGCCGTTTTTTATCAGATTTTTCCGGATCGCTTCGCCTTCAGCACCCAGGTAACTAAACCCAATAACCTGGAAAGCTGGAATTCCCCGCCCACGATGAACGGCTTCAAGGGAGGCGACTTGATGGGCGTGGCGGAACGGCTGGATTACCTGCAGGACCTGGGGGTGACTGCCCTGTATTTCACGCCCATTTTTGCTTCGGCCTCCAATCACCGCTACCACACCAACGATTACTACCATGTTGACCCCATCCTGGGGGGTGATCGGGCCTTTCAGCATCTGCTCACCGAAGCCCACCGGCGCAACATCCGCGTGGTGCTCGACGGCGTCTTCAACCACACCGGGCGCGGATTCTTCCAATTCAATCACATCATGGAATGCGGCCCCGATTCACCCTACGTGGACTGGTTCGACATCCGCGGTTACCCGCTCAACGCCTACAGCAGCGAGCCCAATTACCGCTGCTGGATCAATCTGCCGGCCCTGCCGGAATTGAACCATAAAAACCCGCAGGTGGTGGCTTTTATCCAGGATGTGGCCCGCTACTGGCTGGATCAGGGCATTGACGGTTGGCGGCTGGACGTGCCGTTCTGCTTTGGTGATGACGAATTCTGGCAGGCCTTCAGGCAGGTGGTCAAATCCTGCAATCCGGAGGCTTACATCAGCGGCGAGATTCCCTTCGATGCCACCCGCTGGCTCAAAGGCGACCAGTTTGATGGGGTGATGAACTACCTGTTCAGTTACGCCTGCTGGGGCTTTTTTGGCGGCAAAGTTTTCGATAAAGCCACCATCGGACACTGGATTTTCCACTGCGCTGACCTGCTCAGCTACAAAGCCGAGGATTTCGCCAGGCAGGTGAGCGACCTGCTGGTCAAATACCCCCTTCCAAACGTGCTGGCGCAGATGAATCAGCTCGACAGCCACGACACCACCCGCCTGCTCACCATCTTCGGGCGGGATAAGCGCCGCATGCGCCTGGCAACCCTCTTTCAGATGACCTACCCGGGCGCGCCGATGGTTTATTACGGCAACGAAATTGGCCTGGACGGTCTGGGTGATCCGGATTGCCGCAAGAGCTTCCCCTGGGATGAGCGCATCTGGGATCACGAACTGCGCCGCTTCTTCCAGAAGACTATCGCCCTGCGCAAAGCACACCGCTGCCTGCGCGATGGCGCATTCACCATGCTCCACGCGGTGGACGAGGTATGCATTTACCTGCGGCAGCATGAAGATGAGCGGGCCGTGGTGGCTTTTAATCTTTCCACTGCTACGCTGCGGCTCGACCTGGACGTCAATGGCATCTTGCCCGAGGGCTGTGTTTTGAGCAGCCAGCTTGGCAGCGGCGAGGCGCGGGTGCAGAACGGTCGTCTGGATGGATTGACGCTGCCCC
>CAYVOX010000189.1:0-4759 GCA_964453035.1 uncultured Anaerolineaceae bacterium
ACCCGTAACCTACCACTTACAAGGCGGTTGCTCTGCCGATTGAGCTACGTCGGCGCATCGCTTGTTAAGGCTCATTCTTAGCGGGCGAATTATACCAAACCCTTTAGAGATTCACAAGGGGATTTGAATTGGCCCGCGATGGAACTGTATGCAACGAGGGGGGAGTCTATCAAAGGAATGCCCAGCCGTCAAGATTAACAATAAAACAATTGCCTGCAGCATGAATTTGATATATATTAGTTGGGGCATTAATCTTTTTATTCAAAGGATGAAAGATGAAACATAAACACTTGTGGTTTAACCTGCTCCTGACCGCTCTTTTCCTGCTGCTGCTGGCAGCCTGCAACCTGCCCGGACAGACACCCACCGAACTGGCGCCGACCCTCACCCTGCAGCCGACCGCCCTGCCCGCCTCAGCAACGCCGGTCCCCTCCGCCACGGCGGCGCCAACCAGCACACCCCTGCCGCCCACGCTGACGGCTACCACCGCGGCCACCACCAAACCCCCAATCGTTTTGCAGAAGGCCCTCTACAAAGGGGTGATGGCGTACGACCGCAAAACCAACGTGGTGCAATCCTTCGATTTTACCGGCAAAGCGCTGGGGTTTAATACCACGCTGCCCGGAGCTGACTGGCTGGGCGTCAACCAGGTGCAGGTGTTTGAAAACACGGTGTATTACTTCTCCAACAAGGATCGCCAGGTGATGCGGCGCGACGCGCAGGGTCTGCAGCCGCTGGCCTTCATCCCCAAGAGTGATTCCATCCATTTTGTCATCTCAGCCGACCAGAAACGAATAGCCTGGAACATTGATAGCTGGGGAAGCAGCGCGCCAGCCAGCGAGTTGTGGGTGGCGGATCTCAACGGAGCTAACGCAAAAAAGCTGCTCACCCGCAGCGCCACAAACAACCCAAAATTCCTGATTTTCCAGCCGCTACGCTGGCTCTCCAATGGCCAACTGGTCTATGTAGAGGAACCCACCGGCATCGGCGGGTATATCCTGTACTACGGGTTTGCTGAAATCTGGATTATTGACCCCGCCTCTGGCAAATTCGCCAACTTTTCGCCGCCGACGGGCAAAGATGGGCTGTGCCTCAAGCAGCTTTCTCCCGATACGATCACCACCGTCTCGACCTGCGGAGCAGGGCAGGCACAACTGGTCCTCTACGACCTGGTAGCCAAAAAGGCAACCCAGGTGGAACTGGTGCCCGAGCAGGGCCAGGCAGGCAGCGTTTACTATTCCCCCAGTGGGCAGTGGATTGCTTACGGCGTGGCGCGCAACAACCCGGAAAACGAACTGGGTAAACTGGTGGTGATTCCAGCCAGCGGGGCACCGGTAAGGGTCATCCACCAGGTCAACGGTGGTTATGTCAGCGTGCTGGGCTGGCTGGATAACGAACGCATTTTGTTTATCCGCTACGAAGGCGAGAAGAACACCATTTTTGTGGTCAATAAGGACGGCTCCGGCCTGGTCAAAGTGGCTGAAGGGTTGTTCGCCGGGTTGATCCCCGTACCCTGAGCCCCCCAGAGCGGAAGTCTCACGCATAATCACTGCCCTCCACCACACAACTGGATGAGGCAGCGCAAAAATGGGAAGACCTGTTGGGGATAGATTGAAACCCAACAGGTCTTTGTTTTCCGAAAATAGTGAAAGGGTTAAACGGGCTGGGCGATGAACTTGGCGCCCTGTCTCACCGCCTGGATGTTGAGCGGCACCAGCTTTTGATGGCGCGCCGAGGTGTGCGCCTTAATCGCCGCTTCCATTTCCTCCAGCTTGAGAACATCCAGATTGGCCAACAGCGCCCCCAGCAGCACCATGTTGGTCAGGCGGCGGTCGCCGAGCATTTCGGCTTCCTCGCTGGCAGGCACTGAAACCACCCTGATATCCCTGCGCTCGACGGCGCGGTCAACCAGCGAACCGTTCACCACCACCAATCCGCCAGGCTTGACAATCGGCTCGTATTTATCCAAAGAGGGGCGGTTCATGGCAATCACCGCGCCGGGGTACCGCACCAGGGGGGAGCCAATCTCCTCGCTGGAGATGATGACGGTGCAGTTAGCTGTACCACCGCGCATCTCCGGGCCGTAGGAGGGAATCCAGGTCACTTCCAGGCCTGCATCCATGCCGGCATAAGCCAGCAACTGCCCGGCAAACAACACGCCCTGACCGCCAAATCCTGCAATGACCACTTCAGTTTGCATCAGGTCCTCCGTTAGATGCGCACCTGGGCGACAGCCGGGTGCACCTTAAAATCGTTGATGGGAAAGAATGGAACCATGTGGCTTTCGACCCATTCCAGCGAATCGTTGGGGGTCATGCCCCAGTTGGTGGGGCAGATGGAGAGCAGCTCAACCATGGAAAAGCCCAGGCCGCGCACCTGTGTTTCGAAAGCCATGCGAATGGCCTTTTTAGCCAGGCGGATGTTCTTGGGGTCGTGCAGGCTGCGCCGGACGACGTACGAAGCACCGTCGAGCGTAGCCAGCAACTCAGAGGCGCGCACAGGATAACCCATTTGCTCAACATCGCGGCCGTTGGGTGAAGATGAGGTCTTTTGACCGGGCAGCGTGGTGGGAGCCATCTGTCCGCCGGTCATGCCGTAGTTGGCGTTGTTAATGAAGATGACGGTAATATTTTCACCCCGGGCAGCGGCGTGGACAATCTCGCCCATGCCGATGGAAGCCAGGTCGCCGTCTCCCTGGTAGGTGAGAACCACGCGGTCGGGCAGGGTGCGCTTGATGCCGGTCGCCATAGCCGGGGCACGTCCATGTGGAGCCTGGACAAAGTCAAAATCAAAATTGTTATAGGCAAAAACAGAGCAGCCCACCGAAGCCACGCCGATGGTGCGCTCCTTAATGCCCATCTCGTCAATCACCTCAGCCACCAGGCGAAAGCCCACGCCGTGCGTGCAGCCCGGACAAAACGTTGTGGGGTGCTCATTTAAAGCTGCGGGGCGCTGGTAAACCACCTGCTCGATGACATTGGGAGAATCCATTGCACCACCTCCTAATAATTTTGCGCCAAGCGCTCCAACCAGCGCTCGCGAGAATTTTGTTGTTCGGGATTTTTAACCATGCGGTGAATTTCAGCCTGGATTTCATCCGGCAGCGGCATGATGCCGCCCATGCGTCCAAAGAAGCCCACCGGCGCCCGTCCGGCGGCGGCGAGGCGCACATCCTTGAGCATCTGGCCGGCATTCATTTCCACCACCAAAAAACCCTGCACACGGCGGCTCAATTCATCCAGCGCGGCCTCCGGGAAGGGGTTGAGCGTGATGGGGCGCAGCAGGCCGACCTTTAGGCCTTCAGCGCGCGCGGCTCGCACCGCAGAAAGGGCCACGCGCCCGGTTGAACCAAAACCAACCACCACAAATTCGGCGTCGTCGAGGAAGTATTCCTTAAAACGAACTTCGTTGGCTTTCACTTTCAGCCAGTTCTGCTCGATGCGAATATTGGTGCGTTCCTGAGAAGGGGGATCAAGGTAAATCGAGGAAAGAATGCGGTTCTTACCTTCGTGCAGGCCGCGCACCGCCCATTCAGGGAAGGTCGTTTTGAGGGGCTGCATAGGCGGCAGTTCAGCCGGTTCCATCATCTGACCAATGCTGCCATCAGTGAGGATGATGGCGATGGAGCGGTATTTCTCAGCCAGGTCAAAGGCGAGGACGGTCAGGTCAACCGATTCCTGCACGCTGGAAGGCGCCAGGACGATGGGGTGATAGTCACCGTGACCACCGCCGTGCACAATTTGCCTGTAATCCGCCTGGGCGGGCTGGATGTTGCCGAGTCCCGGCCCGCCGCGCATAACGTCCACCAGAACCATGGGCACTTCGGTGCCGGCAATGTAAGAAAGGCCCTCCATCATCAGGCTGACACCCGGGCTGGAGGAAGAGGTCATGACGCGCGATCCGGTGCAGGCCGCACCGTACACCATGTTAATGGCGGCCAGTTCACTTTCGGCCTGGACGAATGCCCGTCCCAATTCCGGCATGCGCGCGGAGAGATATTCCAGCAATTCCGTCTGCGGGGTGATTGGATAACCAAAATAGGAGACCATGCCCGCCCGCACTGCGGCTTCGGCCACGGCCACGTTGCCTTTGATCAACTCTCGCGCCATTTTAACCTCCCGCCGGAACTTTGGCTCTGGGCGATTCGCGGTAAACGGTAATCGCCGCTTCAGGGCAAACCACAGCACAAACCGCGCAACCGGTGCAGCCTTCGCCGCTCAGTTGCGCAGGGTGGTAGCCTTTGGCGGTGATGTGGTCAGCCAGGATAATCACATGTTGAGGACAGGCCGCAATGCACAACTCACAGCCTTTGCAAAAAACCTCATTGACCTCAATGCGTCCCTTGGGGGGCATACGTTCCTCCTGTTGAAATTTCTGAGTATTGAGACAATTTTGGTAATAATAATACTCTATCTTTCATTATCCAATTCTTTTAAGGTTAGTGCTAGTGTCAACCATCACCCGTATCAACGAACATTATCCCCTTGTCCGGTCATTATTGTTTTTCCCCGGCTTACTCGCTATACTGAATTTGATTGTTTGAGCCGTTTTTTCCAAGTAAAACAGGTTAAACCAGGGAGGGGACCATGCAACGGAGACATTTACGTCTTTTTTTCCTGAGTCTGATAACGCTCATTGCTCTCGTCATCACCTCCTGTAACCTCCCGTTAGGCGGCACACCGCTTTCGGTGTACAAAGTGGGCACCTCGGGCAACGAGGTCAAGCACCCTGACGGGGTGAAGGTGGTTGTGCCGCTCGG
>CAYVOX010000190.1:0-4740 GCA_964453035.1 uncultured Anaerolineaceae bacterium
GCGACGCCCTGCTGCTCTGCCTGCTGCTCGATCACGGCCTGCGCGCCGGCGAAGTTGTGGGGCTGGAGGCTGCCGACCTCGACCTGCCACGCGGCCTGCTGCGCTTCTTCCGCCCCAAGGTGGGCAAGCGCCAGGCGCACCGCCTCAGCGCGGATACCCTTGCCGCCCTGCAGGCCTGCGCCGCCGCCGGGGAACTACCCGCCGAAGGCCCGCTGCTGCGCCGCATGCTCAAAAACGGCCAGCCCGGCAAAAAAGGGCTCACCCCGCGCGGGGTGAGCCTGATTGTGACCGGGGCGGGCGCAGCGTTGGGCCTGCCCGGTCTGAGTGCCCATGACTGCCGCCATCACTGGGCCTCCAGCGCTGCCGCCCGCGGCGCCGATCCCTTTGCCCTGCAGGAGGCCGGCGGCTGGTCATCGCTGGCTATGCCCCGCCGCTACGTGGAGGAGGGCCAGGTTGCCAACGAAAAATTGTTCAATTTTCCGGAGGATGGCAGCGCCTGACGTTTCAACCCGCCGCGGCTACACCCCCACCATGTAAAGCTGGTTCTTCCCGCCCTTATCCGAAGTGTACAGGATGCGCTGGCCGTCCCAGCTCCACGTGGGGTGGCAGTGCGCGCTCTGGGTGTGCCACGACGTGCCGTGGTGGCACAGCACCTCCAGCTTTGGATTCTCGCCGCTGATATCAATCAGCACCAGGTCATCCACATCGTCGCCCACCAGCACCGAATTATCTGGATTCGCGTGGTAGTGGTTGCAGTAATACGGCATGTCAATCTTCTTCACAATCCTGCCGGTGCGGTCCGCCAGCCCCACAAATGGGATCATCGCGTTCTGGTTGACGGGCACCTCGGTGGCTACGGCCTGCGTACGGCTGCTCGTGATGGTGCCGTCGTGCCCGGGGCCGCGGTCGTCGAAGAAGATGTAGCCGTTTTGCGTCCAGAACTCGTGCCCGATCGAATCTTGCTCATCCTGCCGGTAAACGGGCTGCACGCTGCGCGCAGCCAGGTCCAACAGCCAGATGCGCTGCGTCACCAGGTTCCACGGGCCCTCGTGGCAGAAGGTAGCCAGGGTGGGGTCATCCGGGGAGAACTGAAAGTGCCCCAGCCAGTGCGTGTCGCGGTGGATATCAAACCACCCGGAGCCGTCCAGGTAGGCCACCGTCACGCGCCCGTCCTTGATGCGGTAGAAGCTCTCCTTGAAGCCGGTGTAATTGGGGCCTTCGGGGGCTTCGACAATCTCGTTGCGGCAAAAGGCAATGTAGCGCCGGTTGGCCGCGATGGAAGACATCCCCAGCTCGAAGTTACCCGTCTCGGTGTAGAGCACGGTGATTTCGCCGGTGGATGGGTCGAGGCGTTTGATTTGATTGCCCACCTTGTAAACCACAATCGCGCTATCCGGCGTTTTGGTGCAGCCGCCCGGCTCGCCGGCGTTGGCAGCTTCATCCGTCAGCTGCGTGATGAGCCCGCTGCCCAGGTGCATGCGGAAGATGTTGTAGTGGGGGTGCTCGTGGGGCAGGCGGTCCTGCCCGGAGGCGCGGTCCGAGAGAAAGATGAGCTCGTTTTTGTGCAGGTCAAACGAGTTTTCGGTGAAGTAAAGGTGGAAGTTGTTGCCCGTGGAGGTGAGCTGCGTCACGCTGCAGCCGGTTTTGGGGTCGCGGAAGGTGCGCATTTCAGAGGGCCAGGTTTGTCCGATCATGGGGACTCCTAAATTTAAGCTAAAGATTCAACACAGAGAAATAAGAGGAACAGAATTTTAATTTTATCTTTTCGCAGCTTCGGCAGAGATTTGCTGCCGGCACACTTCGATGATGCGCTCAAACACCGCGCCCAGGTTGTGAACCACATCATCATTGGTAAAGCGGATCACTTTCAGCCCGCGCGCTTCCAAATAGGCGCTGCGCTCCGCGTCATACGCCACCTGGTTGGCATGGATGGCGCCATCCACCTCCACCGCCAGGCGCGCCCGGGGGCAGTAAAAATCGAGGATGTAGGCGCCGATGGGATGCTGACGCCTGAACTTAAAGCCATCCGCCTGGCGTTTGCATAGCCACGCCCACAACTTTTGCTCTGCCGGCGTCTGATTCTTGCGCAATTCTCGCGCCCGAAGGCGCAGCTCAGGATGCACGTGGCTCATGGCTCATTCCTCCCCTCCCTCACCCTCCCCTCAGTGAGGGGAGGGAAGGGGTGGGGTGGCGATCTGCGTCACGTTGCGGCCGGTTTTGGGGTCGCGGAAGGTGCGCATTTCAGAGGGCCAGGTTTGTCCAATCATGGGGGCTCCTAAGTTTAATAGAAAAGATTTGCAACAGTAGTAGTAGGGTGCGTTCACGAACGCACCCTACCGCTCTGAGACTCGGAGGCACGGAGTTTTTTCCTGTTTTTCTCCGTGTCACCGTGGACTCCGTGGTGAATTCCTACTTCACCGCCACCGCCATCCTGAATTTGCGCGCGCCCGCAGGCAGGCTCACCAGCAGGCGCTTCAGCTCGCCCTCGCGCTGGTTTTTCTTGCACTCCTCCGCCAGCGAAACCACCTCAAACTCTGCCCCGGCTGGCTCCAGTACGGTCAACTCCAACGCGCCGCTCTTGCCGGTGATGACCGCGCGCCCGCCCGCAACCTGCACCTGCCCCCAGGTCACAAACGCCTCTTGCACGCTCAGCCCCGCCCCCTCGAAGGCAAATTCATCCGTCAGCGTCACCGCGCCCGTGGTCGGGTCAAAATTGAGCGCGCGGCTGGCCTTTTTGAGCGCGGGCAGATCGTAGGCCGGGGCCATTTCAATCTCAGCCGTCTTCTGCCCGTCGCGCTCAGCGTGCACCCGCAGCTCGCCGTGGAACTGCTTGCGCCCGCCAAACTCCGGCCCGGGCTGCTGCAATTTGCCGCCAATCACCGGCACGCTGTGGCCGATGCCGTTGCAGAAGATGTTTGCGTAGCGCGCGTCGCGGAAGTACTCGCGCGAATACAGCCCGCGCCCCGGGTCAGGCAGCAGCGATTCGCCCGCCACGTTGAGCACAAAATGGCCCACGTCCGTGTGCGAGTGGTGGCCGTCGTTGTGCCCGGCTTTGGCCGCCAGAATCACCTGCCTGCCGTCCACCGTCTTGCCCGCGAACTTGGCCACGGCGCAATCCGGCAGGTAAGCATCGGCATGCGCTGCTCTGGGGAACGGCCCGGAGACGCCGTCCCACCAGGCTGCATCGCGCAGGATCACTGCCAGCTTGGCCACCGCCGCCCCGCGCCCTTCCATCTTGAGCGAGGTGATGACCAGGCGGCGCAGGTCGTCCACGCCGGTGCGTTCGGCAATGCGCTGCACAATGCCCGGGTTGAGCGCCAATTCTTCCACCGCGTCGCCAAAGTTGAGGTAAATACCCGGGGCTAAAGCCGTCACCAGCGGGTATTTGGCCACGTCCTGCATGCGCGGGGCTGCCAGCAGGTCCAGCTTGCCGCCGGTGATCTCGCGCAGCAGCTCCGCCACGGTGGTGTAATACACAAGCCCGTAATTCCAGTAGCCAATCCCCTCAATCGAGCCGCCGTCCGGCTCAAAACCGGTGGCGATGTAAGCCTCAAAGCCCTCCAGGGCCAGTTCCAGCGCCTCAGCCAGCGTGGTGGGGTCCTTCTCCAGGCGCAAAAAGGCCAGAGCAATCGAGCCGTTGCACACCCCGTTCCAGTTCAGCGCCCCCTTGAACCACCAGTGGCGCCGCGCGTAAGCCAGGTAGGGCTTGAAAATGCGCCGTTCCACCTCCTGCCGCGCGCGCTGCACCACCTCAGGGGCTAACCGGTCGCCCACCAGGTAAATCGTCTCCGCCAGGCTGGCGCCGGTTTCCGCGGCGAACAGGTCAATCGCGTCCGGCTCGCGGGTCAGCGCGGTGTGCGCGCCGTAGGGCTTCTGCCGGGGCGAGGGGTGCAGTTCCCAGTAATCCGGGCCCTGCTCCTCGTGGGCGGGCAGCACCCAGCTGGTCTCCTCGCAGATATCCCACAGCAGGTCGTGAATCGGGTCCAGCATGGCGTCGTCGCCCAGAATCAGTTCCAGCACGGCCCGCGTCAGCATCATGCGCTTCATGAAGTAGGCGCGCTCGTAATTGCCGCGGTAGCCGCGCCGCTCGAACTCGCGGTAAACGGAATAGGGCGTGGCGGGGATGGCGCGCACATCCGGGGCTGATTGGCGCAGGATCTCCAGCATCACTGGCGTGCCGGGGCTGGCTTTGATTTGCGCAACAAGGTCAGAGGGGGGTTGGGCGTTCTTGAGCAGGAATTTGAGGTTGTAGGTCATTGTGGAAGGCTCCTTCGCGGTTAAGTTTACACCCAATACGCGCAGCGTGGGTTCGCGAAGGCGCGGTTCGCAGGCGGGAATTGCCTCCCCGCGCGGCATTTGTTACGCGAATTCTTCGCGCCCGCCTTAAACCGGTTTTTCCGGTTCAGGGATGAGCACCACGTTCTCGTCCGGGTTTCCCGCCTGGTATTTGACCTCAAGCTCGCTGCCAACGGCGATCCGCGCGCGAATCACCAGGTCAGAATCGACGTTGTCCTTGCGGGTGACGTGCGGACGGCCGAGGTTGTCTTCAAATAGCACTTCGATGGACGAATAAATGGGCTTTTGATTGACCAGCACGCTGTAATTTTTGTCCACAAACGTCACCCTGCCGCGCGCAGAAAGGCCGTGGTGGAAGATATCCTCAGCCAGCCTGAGCTTTTGTTCCCGCTGCGCTTTAAATTCGCGGTCACTTATCCCGCCCGTGATCAAAAGAACGATCCC
>CAYVOX010000191.1:0-1612 GCA_964453035.1 uncultured Anaerolineaceae bacterium
AGGGTTGATGTGAGGGTGGGTTGCTGGGTTGCGGTAGCGGTGGGCGGTTGAGATGGGGCAGGCAGGCCGGTTGGCTGGGGTGAAAGCAAACCAGCGCAAGAAGTCAACCCGAAAACAGTCAGTGCTGTCATCAGAAGGTTGATCCACCTGCGCCGGTAATTTTTAGACTTATCTACTGTTGTGTTACTCAATCCTCTCCACGGATGAAGGCCTCCGTTTTTTCGCGGCAGATGTCGTCGCGGTATTGCTGGGGAGGGGTCTTCATAAAGTAAGATGCGGGTGCAACCAGCGGACCCCCGATACCGCGGTCAAGAGCCAGTTTGACGCAGCGGACTGCATCAATGATCACGCCGGCGGAATTGGGTGAATCCCACACCTCCAATTTTACCTCAACATTTAGCGGGACTTCGCCAAATGTGGTACCTTCCATCCGAATGTAGCACCATTTACGGTCGGTGAGCCAGGGAACGTAATCGCTGGGACCGACATGGACGTTTTCTTCGCCTAACTGGTAAGGGAGCATGCTGGTGACGGCACCCGTTTTGCTAATTTTCTTGGATTCGAGCCGTTCACGTTCAAGCATGTTCATGAAGTCGGTATTGCCGCCAAAATTGAGCTGGTAGGTGCGATCCAGTTTTACGCCGCGATCCACAAACAGGCTGGTCAGCACGCGGTGGAGGATGGTGGCGCCAACCTGGCTTTTGATATCGTCGCCAATGATGGGAAGATTAGCTTTCTTGAAGCGGTCGGACCAATATTCCTGGCTGGCGATGAAGACGGGGATGGCATTGACCATCCCGCATCCTGCTTCAAGGATCTGTTCAACATACCACTTGGTTGCCATTTCTGAGCCGACCGGAAGGTAATTGATGACCACATCTGTGCCGCTGTCCTTGAGGATTTTGACGATATCCTCGGTATGACCGGGAGCTTTTTTAACGATCTTCGATAGATATTTACCAAGACCATCGTGGGTCATCCCGCGTGAAACGCGAACGCCCAGGTGGGGAACATCACTGAACTTATATGTGTTGTTGGGGTATGCAAAGATGGCCTCGGATAGGTCTTTGCCGACTTTTGTTTCAACCACGTCAATGGCGGCTGAAAATTCAATGTCGCTGATGTGATATCCCCCGAGATTAACGTGCATCAGGCCTGGAATGCGGTCATCGTTTTTGGCGTTCCTGTAGAATTGCACACCCTGCACCAGTGATGAGGCGCAATTTCCAACCCCAATAATCGCCACGCGGACTTTTTTATCGCTCATTTCATGCTCCTTGATGGGAAAATAACAACTGGTTCATTCTACCAACTGGTTAAATCAGGCGCGTTAACATTCGATTAAAGCGAGTAAAGGTTGGATTAATATTCGTTATTAAAAAGGGAAGGCAGGCAATAGAGCAAATCTGCATCCCCCTTCAGGTTGGAAGGCAAGAAGATGGCGCTTGCGAGGCATGCCAAGGTGTGATAAAATCCAGTCGCAAGCAATCGGGGTGTGGCTCAGTCCGGCTAGAGCACACGGTTCGGGACCGTGAGGCCGGGGGTTCAAATCCCCCCGCCCCGACACAAAGACCCTCGGCGAACAGGCCGGGGGTTTCCCATTGAGGGATGC
>CAYVOX010000191.1:1712-4220 GCA_964453035.1 uncultured Anaerolineaceae bacterium
GACCCTCGGCGAACAGGCCGGGGGTTTCCCATTGAGGGATGCTGCGCGACAAATCCCCCCGCCCCGACAAAAACCCTCGGCGAACAGGCCGGGGGTTTCCCATTGAGGGATGCGATGCGACAAATCTCCCCCGCCCCGACAAAGACCCTCGGCGAACAGGCCGGGGGTTTACATTTTAACGACAGTTTAACCTTCTATCTTTCAATTCTTAATGTGAATGCCTATAATTAAAGATGAGGAGAACCATAAAATGAAACCCGAGACCTTGATTTTGACGGTTTGCCTGATTCCGGCGATTATTGTGCTGGTGATGCTCATCATCCGCGGAATACGCATGCTGTACCAGTTTGAGCGCGGGGTGGTGTTCACGCTGGGCAAGTACAGCGGGGTGCGCGAGCCAGGGCTGACGTATATCATCCCGCTGCTGCAAAACATGCGCAAGGTGGATATGCGGATTAAGACGGCGGATGTGCCGCGGCAGGAAGTCATCACCAAGGATAACATCCCCATTCTGGTGAACGCGGTGGTGTATTTCAAGGTAATTAACCCGGCAGCGGTCATCATCCAGATTGAGGATTACGTCTTCGCGGTGCGGCAGTACACGCAGGCAGCGCTGCGGGATGTGATTGGCAACGCCGAGCTGGATTTTGTGCTGACGGAGCGAGAAAAAATTGCCGACAGCATTAAAAAGATCGTGGATGCTGAGACGGTGGCCTGGGGCGTGGATGTGGAAGCGATTAAAATCCAGGAGATTGAGCTACCGGCGGAAATGAAGCGCGCCATGGCCAAGCAGGCTGAGGCGGAGCGCGAACGGCGGGCGGTGATTATTGCTTCGCAGGGTGAGCTTTCAGCCTCGGAGAACCTGCGCATGGCGGCGGAAAACCTGGCTAAGAGCAGCGGCGCGCTGCACCTGCGCACGCTGCAGACCATCCGGGATATTGCGGCGGACCCTTCGGAGAAAATCATCCTGTTCCTGCCCTCTGACCTGAGCGCAGCCATCTCGGCATTCACTGAAAAGAAATCTCAATAGCCCGGGCTATGTTAGATCACAAGGCGCGTTACCTGCAAATTGCGTTCAACTACGACCAGAACCTGGTGCGCAAGCTACTGCCGAAAATCCCGTTCAGCGAGCGCATCTGGATTGAGGCAGGCACACCGTACATCAAGCGGGTGGGGGTGGAGGGCATCCGTTTGATGCGCCGCATGTGGCGGGGCGTGATAGTGGCAGACCTGAAAACCACCGACGGGGCGGTGGACGAGGTGGAGATGGTGCTCGGGGCGGGGGCTAACGCTATCACGGTGCTGGGCTCTTCGCCGACGGAAACGCTGAATTATTTCATCGCGCACTGCCGTGAGCACGGCTTGATTTCGATGATTGACATGCTGGGGGTAGGGGACCCGCTGGGGGTGCTGCTGCCGCTGCGCGTGCCGCCGGATGTGGTGGTGCTGCACCGCGGGCGGGACGAGGAAAACACGCGCGGCAAGATGATACAATACCGGCATGTGAATCGCATCAAGAGCAAATACAACGTGCTGCTTTCTGCGGCTGGAGGGGTGGACCTGAAGGAAGCGCGCAGCGCCATTTTCAACGGCGCGAGCATTGTGGTGGTGAACCTGGTGCAGCCCGGTGACCGGTGGAACGGCATTTCAACCGAAAGCGATGTAGAGGCGATCGCGCGGCAATTCCTGACGACCATCGAATGAACCTTTGAGGAGAACAATGGAAAAAAGCAGAACAACCCGGGTCAGCCTGCTGGCGCTGATTTTGTGCCTGGCAGTGGTGAGCATTGCTGGCGCAAGCTCGCTTAACTTAAAAATCAGCGGCGAGATGTGCGATATTTTGTGCAATGTGGGCGACCTACCGTTGGATAAAGGATACATGCTGACCGGGGACGGGAAATTTGTGGTGTTTATGGCCGACCGGAATATTGATACGGTTAATGAAGTGTTTTCGTACGAGATTGCGACCAAGAATATCGTTAGATTAAACAGCCCGCAATTGCCATCAGGAAAGACCGTCATGGATTTTAAGGTGTCTCCGGACGGCAAATACGTGGTTTATCTTGCAGACCAGGTTGTTGATGAAGCCTTTGAAATTTTCAGCGTGCCTATCACCGGAGCGTCAGTCGATTCCGTAAAGCTTAATGGCGAATTAAATGACGGCGATGTCAAAGATTTTCTTATCACGCCTGACAGCAAAAATGTTGTCTATGCCATGAATAATAAAGCCGGAGACACCAAGAGATTGTTTTACACGGCGATTGCTGGAGGAGAGGATCCTATTTCAATTGCCAACTTCGGCGCGCCTGATTCAACGGTGCTTAATTATGAGTGTTCTGATGACAGCCAGTATGTCATCTTCAGGGCTATCGCTGACTCTTATAGCAATCCTCACCTGTGGAGTTTTAGACTTGTATCAGGCAGCTTCCTGGTGGATATTGGCAACATGGATTATGTTGACACCTTCAAGATTTCACCCCTATTTGAATCCAGCCAACGGGTGGTTTT
>CAYVOX010000191.1:4230-4715 GCA_964453035.1 uncultured Anaerolineaceae bacterium
CAATCTTTACAGCGTTAAAATTAATGGATCGGAACGACTGGTTCTCTGGTCAACCAATTCAACCCTTAACGATTATGCGATCACCCCCAACAGCGTTTACACGGTTTTTTCGGCTACCCTAACGGCGGATTCAACAAAAATCTTGCGCGGCATCCCCACGGCAGGCGGTGGGTATTATGAAATTGCCAATCTGCCCGCTGGCGCTTCAATTGGCGCGTTTGCTTTCTCGAAGGATTCTGAGCGCATTGTGTATCTGGCGGATCACGATGCGAACGGCAATAAGGACCTGTTCAGTGCCAGCCCGACAGCCGGAAATGCTGTGAGGATCAATGGGGATCTGATTGCGCTCGGAGATGTGCTAAATTTTGCCATTTCACCTGACGGGCAGCGTATTGTTTACCGGGCCGATCAAATTGTTGATCAAAAGAATGAATTGTTCAGCACAACGCACGCCGGAGACTGGGTAAAACTGAGCCCGGCTGTGA
>CAYVOX010000192.1:0-4695 GCA_964453035.1 uncultured Anaerolineaceae bacterium
TATGAGCAAAAAAGAAGCGCAGCTATCCATTCCAAAGAAAAACATCCGCATTGGCCTGCTTGTCATCGTCATCCTGATTCTGGCAGCGGTCTTCGTTATATTTGTGCTGCCCGTAATTAATAACAATGGTGTGATTTCCGTCAGAGTTGAGGCCGGCAAAATGGAGTGCAAGACTCAGATTGGCCTGCTCGATTCTAAGGGTAAGCCCATGCACGAGATGAAAATCCTCACCGGCACCCCCGAGTTGATGGCAAACAGCCCGTATTCTGACCCCAAGCTGGTCAAATCCCTCGCCGGGGTGAGGTACACCTTCCTGCCGGCTTTTGAGGAGGTTGTCCGTGTGGAACGAGCCACCGGCAAGGAAACCGTCGAAGCTATCGCCGGCACCTACCGCTATTGCTTCATCACCTCAGCCACCACCGTGCCCGGCACTTACGAGCTGACCGCTCAGGTTACTTTCTACAATTCCTCTTCAGAAGATGCTTCCCCGGTGGCTGTCATCCAGATTCCTTACAAGCTGGAAGTTGTGCCAGCCTCAAAATAGAAGCGGTAGCCCACCAGCTTCCCGTGGGCTCCATCGCGGGTAAAAATCCATCACCTGATATAAAAATCCCCTTCCTGTAACCGGGAAGGGGATTTTTTGGTGTTGGGGCAATTTGATTACAGGTTACGGCTGGAGTCTCCCCCGCGGGAAGGCTCGTTGACAACCGCCCGAGAAGCTGCGTGGCGCGCCGCCAGGGTGTGGTAGGTGGGTTCCGGGCGGGCCGAAGTGGCTTCGATGGGTGAGACCGGGCGCGGCATGATCGGACGGGAGATGGCAGGCCGCGGGCTGTAGCTTTGCGCCGGTAGGCTGCTCCCCGCCGCGGTTGAGATGGGCATGGAAGTCCGCACCCGGCTGCCAGCGCCCCGCCGTTCGGTGCTGAACAGGCGCTCACCGGCAACGGAGATGGTACCGATGATGAGGATGCGAATCACCCACACCATCACCGCCACAAAGATCGGAATGACCTTGGTCAGGGTGTTGTGATCGACAATAGCCACGCTGCGTGCCGGATGATTGACAATCGCCATGGAAACGCCCCACCAGGTGAGAATCGCGTTCATCGTCGCTGCCAGCAGCCAGGCGCCGAACAGGTACCACACTTCCTTTGGCTCATCCGTGCCCTGCTCGGGGGTGAAGAGGCGCGCAATCCCGGCAAAGTCAATCGCGCAAAAGGCAATCGCCAGGATGGTAGACCACTGCATCCCCGCGAACTTGAGCGTGCCAAGCAGGTCATTGAGCGCATAGTCGGTGGTGCTGTAGTTGAACACTTCAAACGCCGCCAGTGCCATCACAATGATGAAACCGAACAGTAATCCGGGGCGGGGGCGGATGCCGCTGAGGATTCGGCCAGGGGAAAAACGAGAAGAAGCAAGATTCATTGTAAGCACTCCTTTTTTAGAACATAAGTTCGTATGGTTGAACACAGTATAGAACAATATTTCTAGTTTGTCAATAGGGGATTCTGCCACAACAATCCAAACTCAAAGATTATCCCCCCGGCTGTTTCATGCCCGGGGGGATTATAGAACAAATTTACTATTTCGTCAAGCGGGTTAGCGCTTGATCATCGGCAAAAAGGACTGGCGCGTCTTGGTAATGCTGGTACAGGTGACGTAGGCCGAATCCCCCAGGTCATTGTGCGCCCGCACGCGCATATCGTAGCTGGTACCTTTCAGTAAACCCGTCACCCTCAACGTAGTGATATCCTTCGCCACGCTGGTCGCAACCGACCAGGTCGTATCCGCCGTCTTTTTATACTGCGCTTCGTAAAGCGTCTCGCCGTCCACGTTCGTCCACAACAGCGTCATGCTATCCATGTTGGAATAGCAGCTCGCCGGGCTGGGAACGGGCGGCGCGGTGCACACCAGGGGCGTCGCGCTGGAAGTGTTCGATTCGGGCGAATCGCCTTCCTCATTGTACGCCCGCACACGGTAGTAATACGGCACCGGCGTGGTTGAACATGGCAGGCTGGCATCTGAATAGCTCACCGCGTTGGCGGCGGCTGTGCCAATCTGAGAGAAGCCCGTGGTCGAGCTCAGCGAGCGGTAGATTTTAAATCCCGTTTCATTCAGGCTGGTATCCACCCACCCCAGGTTGATACGGATCATCGAAGCCGGGGTTGCGCTCAGCGAGGTGGGCGCGCTGGGCGGCACATGCACCGCATTGACCATCACCGCGCTGGAAGCGCCGTTGCCGCTGTACGCCACCAGTTTATAGGCAAAATCCGCGCCTGCCGTCAGGCCGCTATCGGTATAGGTGTTGCTTCCGGCAGGCAGCGTGGCAATTTGCACCCAGCTGGTGGTGCCAATCGGCGCCCGGTAGAGCTTAAAACCGGTCTCATCGCTGCTGGCATCCGTCCAGTTGAGCCGGAAGGACGTTGCCGAAAGGTCCGTTGCGGAAAAGCCCGTCGGCGCATTGGGCGGCAACCCGTCCCTGAATTTTGCCACGTAAGGCGCGGTGTTGTTCAGCGTCAGGTGATTGTCAGCGGCGTTGGTTAGCCCCGCCGCCACGCCGGTGGGCAAACCATTGTATGAAACATTAGGATTTGACCAGTAATTAATCCTTGTGCAGCCTGAGGGGCACTCATACGCCATGATGGTGCGGTACAGGTAGCGGTTGAGCGTGGGCGACCACATCCAGTAACCGTAGGCATACGGGTAAATCACCGCATCTCCCCCGGCGGTGGCTCGGTCGTGGTGAGCGCCCTCATTGTGCCCCTGCTCGTGCGCAAAGGAATAATAACCTGTGGCGCAGTCCTCTGCAACAACCGTGTAAGCATAATCGTCAAACTCGATGGATGGGTACGTCATCAGGTAGCCAATCCCGCAGGAGGTGTAGTAGTAATCCAACACCAGCAGCGTCACCAGGTCTGCCCGCACCGCATCGCGCGTGGCAGCCACATTCTGGAAAGGCGCAACCCCATTCTTCAGATTGGAAAGGGTGGTTCCCCAATCAAAACCCGCCTCATTCCAGGTCACCTGCATGGTTCCGGCTAACGTCACGCGCTGGTTCACTTGGCTGTTGGCGTAGCCCTGGTTGGTCTCAGCCACGGCGGTGTTGATCAGCGCGTTGAGGGCGGTACTGCCCAGGTAACTGGAAAGCGCGGAGGTGTAAACCACCAGCACGTCAATGCGTGAGCCGTCATCATCCCCGCCGGGCGTGCCCAGGGTCTCCGCCGGGATGGACTCCCCCTGCGGTTCGAGCGGCTCCAGCTCCGCGCCTGGCAGGGCGCTATCCATCTGCTCGATGAGCACCATCCCGCCGGTTGTGCTGCGCGCGCGGTACAGCGCTGCGCCGGTGTTGATGCTGGCAAACACGGCGTCATCCTGCACCGCCAGCGTCACCGCGCTGCCCGGCATGCCCTGCAGCGTCCCGCTCAACGTATGCCCGCCGGTGATAGAATCCTCCCGCGCGGTAAAAATGGCAGTAAAAACGGCATCTGGGAACAGGCTGAGCCGCACCCCCTCCCCATCCGCCCCCAGTTGCGCCAGAGTCGCGTGGTTGAGCAGCACCGTGCGCCAGCGCAGGGCGTTCTCGCGCGGTGCTGCAGCGGCAGACTGGCTTTCCGTCGCCGGCAGGAACAATTCCGGCGCGCCGTCCGCCGCGGAGATTGGCGCAGCCGCTTGCGGAGCAACATACAGGCCCAGCAAGAGCAGCGCCGCAATCCAGATTCGAACCAGAGATTTGCTCATCGCTTCAACTCCAAAAATTCACAGATACTCGACTCTACCTGATTCAGGCGTCGCCGCGGTAAATTTGTAAACCAGGCGTAAGGTTTTGGGGAGGCTGCCCGCCGGGGTCAGGCGGCCTGTTTCAGCAGTTCCAGCAGGCGCGGATGCTGCGCGTAAAAGCCGCGGTATTTGGGCGGCAGCATAACCGCAATCTGGCACATGATCTCAGCAGTGTAGCGTTCCAGCCCGCTTTCGCGCTCGTCGCGGCTGAGCGGCGCAAAGGTCAGCGGCGCGCCAAAACTGCAAAACAGATGCGGCTTGCGCAGGCGCTTCCACTCGCTGAAGGTGGTCTCAGACCCGTAAATTGCCACCGGGATGACCGGCACGCCAGTTTTAATCGCCAGCAGCACCGTACCGGCTTTACCCTCCAGCAGTTCACCCTCGCTGCGCGTACCTTCCGGCGCAATCCCCAGCGAGCGCCCCTCCGCCAGCACGTCCGCCGCAATGCGGAAAGCGGTAAAATCCGCCTTGTCGCGGTCCAGCCAGATGCCCCCCGCCGTCAGGCAGAACCAGCGGAAGAAGGGATACTTCTGGTATTTATCCGCCACCAGCGCGGTGATATCCGGACGGACGGGATTGGCGAACAGGATAGGAATATCCACGCGGCTGAGGTGGTTGGTGGCGATGATGACGCCGCCGGAGGCAGGGATGTGCTCCAAACCGCTAAACTGCAGATCGGTGTAATGTTTGAGAATGTGGACGACGAGTTTTCGAAGGGTTTCGCGCTTCATGGCACCACGTTGGCTAACCAGGGATGAGATAGGGGTATCTTATCACGATTTTGTTGGCGCAACCCTGTCATCTTAATAAACGCTCAGAAATAATAAAGAAACTTCAAATTTTTGATAATTTCACTGGCGACCTGGCAGTTTGTCATCCTGAGGCTTGAAAAGCCGAAGGATCTCGATATTCGGTCTTCAA
>CAYVOX010000193.1:0-4668 GCA_964453035.1 uncultured Anaerolineaceae bacterium
GATGGCGCAATTCTTGAACTCTTTTTTGCAAAAATACTTGCCCAGAACGGGAATAGCGCTGAGGGGATCGACGGGAATGTTGAAGAATCCTTGAATGGCCTGGTTGTGAATATCAACAAAAATGACGCGTTTGACGCCGAGCGTTTCAAGCAGGTTTGCCACAACCCGGGCGCTGATAGCTTCCCTGCCGCGCGCCATGCGGTCCTGTCTGGCATAAGGGAAATACGGTACAACTGCGCTGAATGAGTGCGCGCTTGCTCTGCGGAAGGCATCAATGTAGAGCAGAAGCTCCATCAGGTTGTTGTTGACCGGCGCGCAACAGGGTTGGATGAAGAAAATGTCCTGATCGCGCACGACTTCGTTAACCATGACGTGCGTCTCGGAATCAGGTAAAACCTGGGTGGTGCATTGTCCCAGGGGGAGATGGAGCTTTGCTGCGATTTCTTCTGCAAGAGCTCGGTGGGCAGAACCAGAGAAAATTCTGAGAGGATATTCGGACATTGTTAATAATCACTCGCTGAAGGGAAACCGGGAAGAGATTGGGCTGTTCGAATTGCATTGACTACGGCGGCAGCAACGACCTGTGTGGCAAAAGCGCCTACAACATTGACATCCGCATTCTTTCGGTTGGTGGCAATTGAAAATAGCGTGTCACCGTCAAACATCGTGTGCGCAGGCTGAATGGTGAGTGCCAGGCCGTTGTGAGCCATCTGGGCAACTTTATTGGCCTCATCTTTGTTGAGCTTTGCATTCGTCGCAACCACCCCGATGACGGTATTCTGGCGGGAAGCAAATTCCATGATTTGACGCCCCGTGAAGGAGCGCATCACTTCGAGGGTGTTGGCGAACTTTCCGGAAGCGCCAATCGTTACCGGTCCAATCACTTTTGGGCGCGCCCCAGCCAGGATTACCCCGGTTTGAGGGTCGCGAATATCGCCGAAAGCGTTCACTGCAATCAGCGCGCCAACCACAACGCCGCCGCCGATATCCATCGAGGCCGTTCCCACACCGGATTTCATCGCCTGGTTGATCCCCAGAATTTTGCCCACGGTCGCACCGGTCCCAACGCCAACATTGCCTGATGCCGGAGGCAGCTCAGAGGCATTCAGGCAAGCCTGATATCCCATCTCGGCGTCGGGTCGGATATCTGATCGACCAATTGCCAGGTCAAAAAGGATGGTTGCCGGAACAATGGGCACCCTGGCAACGCCTGTGTTGTACCCGATATTTTTCTCGTCCAGGTATTTCATAACACCGCTGGCTGCATCCAACCCGAAGGCAGAGCCACCGGCCAACAAAATCGCATGGACGTCATCAACCAAGTGCATAGGGCGTAGGGCGTCTGTTTCGCGCGTTCCGGGGGCTCCTCCGCGTTGGTCAACTCCGCCAGTGCTGCCTGGATCGATGAGGATCACTGTGCAACCAGTGAGAGCCTCGAAATTTTGGGCATGCCCCACTTTGATTCCGGGTACATCAACAATGGTATTGGATAGTTTGGACATAGGCTCCCTGTTTATGCTGATTGCCTGTACAATTATAAACTGAAAAGTGTTTCAGCCTGGTCATGCACAGTTAAAGGATTTGAATTATGATGGAAACACATAACTTGGAAGATAAAATAGCCGGCAAGCAAAACCTGGATGGAATTGCTTTTGTCATTTTTGGGGTAACCGGGGATTTGACCCGTCGAAAGTTGTTGCCTGCGTTATTTGAATTGTTCGTCGGAAATAGGTTGCCTCAAACCCTGTGCGTGATTGGTTTTGCGCGCCGCGCCTGGACAGATGAAGACCTGCAACAAAACCTCAAAGAAGGAATTCTGGAATTTGCAAGGGAAAAACCCGTGAATGAGGAGCAGGTGGGTGAATTACTTACCAACACGTGTTATGTTCAATCCACGTTTGATGACCAGAGTGGTTATGAAAAATTGGCTGAAAAGATTGCTTCTCGAAAGATAAGAAATGTCATCTTCTACCTGGCGACTCCTCCAGATGAATATGTGCCTATCATTCGGCGCATCGGCTCAAGCGGATTGACTGCCAATCGAGGCGGCTGGACGCGTATTGTGATTGAAAAGCCGTATGGCAATGATCTTGAATCAGCCCAGGAACTGGAGAAAGAAACCCACCTGGTTTTTGAAGAAAACCAAATATACCGGATTGATCATTACCTGGGCAAAGAAACGGTGCAGAATATCCTTGTGTTCCGCTTTGCCAATGGAATCTTTGAGCCACTGTGGAATCGCAGGTACATTGACCATGTGCAGATTACCGTCGCAGAAACGGTGGGAGTGGGTACTCGTGCAGGATATTACGAAAAAGCCGGCGTTATCCGCGACATGTTCCAGAATCACCTGCTTCAACTGCTTACGCTGACGGCGATGGAAGCCCCGGTGACTTTTAATGCGGATGCGGTTCGAGATGAAAAAGTAAAGGTTCTAAAAGCCATCCGGCCATTTTCGGTGCAGGACGGCCTTTCCAACACATACCGGGCGCAGTACGTATCCGGCTTTATGGAAGGAAAGCGCGTGCCGGGATATAAAGAAGAAGGTGGGGTGGCTAATACATCAATCACTGAGACTTTTCTGGCGGCAAGATTACATGTTGACAACTGGCGGTGGTCGGGTGTGCCGTTTTATTTGCGCTCCGGAAAACGTTTGCCGGCGCGCATGACTGAAATTGCGATTCAATTCAAGCAGGTGCCACTTTCGCTCTTTAATTGGGATAATGTAGCGGGCAGCGCGCCAAACGTGCTCGTGCTCAACTTGCAGCCTAACGAAGGCATCACTTTGACGTTTGGCGCTAAAGTGCCAGGCCCGGTCAATAAAATTTCACCGGTGAAAATGGAATTTGATTACCACCAGACTTTTGGCGCTGAACCTCCAGAAGCTTATGAGCGATTATTGTTGGATTGCATCCTGGGGGATGCCACCCTGTTCACGCGCTCTGATGAAGTGCGCGCTCAGTGGGCATTCACGACGAGCATCATGAATGCCTGGGCAACCAAACGCGCCGCCAACCTGCCGGTCTATGAGGCAGGTACCTGGGGTCCACCTGGAGCAGATGAATTTATCGGAAAAGATGGGCGATTCTGGAGAAATCCCTAGCCGGGCAACGGGTTTTTACAATTGGGGCAGGTGTTCTCTGCCAGGTGAACGACGTATCCGCACTTTGGACACGTTCGAGGTTGGATATCTCCCAGCGGAGCGCCGCAAGCAATGCAGCGCGGTTCGCCAACAGGATTTGCGGTATTGCAGAAATTACAGACGGATCGCTTGAGCCTTTGAGAGAGTTCATAGCCCGACCCAAGCGCTTTCGCGGTAGATTCCAGAAGTTCCCAAACTTCTTGAGATAATTGAAGGTATTCTACATCCTGGGCAATGTCATCCAGGCGGTTAAGCAGTGCCCAGGGATTCCTGAGGGCGGCCAGCGCACTCAATCCCAGGCTGGCGGCCACGCCAATCCAGGCTTGTTGCCCAATTTGAACAGCAACGCCGTCCTCAACCTTTTGAAGCAAGATAGAAAGGGCGGTTTTTCCACCAGATGTGGCGTGTTCCGCGGTGGCTAATTGCACCGCGATTTTGTTGCCGGTGCCAATTTGCTGAACGCGCATGTTACCACGATGGTAATGCGCCATAAGACTTTGAGCGAAATCGTCAGGAGTAATCTGTCCGTGAAATATTTTCTGTTCCATGCAATGGATTATAATCAGGATTGTGAAAAAGACAATCATTTCTTCGAATGCGATTTTTAAACGCGCTGTAACGCTGGCGGCAATTCTGGTGTCATGCCTAGTGATCGGCCTCCTTTTATCTCAGCCAACCCGGGTTGAGGCTGCTAAACACGAGCAAATCCCTACCGGAAATATTCCAACGGTAACCAGCACGCCGGGTGGAGCCTATGTGACCGTTCGTATTGACCTCGATCAAAATTTTGTCAATTTACGCGCGGGACCCAATCCCACCTATGAAAAAGTTGGTGTTTTGTTAATTGGACAGAAAGCCCCCGCCAAAGGCCGCTCGCCTGGTGGCGAATGGTATCTGATTGAGTATCCTGGAGCGCCAGGTGGGGTTGCCTGGGTTTACGCTTATCTGGTCAATGTGAGCGCCGGACAGATCCCGGTGGTTGAAATACCTCCCACGCCCACCCCTCTGGTCACAGCCACGATTAATCCCACCTTCGCGGCGCAGTTTGTCATCACCCTGGTGCCGACCCGACTGGCCACATTCACCCCCCCACCTGCTTTGACGATACCGACCTTTACAAGCGGCTCGTCAGGGGGCATTGCCACCGGAGTACCGATGGGAATGATTATCATCGGATTAATTTCGATTGGCGTTTTCCTGGGGTTGATTTCATTTGTCCAGAGCCGCTAAGTGAGGTTAGCGTCAAAGAAATTCACCTGCGGCATTATTGATCCCGAAATCGCTTAACGACCCAATCCATCAAGTTTAAGATTCCTGTAATTAACAGAACAGGTAATAAGGCGCCACCCAGGCATAACAGGCCAAAGGCGGCTGGCGCAGGTCCATAGATGAGATAAATCAATCCGCCGCCTACCAGCAAAAGAATTGCCAGAACGCCAACGACGAGTCTCAGCGTGGTTTGACGGCTGTAATTTCGCAGGTCACGTAGCATTGGGGGCCGATTAATTCCTTGAGGGCGAGACCCA
>CAYVOX010000194.1:0-4633 GCA_964453035.1 uncultured Anaerolineaceae bacterium
GCTGAACCAGTTCTTCTGGTTGGCGTCGGCTTCGCGGTCGTAATTCATCGGCAGGGCCAGGTCCAGGATGCCCTCCTGCATCCAGCTCGTCCAGTCCTGGAAGGTATCCGTCATGGTGCGGCTGGATAGCCACTGCGCCTGGCTGGTGGGGCCGGCGCCCCAGGCGATGGTGGCGGCGCTCACCTTGAGGGCCGGGTTGAGCGCGGTGGATTCCAGGTAAATCTGGCGCACCAGGTCGGTCACCTGGCGGCGGCGCCACTGCTGCCATTCACCATCGGCGGGGGCAGGCGTAACGCTGCGGCCTGTGGCCGCCAGAAAGCGGCGCAGGCTGACCGGGTTATAACCCCACTGGCTGCCGGCGTAGCGGATGTAATCGAGGTGGATGCCATCTACCGCGTAATGCTGCACCAGGCTGGTGGCGATGTTCACCAGGTACTGCGCCGCCGCCGGGTGGCCGGGATCCAGAAAGTAGTTGGAATCGGCGACGGTATCTCCATTGAAGGCGCGCGTGGTCCACTGCTCGTCACCGGGGGCATCGGGGCCGTGCTTCGTAAAGACGTGCAGCGGGTCGGAGGGTGTTTCTCCGTGGCGGGCGATGGGCATCATCACCAGCCAGGCGTGCACTTCGATGGGCGGGGTGGCAGCGTGTGCCTTGCGGATGAGCTCTGCCAGGGGATCAAAATCAGGCAGTTTGCTCAACTCCGCGGCGCGCGGCTCGATGCTCAGGTTGTAGTAAGCATCGCCGCGCTTGCGCACCTGGGCAAAGACGGCATTGGCGTGCGCGGCTTGCAGGTCGCGCACCAGTTGATCCACCTCCTGCGGAGACTTGATGCCGGGGTGGAAAGCGTCCACCCAGAAGGCGCGCAACTCCGGGCGGGAGGGATCGCGGGTGGGGATGGGGGTGGGTTGGGGAGAGGGCATGAGGGTTGAGGTGGCAAGGGGCGCGCTGGTGAGCGTGGGCGCGCCGGGGGATGGGGACGGCGGCACAGGCGCGGCGCAGCCCGCGGCGAGGGTGAGGAGGAGCAGTTGGAAAAAACAGCGGAGCAAGCGCAATTTGACCTTACCTGCTCAAATTATACAGAAAAACAGGTAGGAGCTGCCAGAATCTGGCGCAAAATGGCAGCTCGTTGTATACTCATTTAACTTCTCGATTAAATCCCTAACCTGGAGAGGACTGCCCCTATGAAAGTGACGGTCACGCAACAACAACTGGCGCACGGTCTCAGCACGGTCTCGCGTGCGGTATCTCCGCGCAGCACGCTGCCGGTGCTGGCGAACATCCTGGTTGCCTCAGATGAAGGCCGCTTGCGCCTTTCTGCCACCAACCTGGAACTGGGCATCTCCTGCTGGATTGGGGCGCAAATCCAGGAAGAAGGCGCCATCACCGTGCCGGCGCGCACTTTTGCGGACCTGGTCAACACCCTGCCCAACGACCAGATGACGCTGACGCTCAACCCCAAGACGCAGACCCTCAACGTGCGCTGCGGCGGCTCCAATACGGATATCAAGGGTATTGACGCCCAGGAATTTCCACCCATGCCCGTGCCGGACCTTTCTCAGGGCGTGGCGCTGAACGTGGCCGATTTTAAAGAGATGATTCAGCAGGTGGCCTTTGCCGTCTCAACCGATGAAGCCCGCCCCGTGCTGCAGGGCGTGCTGCTGACGGTGGCGAACAATGAAATTGTGCTGGCTGCCACCGACGGTTTCCGCGTTTCGGTGCGGCGCGCGGCGCTCTCCAACCCGCTCAAGCCGATGACGGCCATCATCCCCGGGCGGGCCCTCAGCGAGCTGGCGCGCATCGCCGCCGACGGCGAAGAAGCCCTCAGCATGGTGGTGCCGCAGGGCCGCGGGCAGGTCATCTTCCGGCTCAAGGATGCCGAGCTCATCTCGCAGCTTATTGATGGCAACTTCCCGGATTACAAAGCCATCCTGCCGCGTTCCTTCAAGACCCACACCATCCTTTCCACATCCAGTTTTCAAAAAGCCTGCCGCCAGGCCGAAATCATTGCGCGCGAGGGCAACAACATTGTGCGCCTCAGCCTGCTGCCGCGCGGCGACCAGCCCGGTCAGCTTGAGCTTACGGCGCAATCGGAGCAGACCGGCACCAGCCAGGTGATGCTGGATGCCACCATTGACGGCGCGGGGCTGGTGATTGCTTTCAACGTGCGCTTCCTGCGCGAAGTTTTGGATGTGGTGAAAACCCCCAACGTGATGCTGGAAACCAACGCCAACAACACCCCGGCGATGGTGCGCCCGGTTGGAGATGAAACCTTCCAGCACGTGATTATGCCGATGCACCTGTAATGAGCATCTCGCCCACCTCTACAGACCGGTTTCTCAGTCTGTACCTGGCTTTAGCTCAATATCCCATTCTGGGAGGAAGAATTCGCGCCCGCATGCGGCGCGAATTGTTTGAGCGGGGCATCCTCACCTCGCCGGCCTTTGAAACCCGCGCGCGCGAAATGGCTATCCGCTCGCAGGAGCAGGAAGGCCTGCGCAACCCATACGCCGAGGAGGGCGGCGAGGTGTGGGATACGCGCCTGGCGCGGGTGCGCGACCACCTGACCGACCTTATCTTCAGCCAGCATCTTTCCTTCCAGATTTTTGAAAAAATTGTCAACGAGGTGCTCGGCGAGCGCGGCGTGAGCGTGCAGGAGCTGATGCTCTCGATGAACCCGGAACTGGCTCCGCCGGAACTGGTCTTTGAGCATGCCATGACCATCGAGCGCATGGCGCCGGGGGAGCGCTCCAGCTACCTGGCGCGTCTGCAGGAATCCAAGGTGGTGCTCATCCGCAGCATGATCAGCGACCAGCTGCGCTACATTAATATCGCCAAAGAATGGTTCACCCTGCACGACCTTTCGGAGATCCGCCGCCGCAAAATTGGGGCGGGGCGCATCGGCGGCAAGGCGGCGGGCATGCTGCTGGCGGCGCGCGTGCTCAACGAGGTGGCTGATGAAAGCCTCAAGGCCTGCCTGCGCACGCCGGAATCGTACTTCATCGGCTCGGACGAGATGTACACTTTCATGTCCATCAACGGGCTGGTGCACTGGAACGACCAGAAGTACAAGAACGAAGAGCAGATGCGCGCCGATTATCCGCAAATTGCCGAGGATTTCCTGGCGGGTGAGTTCCCGCCGGATATCCTCGAACAGTTGCAAACCCTGCTCGACCGCGTGGGCCGGTCGCCGCTGATTGTGCGCTCCTCCAGCCTGCTGGAGGATAACTTCGGCACCTCGTTTGCCGGCAAGTACGACAGCATCTTCGTCCCCAACCAGGGCAGCGAGCCTGAAAACCTGCGCTCGCTCACGGATGCCATCATCCGCGTGTACACCTCCACGCTCAACCCCACCGCTCTGCTCTACCGGCGTTCCAAGGGCCTGCTGGATTACGACGAGCGCATGGCCATCCTCATCCAGGTGGTGGAGGGGGAGCAATTTGAGCAGTATTACCTGCCGCACGCCGCAGGGGTGGCTTTTAGCCGCAACCTGTACCGCTGGACGCCGCAAATCCGGCGCGAGGACGGCTTTTTGCGGCTGGTGTGGGGCATGGGCACGCGCGCAGTGGACCGGGTGGGCAACGATTACCCGCGCCTGGTGGCGCTCAGCCATCCGCTGCTGCGCCCCAGCAACGATCCCAAAGCGGTGCGGCGCTACTCGCAGCAGTTCGTTGACCTGATTGACCTGGAAGAAAACAGCTTCAAGACCCTGCCCATCCACGAGGTGCTCAAGGCGCGTTACGGACCGCTGCGCTACATCGCCCAGCTGGACGAGGAAGGCGCCTTTATGCCCATCCGCACCAGCGTCATCCAGGGGGATCTCAGCCGCCTGACGCTGACCTTTGATGAGCTGATGCGCCGCACGCCGTTTGCGGAGTACATGCGCCAGGTGCTGCGCCTGCTGGAAACCAATTACAAGAGCCCGGTGGACCTGGAATTTACCCTGCACGTGAACGAAACGGAAACCGGCACCCCCCAGCTTAGAATTGACATTCTGCAGTGCCGCCCACAGAGCCACCTGGCGGATACCGAACAGGCTGTCATCCCCTCCGACCTGCCGCGCGAGGATATCGTCTTCTCAACCCGCTTTGTGGTGCCGCGCGGGCGGATTGACCGGGTGGACAGCGTTGTGTTTGTGCCGCCGGAGGGTTACTACGCCCTGCAAACCCCCACCGCGCGCAATGAGCTGCGCCGCGCCATCGGGCGCCTGAACGCCGCGCTGGACGGGCAGTCGTTCATCTGCGTTGGGCCGGGGCGCTGGGGCAGCTCCAACCCGGACCTGGGCGTCTCCATTGACTACGGCGATATCTACCACACCCGCGCGCTGGTGGAACTGGCCGGGCAGGGCATCGGGCCGGCCCCTGAGCCCTCGCTGGGGACGCATTTCTTCCAGGATTTGCTCGAATCGCAGATTTATCCGCTGGCGGTGGTGCTGGATGACAGCAGCACGGTGTTCAACCGCGCCTTCTTTTACCAGACGCCCAACCGCCTCAAAGAGGTCATCGCGGTGGGGGATGAAATGCTGGATTGCCTGCGCCTGGTGCGGGTGAGCGACTTCAGAGCCGGGTGCCACCTGCGGGTGGTGATGAACGATGAGAAGGGCCTGGCGGTGGCTTACCTGGAGGCCCATTAATC
>CAYVOX010000195.1:0-4532 GCA_964453035.1 uncultured Anaerolineaceae bacterium
TGGAATTGCTGGACGTTTCAATCGAATACAGGAATAGACTGGCTGTGTTAGAAAAAAAGCTGGAACCGTTTATGCACGTGCCTGAAAGCACTGTCCTGAAGGCATTAATCGGTGTTTATCTGGCATTAATAGCCGGGGATTATCAGGCAGCTCAAAACAAGCGGTGGGGTAGTATTCGCTTTAATTTTATTCCCAATGGTTCAAAACTGCTCACTTTTATCGACATTTTTACCAGATTGGATAAGATTCAGGAACTGCTGCGAACCTTTGATGCAGATACTGCATCGCAAAGGATACGCGAGTTTGAAAAAATGTATCCTATTCTTACACACAGCCCGTTTTTGGGAAGAGTAAAGGAGCACTTAAAATTTGTTTCGGATAGAAGAAAGATACAAAACTCTCCCAACCCAATGAAACTAACGCGAGACCTCCAAACCATTCCGGAATGGTTCAGGTTGTGGAACGATGAATGGTTTGCCTATTCGGATAGCATAACCGAAGCTGGTGTCTATTTTTCTCGCGGAGATTTTAAAAATGCTTACAATGAATTACTGGAAGTGAAGGATAAAAGTCCTTACTTTTCATACATTTCATTGAGTCAATTTAAAGTGCGGATTGGTCAATATCTCAATGAGTTGGTTGAACTCAGAGAGAGAATAGAAAGGATTTTGAGCCATCCTGTTTCATTCACCGATTCGACAAAACAATTGGATGATCGAAAAAAGGAATTGCAGGAGATAGCCAAGAAGATGAAGAGTAGTGCCCTGAAAGATTTTGAGGATCTTCCCGGGTACGAATCGGGAGGAAGGGTGGAGCATTGGCGCAGGATTATTGAAAGATTAATAGACCTGTGGCCGCCTTACGAAGGTAATAAACCGGTCATTCGAAATATCCTCAAGAATGGATTGGATCCAATCCAGGATTATGTCATTGAACCTCTGTTCAGCAGGTTGTTGCAAGAATGATGCGCCCACCGACGATTGTTTGTCCGCAATGTTATGCGCTCATTCTCAAGGCTGAGCGCTGCTCAAAATGCGGCTGGAGCCGGTTAGCCCCGCACCAGCAGGGGCAGATGATTCGCAAGACGACGCTCCGCCATCCGCTTGGAACTGAAAAAATCCAGCCGGGTTTATATCAGGATTGGTTATGTTTTCCGGGTGTGGATGGATTCCTGGAGACAATTTATGGAAAAACCGAGCGCAGTGGAGGCCAGGTTGAGCTTCCGGAAGCGATGAGAAACAGGCTGGTAACGGGCATTTCCGCAGGGTTCCTGGTCACAACGCAGAGTACGCAGCTGTTAAAGAAAAACGATAAACCCCGTTCTGCTTTTCTGGTTTATGACCATCATCTGGTAAACAGTGTTGTTTCAATTCCTTCTCAAGCTGCTTCTCTTTCTGCGCCGGCGCTGAGCGAGAATGCGGTTTATTACTATGATTCTGATCATGTGCTGACCCGGGTAGATATCCACAACTTTGAAATCACACGGCAGGTCAGGCTGCCCGAGGACTGCGGCTGGTCGCACGCGGCGCCGCTGGTTAAGGGAGATATTGTGTGCCTTTCCGGGGGCAATACGGGCTTAGCCGCAGCGGTTCAGCAGGATCGCATTCTCTGGACAAGAATGCTTCCGTACAGTTCACCCTATACACCGCTGTTAATCAATAACCACCTGTGCCTGGTGATTGGACTTCGATATTTGTACTTGTTGGACCCGGCGTCTGGTAAACCACTGGATGAAAAACCCCTGCGCCTGGCTGATTTTATCACTGCGCCGCCGGTCGCATTTGAGAACCTCATCATCCTGGCAGTTGAAGATGAAAACAAGAACAAGCTGGTAGCCTACTCGCTGAAGTCGGGCCGCCTGGAATGGCATTTCGATGGATTATCTGCGCAGGTGGTTAATAAGTGCCTGGTTAAGGACGGGATGGTTTATTGCGCTGATGAGAACGGCGTGGTCTATGCCGTAGATGCCCGCAGCGGAGGGCTGTGCTGGAAGTTTGAAACCCACAACTCCATTGTTACGGTGCCGGTGTTGATCCAGGACACCCTGATTGTTGGTTCATCCTCTGGAGAGTTATGGTTCCTTTCCACACAGGAAAGTTGCGCGGAAGGGTGGGAGTTAAGACCCCTGGATGAATGTCTTGAGCGGAAGGACTGGGCATCAGCAGCTGTTCATCTGGCTTTACAGAAGGATTACTCACTGGCAGCTGAATATTACCTGCGAGCCGGCATGGCTGTTGAGGCTGCCGTTCTGTTTCGTGAAAGTAACCAGGTGGAACAGGCTCTGCACGTGTGCGAACTTGAAAATTTGCTGGATATTGCGGAACCTCTCCTGCTTCGCCAAAAATCATATGCGAGGTTACTCAAGCTTTATGAAAGCAACCGGCGGTACAGCCAGGCAGCTCTGCTGCTGGAAGAGCTCAAACGATTCGACGAGGCGGCGGATTTTTGGAAAAAGGAGCAGGATTACGGAAAAGCTGCCATGGCCTACCTGAGGAGCTGCCACCCTGAAGAGGCCGGAAAACTTGTGGGAAAGGTTGAAGATATCGCCATCCAGATGAGCGTCCTGATCCAGGCTGGAAACCTGGCGGAAGTAGCCAGGCTGCTGGAAAAACGTAAGCAATTCGACCTGGCGATTGAATGGTATCTAAAAGCTGAATTACCTCAAGAGGCTCTCAGGTTGGCAGAAAATCAACAGGATTGGGCAAAAGTTGCGCAGATTGCGCTTCAACTCAGACTCCATGAGAAAGCTGCCAATGCCCTGCGAAAACGGGGGGATTTTGAGGTGGCGGCTCGCGAATACGCAGAAGCTGCTGTTGAGTTGGAAGGCCAGTTGAAAAAGGATACCTGTTCTGAACGTGCCGCAAATTTATACCAGCTGGCGCTTGAGTGCTATTCGAAAATTGAAGAGGCCGATCCTGACCTTGAAGCGGAACTGCGCGTCAAGATGGAATGGCACCGCAGGCTGGCGCGCCTCCTGGTTCAGGTCAGCGCACCGAAAAAGATTCTGGTGAAAGGTGATAACAGCTCGGTTGAGGTGAAGATGACCAACACGGGCTGGGGCCGGGCCAAACACATCCAGGCATCTGTCTCCGAACTGTTCAGGCCGTCAAAATCGCCGGGCGCTGCGTTGTTGTGCGAAACCCTTCAACCCGGCCAAAGCTGGAGCGGTGAAATTGCCATCCAGCCGCAGACCAGCGAGGTTGGCGATTACGTGCAGTTTGAAATAATTATTGATTACATCAACTTGCAGGGAACACCGTGCCAGAAGAGGGTCAACGCGCATGCCGTGGTGGCGCGCGATGCCGCCCATGCCCGCGAGATGCGCAAGCGTTTAGACCTGGGCAATCCCTCGATCGTTCAGGTGATCAAACCGGAGGGCCAGGTGAATATCGGCTCGACTGTGGACAACCGCCACGACTATGATGAGGCCAATATTTTTCACGGAAAAGAAACCCCGGAAAAGGCCGAACCCGGTGAAAAGCGCTACTGCAATTATTGCAAGCTGGATATCACGAATTTTGTTCAGGATGGAAAGTGCCCGAGATGTTTCAAGCCCATCAAATCAGCGGATAATTAGAATCACTTTTTCCAAACCCCGCGACGCGCGCGGCGAGCACTTTCCTCAACTTTTTCCAGTTCGTCCAGTTGAGCGGTATCCGGCGGGATGTTGATGGTGTAAGCCAGCCCAGCTTTGACCAACTCCGCGTTGACAAACGTTTTACCCACAAAAACATAGCGCAGCAGGCGCCCGTACTGGTCTGTTTCGGATTGGTCGCGCACCAGGCGCACAAACTGACCTTCCACCAGCTGGCGGTTCAGGTCGCGCGCTTCCTCAGCCCAGGGCTCGGTGCGGTCATCCCAGGTGCGCATCTCGGGCGCATCAATGCCGATGTAGCGCACGCGCCGTCCATCCGCCAGCTTGAGTCCATCGCCATCCGGCACGTGAACAGCCACCGCAATCTCCCCGCGCTCCTCCGGGGTGGGGGGCGCTGGCACAGGCACAGGGCGAGGCTTGCTCAGGGGCTTATGCCTGGGGGCAGGGCGCTCGGCGGGGGCAGGTTTTGCGGCGGGGCGCTCTGCAGGGGCAGGTTTTGGGCGCCGGCTTTCCAGAATCTCCAGGATCGAATCCACCTGCTCCAACTGGACTTGCTGCTGGGTTTGCAGATTGTGTATCCCGCGCAGCACGTCTTCCCAGTCCACAGCCTGCAGCGCGCCATCTTGCAGGTTGTCCGCCATCTCCTGAGCGTAAAGCAGCGCCACCACCAGGCGCACCTGGCGCTGGGTGACAGCCAGGCTCTTCTGGTAGAGCGTGGACAGGCGTTCCAGCGTGAGGATGCGCCGCGCCAGCGCCTTTTGCAGGGCGGGCGAGGTTTGCTGCACGCCCTGGTTGAAGAGCGCGGTTTTTTGCTGCTCAATTTGCTGAATTTTGCGCTGCTGCTTATCCTGTTCAAGGCGCAGGCGCAGCAGGCTGGGGCGGAGTTGCGAGGTGGGGAGGGGCAAAGTTAATCCTTTCCGAAAAATCCAATGAACTG
>CAYVOX010000196.1:0-4470 GCA_964453035.1 uncultured Anaerolineaceae bacterium
CGATGTTGACGGCTTCCACCGGCTGCACCGTCCAGAAGGTGAGCGTGCTGCCGGCGATGAATAATGCCCCGAAAGAAATCACCTGGCTGGCCAATACCACCGGCAGGTAGAGCATCTTGCCCGGAGTCCAATCAATGGCGGTAGCCGCCAGCCCCAGCCCCAGCACGACCAGCCCCTCGAAGATGCGGCCCAGCCGCCGCAGCATGAATTTTGACCCCAGAACCTGCAGGGTGATGTTCACCGGGCGCAGCAGGAACTGGTCAAAGAGGCCCTGCGCCACTAGCGGCGAGAAGCCCCCCGCGTCAAAGCCGCTGAAAATCATATCCATCAGCCCAAAGGAGGTTTCCACCATCCCTACCAGGAAGGCCACTTCGCCAATCGTCCAGCCCGCCACCTGCCCGAAGCGCTCTAGCGCCAGGAACACCACCAGCACATAGGAACCGGAAAGCAGCACCGTCGAGACGAACTCCAGGATGAAGGACACCCGGTACTGCATCTGCGAGCGCACCTGGATGGAGAGCATCTTCAAGTACAGGTCAAAATGCCGGCGCACCTTACCCTCCCTGGATGACGAGGCGGCGAATGCCCGCGCGCAGAACCAGCATGCAGGCCAGGCCCAGCGCCAGGAACCACCCTGCCTGCAGCAGCAGAGCCCCCGCCAGGTGCTCGCCGCTCAGGATGCCAAGATAGACCTCAATGGGGGTGTTGACCATCGCCGGGAAGGGGGTTGCCTTGCACAGGTCACTGAACCAATCCGGCAGCAGGCGCAGTGGCATGATGAACCCGGAGAGGAATTGCGCCAGGGCGAACCCGATGCGCCCGATGCCGCGTGCATCCGGCGACCAGAACGCCGCCAGGTTGACCAGGAAGCGCCATGCAAAGCTCACCAGCCAGGCCAGCACCAGCGAGAGGATCACGAGCAACCAGATGCCAGCGTCCGCGGGTAGTTGCACCGGGTAGAACAGGGCGAAGAGCGCCATGAAGATGATTCCGCGCCCCGCCAGGTTGACCAGCGAGCGCCCTAAATCACGCGCCATCCAGAAGCGGAATAAATGCACCGGGCGCAGCAGGTCGCTGCCGATAGCGCCGCTGTAAACCGTGTTCATCACATCCCACGAGCCAAAGATGGTGAGGAAGGCGATCAGCGACTGGCTGAGCGCCACATAGGTGAGCGAGCCTTCCAGCGTCAGCCCGTTGACCGAAACCCGCGCCCCGTACAGGGCGATGAGCAACATGGCGCGCAGCAGGCCGAAGAACAGGTTGGTTGCCAGTCCCGCCCACAGCGCCATGCGGTAGGTCAACTGCTGCTTGATGGAAGTCTTTACAACCTTCCAGAAAAGGGTCACGGGAATCTCCTGAAGATGCGTGAAACAAAAATTATACCGCCAATCTGTGACATAAGTCACTTTATACTTTTTCGGCAAAGGTTAAAATTGAATTAAGCAGCACCAGGCTTGATCCTGTGGGTGAAAACTGCACCATCCACACCAAAAGAAACGAGGTTCGATGAAGCTTCCCCTGTTTGTTGCGATTATCGCTCTGGCGGTCGTTGCAGTGGTTGGCATAGCGGTCACCGACTTCCCTATTTACCTGGGGGATGACCCGACCGCGTGCAACAACTGCCACGTGATGGATGCCCAGTACGAGGGCTGGATTCACGGCACGCACAGCACCCGGGCCCACTGTTCAGATTGTCACGCCCCGCACGACTCGTTGATTGTCAAATATCTCTACAAAGGCTACGCCGGCGCCAAAGATGCCCTGTTTTTCACCCTGGATGAGATTCCAGAACCGCTGCGCGCCAGGCAGTTGACCAAAGATATCATCCAGAGGAATTGCATCCACTGCCACAGTGAGACGGTTGCCGATGTGGTTGATGGTCAAATGGAAAGCGGCAGGTATTGCTTTGACTGCCACCGCTCCGTGGCTCACGGCGACCGCGGCATTTCATTATTACCCTATCAGGATAAAGGCGAAAAAGGAATTGCCTACCCTCTCGAGGAGATGAATAAATGAAAAGAATCAAACTGTTTCCGGTTATCCTTTCCGTCATCATCTTTGGCCTGGCGGCTGTCGTTGTAGCCCTGCTGGTGTACATCAACAATCAGGTCAAGCCTATCCGCGGGGTGCAGCCCCTGGTGCAAATTGCGGCGCTGGAGGCAGACAGCTCAAAGTGGGGGGTCAATTTTCCCAACCAGTATTCTACGCTGCTTAAAACTGCCGCCAACAACACCGCCACCACCTACGGAGGCGCCGCAAAGACTGATAAACTGGCTGCCGACCCGCGCCTGCTTACCCTTTTTGCAGGTAATGCTTTCAGCAAAGAGTACAACGATGACCGCGGGCATGAGTGGGCTCTGGTGGACGTCAACGAAATTAAACGAGTCGATGGAACCACGCCCGGTACCTGTTATTCCTGCAAATCAGCGGATAACCCCCGCCTGTGGACCAGCATGGGCATGGTCAAGTACGACGCCACTAAATTCTCCGAGCTCGGCAAGCAAATCACCCAGCCGGTGGGTTGCGCCAATTGCCACGAAGCCAACAGCATGAAGCTGGTGGTGACCAACCCGGCCCTGGAAGAAGCGCTGAAAGCCCAGGGCAAGGACTGGAAGACCTTCTCACGCCAGGAGATGCGTTCCGTGGTGTGCGCCAACTGCCATGTGGAGTATTTCTTCGCCGGAGACGGTAAATACCTGACCTTCCCATGGAAATACGGCACCACCATTGAAGCGATTGATAAGTTTTACGCTGAAAACCAGTTTGTGGATTGGGTTCATGCTGAGAGCGGCACCAACATGGTCAAGGCTCAGCACCCCGATTACGAACTCTTCACTGCCCAGAGCACCCACTATAAAGCCGGAGTGGCCTGCGCGGATTGCCACATGCCCTATTTGCGTGATGGAACCGCCAAGTTCTCGTCACACGACATCAAGAGCCCGCTGATTGAAGCCAGCCGCACCTGCGCGGCGTGCCATTCTGATGTGGAATATGTGGTGGCGCGGGTAAAAATCATCCAGGACCAGGTCAACCAGACTATGCTCGCCAGCGAGGACGCGCTCATCGCTGCCATTGAGGCGATTAAAAAATCCGCTGCAGCTGCCAGTGTCGATAAAGCGCTGCTGGATGAAGCCCGCACGCTGCACCGCCGGGCGCAGCTGCGCTGGGATTTCATCGCTGCCGAGAACAGCATGGGCTTCCACAACCCCAGCGAGGCTTTGCGCATTCTGGCAAGCGCCACCGACCTGGCGCGCCAGGCTCAGGTAAAAGCTATCCTGGCGGGCAGCCCCAAATAAACCTCAACTGCACTCGCGCAGGCGGTCCAATTCAAGAATTTGAATCTGGCGGCGCTCCACGCGGATTGCCCCACAGCGCTCCAGTTCCTTCAGCGAGCGGGAGACAACCTCTCGCACGGTGCCAAGGCGCGCCGCCAGTTCATCCTGTTTGATATTTTTCAGGCGCTCCGGGCGCGCTGATTCCTGTAGCAGCAGGCGCGCCAGGCGCTGCGTCACCTGGAAGAACGCCAGGTCCTCCAGCAATTGCACCAACATGCGTAAGTTGGCGGCCAGCCGCTGGATGATGGCGGGGTAGAGATCTGGGTGCTCGCTGAGCACGGATTGAATCACTTTTTTATCTACAATCCACACCTGGCTGGCCTCCAACGAGGTGGCATTGACTGGATTAAGGCCGCCGTCAAATACAGGGACTTCGTTGAAGGAGGCGCCTGCTTCCAGCACCCGCAGGATAAATTCTCGCCCGCTGGTTGAAATCTTGAACAACTTAACTATGCCGGTATGGAGGATGTATAACCCGCTGCACGCCTCGCCCTCAAAAAAGAGCGCTTCGCTCTCATCAAAGGCAACCAGGCGCGTGCCCTGGGCCAGTTTCTTCAGGATTTCCTCATCAAAACCTCTAAAGAAATAGCTTGCCCCCAACACATTCAATATATCGTTCGGTTGTTGAATGATGCGTGCCATGCGGGTCAATCCTCAATTCTTGTTTTGGTTGGGGGCAGTAACCGGTTTGAATTCCATCCAGAAGGTGGACCCCTTTCCAACCACGCTGCTCACACCGATCCTTCCCTGGTGGGCTTCAACGATTGATTTGACGATCGCAAGACCCAGCCCGGTTCCCATTGTTCGCTTTTGGGCATTGGAGCTTTCGATGCGGTAAAAGCGTTCAAACAGGCGCGGCAGGTGTTCTGCAGCAATCCCCCGCCCACTATCGCCCACTTCCAACCGGATGGTCTTATCGCCGAGGCGGAGAAGGTTAATTTCTACCCAGCCCCCTTCGGGGGTGTTTTTGACGGCGTTATCCAGCAGGTTGTTGAGCAGGCGGCGCAGCTGGTCTTCGTCTCCGAGAATGACCGCTGCTTCAACAGGATTGTTGTACCTCAGCGTGAGGCGCGCTTGCGCGGTGCGGTTGTTCCAAAGTTGAACGGTCTCTTCAACCAGCGCCTTAAGGTCAATC
>CAYVOX010000197.1:0-4401 GCA_964453035.1 uncultured Anaerolineaceae bacterium
GACGCTCTTCCGATCTCATCCCCAGAACCACTTATCCACACCCCTTTAACATTCTCATAAATCTGCCACAAATGCCCCGCCGGGCGCAAACGCACCCCCATATATGGGGGTCTTGCGCATAGGTTCAATTCCTGTTTCCCGCCCCAGCCTGTGGATAAATGCCGTAATTCTGTGGATAAAGGGGTGGAAATGTGGACAATTCCCATTTTTACCCCGATTCTTATCATTTGATTAACAAACCCCACCCCCATATCTGGGGGGGTACTTTTTTTCTATCCAACATGTCATTTCGCTTTTCCAGCAGTGGAAAAACCTCCATTTTTATCCCCCGTTATCCACAACCCACCGTTGAAAGTTGGCCCCCCTGTTCTAGCCCTGTTCTAGCCCATTGGTGGAACCGCTGCCCCACTCACCCCCCACATATGGAGAATTTTGACCCCTGGACGGTTTTTCTCCACATATCCACAGGCCCTACTACTAATACTACATACTTACCTATACACTTATTGATAAGGTTAAAAGGGTAAGCCGGCCAAAAAGCAAAGCCCTAAATTCCGAACTTCTTTCCCCACTCGTCCAACGTTTCTTCAACCGTATCCAGGTAGCCGTCCAGCGCCTGCAGGCGTTCCCCCAGCCCCTCGCCCAGCAGACCCAGCGACCCCGCCGCCGCCTGCCAATCACCCCGCCCCGTTGAATCCTCCGGCAGCAGCGCCGCGGCGCGCGTCCAGGTGCGCAGCAGCAGCCAGAGCGCCGCCGGGGGGGTGGTCTCCAGCAGTGCCGCCACCGCCCGCTCGTAATAGCCCAGCCGCGCCGGGTGCAGCCGCGCGGGACAATCCGCCAGTTGGCCCACCTCCTGCAGGGCTGCCTTCCACCCGGGCAGCCAGCCCGGCCACGCGCCCGGCTCCGGCGCCGCCAGAAGCAGTTGAGCGACCAGCCCCGCCGAGAGTTCAGGGCGGCCCAGCAGTTGCGCCCGCTGCGGAAAGCTCACAAAGAAGCGCCGTTCCGTCAGCGGCGCGCCGTTCAGCACCGCCACGGCATTGGCCGCCTGCTCCAGCGCCTTGAGGTACTGGTTGACCGCGCCGGTGGCTGAAGCCCCCTCCAGGCCTTCGTGCAGGCTCATCCAGTGCCCGCGTGCCTGTTCGGCCAGCGCCCGCGCGCGGTTGAGGGTGTTCTCCGGCTGGTAAAACTGGGCGCTGATGATGGCCTGCACCTTATCAAACCAGTGCATGCTGTCATGCAGCACCAGGGGATGATTACAAATGTACGAGCCCAGCCAGGCATCCAGCCGCAGGCGGCGCGGCTGCTGGAAGTGATCCTGCGAGAGGTGCGCGATATCCAGGTGGACGTCATCCGTCAGGCGCACCACTTCGCGCGCCAGGGCCGGTTCGGCATCGTGGATGAACACCAGGTCAATATCGGCTGTGCCGCCCAGCAGGGGATCTTCGGTGAGCAGCGAGCCGGTCAGGTAGATGCACACCAGGCGGCGGCTGATGCGCACGCGCTCGGCGGCAGTATCGCGGGCAATTTTTAGCAGGGTTTCGCGGGTGATGCGCATGGCTCTTTCAGTATAGCATTAACTCTGCTCAACGGAGGGCAATTCCGGCTGGTAGGGACCCACCTGCAGCGCCTGCCGGATGCGGTTCTCAATCCAGGTCAGGTCATCGGGGAAGCGCACGTAATCCAGCGCGTTACTGTCAATCACCAGCACCGGTGAGCGGTGTTTGGTCTGGTTGATGAAGAAATCGTCGTAGGCCTGGTTCAACTGGGCGATGTAATCCCGCTCCATCTGGCGCTCGTAGGAGCGGTCGCGCAGGGCAATGCGCTGCATGAGCATATCCGTGCTGGCCCGCAGGTAAACCGTCAGGTCCGGCGGAGGGATTTTCTCCGCCAGCGCCTCGTGCAGGCGGTAATACATCTCAAGTTCGTCGCCGTGCAGGTTGATGCGCGCGAACAGGGCGTCTTTTTCAAAGGTGTAATCGCCAATCAGGTTCTTTCCATCCGCCAGAACCTGCGGCACGTTGCGGCGCTGCTGGTAGTAGCGGCTGAGCAGGAAGAACATCTGCGTCTGGAAGGCGTAACGGGCGCGGTCCTGGTAAAAATTGCCCAGGAACGGATTCTCCTCGAACACTTCCAGGTTGAGATTGGCCTCAAACCGCGGCTGGAGCATGCGCGCCAGCGTGGTTTTGCCCACCCCGATCACGCCCTCGATGACAAAATACATGCGCGGCCTCCACTTTTGGGCATTTGTGTTAATCGTGGGCGCGGTCTCCGCGCCCACGACCCGGTAGCGTTAATTGTTTTCCTTTACGACATTTTCTCCAGTTTTTCAACCGCCTCGGCAATCACGTCAAAGCCGCCCTGCCAGAAGGAAGCCTGGTAAACGTCAATGCCGGCATCCGCCAGCACTTTGACGGGCGCCTCTGAGCCGCCGGTGGAGAGGATCTTCAAATAGCGCGGCTTGAAGGTCTCGCCTTCCTGTTTGAACTGCTTGTAGAGCGAAAGCACCAGCAGTTGTCCGAAGGTGTAGGCATACACGTAGAACGGCACGTTGTAGATGTGCGGGATCGAGACCCATTCCCACTTGAACTCGTCGCCAATTTCCACCGCGTCACCGAACTGGTCTTTGAGGTTCTTCATGTAGGCTTCAGCCAGTTCATCCACCGAGGCGCCCTGCTCGATCATTTCATGCGCCTGGCGTTCAAACAGCGCAAAGAACGACTGGCGCTGGATGGTGGCGTAAGCATCGTCCACCTGGCGGAAGAGGATATCCCGCCGCACGCCCTCATCCTGCTCCTCAGCCAGCAGGCGGTCGAGCAGCATCATCTCGCCAAAGGTGGAGGCCGTCTCAGCCAGCGGCAGGCAGGCGTGGAAGGTGAACACCGAGTGCCCCGCCGCCAGCTGCGAATGGATGGCGTGCCCCAACTCGTGCGCCATGGTAGCCACATCATCCGCGCGGCCCTGGTAGTTGAGCATCACCCAGGGGGTCAGGTCGGGCACAGCCGTCAGGCAGAAGGCCCCGCCCATCTTGCCCTTGCGCACTTCGCTATCCAGGTGGTTTTCAATGAACACCTGCCGGGCCAGCGCTGCCAGGCGCGGCGCGAACTCGTAGAACGATTCCAGCACCATCTGGGCGGCATCACTGAAGGCGTAGGTTTTATCGGATTTGACCACCGGCGCGTAAACGTCGTAGCGGCGCAGCTTTTCCACGCCAATCAGGCGGGCTTTGAGGCGGAAGAAGCGCTGGAAAATACCGGTGTTCTTCTGGCACACATCCAGCAGGGTGTTAATCACCGCATCGGGGATGTCGTTAATCAGGTTGCGCGCCGCAATCGGCTCGTTGAATTTGCGCAGGCGCACCTGCTCGTTGCGCCAGTCGCGCACCAGCGCCTGGTAAATCTGCCCCAGGATGGGGGCATCTTGCCCGTACACGCGGTAAAGCTCCTGGTAGGCGGCAGCGCGCAGGGCGGGGTCGGCCTGGCGCACGTAGGTCATCAACTGTCCGCGGGTCAGTTCCTTTTCTTCGCCTGCCACCGTGATCTTGAAGGTGTAGCGGTTGGTGATGGAATCGTACAGCATGTTCAAGGCGCTTGAGCCGGTCACATTCTTGATGTTGACGATTTTTTCCTCGGCCTCGCTCAGCGTGTGGGGTTTGAAATGGCGCATCTCCTCCAACCAGTAGCGGTAATCCCCCGCCACCGCCGAGAGCCGCTCAGCCGCCGCCTGCGGCAAGTCCTTCCACCACAGGCTGAAGAACAGCGAGCGGTTGGAAAGCTCCGCCATGGCCTGCTCAACCCGCGCCATCAGCGATTGGGCCGACTGGCTCTGGGTATCTTCGGCAAAGCACAGGTTGGCAAAAGCGTAAACGCGGTGTTCCAGCCGGGTGATATCCTCGGCCTGCTTGACGATATCCATAAAATCTTCCGCATCGATCTCCGCCGTCAGCTTCGGGCGCTGCGCCTCAAAGGCGCTCACTTTTTCATCCAGCGTTTTAAAGGCGCCTTCCAGTTCCGGGCTTGCGGCAGCCGGGAACAGGTCCGCCAGGCTCCATTTGGATTGCTTGAACAGGGTGGTGGGGGTGGGGGTCATGCTTGCTCCTCGTTTGTTGGGGATGGATGTTGCATTTTTCGGCGCAGCTCATTCAGCGCATGGCGCTGCTGTGAACCATCTTCATAAAACCAGCATTCCCAGCCGTTGCAGGGCGCATTGCGGATTTTGCGGGCGACCTGGTGAATGGTGCCGCTGGTTCCTTCATATTCTACCTTGCCCGCGCTGTTAATCAAGGCTGTTGGCCCGCCATTTGCGCCAAAAAACAGGGTTTGGCCCGCGCGCAGATGCCCGGCTGCCAGTAAGTCGGCCAGGGTAACCCGCTGGCGCGCGGTGGGGGTGGGCTGGGGTGGGCCA
>CAYVOX010000198.1:0-4399 GCA_964453035.1 uncultured Anaerolineaceae bacterium
TTGAATCGGACGGTCACGGCGGGCGGCTGGCGCTCTACCAGCGCTGGCGGGCGGCTTAGGTGCTGCGCAGGCGGAGGGTGTTGTGGTGATCTCTCTCATCCTCCCGGCCTCCTTCTCTCCCCGGCGCGGGGAGAAAAGGAGGGGTAACTGCTTTCGTCGGGCTGCAAGCCCGACCTACAAATCTGCGCGATCCCCCCATGGGCAAGGGCGGGGCGGCATGTCCCCCTCAGGAAGAAGACCGGTTGGAAGAAATCAGCCCGAGGGCGATGGCGCGCGCGGCCAGTTGCAGGCGTTTTTCCACCCCCAGCCGCTTGCGCAGCGCCGTGATGTGGTGCTCCACCGTGCGCGCGCTGACGCCAACCTGCATGGCAATCTGGTTGGTGGTCAGCCCATCCGCCAGGCCGTTCAGCACCGCCAGCAGCCGCGGGGTCAGCATCGCCTGGTTGCCCAGCGGAATGGCGTTCAGCGGGTCGGCGGGGAAGGCCACCACCTGAGCGCCCACGCACACCGCCAGCAGCGTGGGGATGGGTGCCGGGTAAGCGTTGAGGATCACCTCGGGCACCTTACCGGCGTTGATGCTCTCAGCCAGCTCCGCGGCGGGCAGGGGGGACTCAAGTTGCAGTTGCACCTGGTCGTTCGGCAGGATTATCAGTCGCGTCATCAGTTTTGCTCACCTTAAATATAGAAAAATTGTTCTAATTTATTATCTATTAAACCACACACCCTGTCAAGCTGTGAATTTGGGGTTAACCGCGGTGGGTTAACCCGTTTTATTGGAAGTCAGGGAAAAGAGGGGGCATAGGGCTTCAATAGCTGCCAGAGGCGAGCTGGGGGCTGTCCAAAAAGGAGTATGTCACTCTGCTCGAAGAGCACTCTTTGAGTGAGCGAAGCGACACCGCACCTGCGGTGGGTGCAGGTGAGAGTCTCTACATTTTTAGCGAGATGCTTCGCTACGCTCAGCATGACAAAAATGGACTTTTTAGACAGCCCCCTTGACCCCTGGTTGCATGCCTGGTTTTGCCGGATGGAGGTCATTCCAGACTGATGATTGGGCAGGCCAACTCCGCCGCGCCTAATCCGTGTGGAAGACTTCCTCCAGCGAGGCCCACCACTCCCCCTCAGCGCGGTCGGGAAGAGGATCCTGCATCGGGTCGGTCAGCTTCCACCAGGCCTGCGTCTTCGGGTCGGCGGCCATTTTGCGCATATCGGCGGCAAAATCGCTGCCGATGTATTCAAAATAGGCAAACAGCAGGCCATTGCGATAAAAAATGGAGTAATTGCGGATGTTGCAGGCGCGGATGGTTTGCAGCACCTCGGGCCACACCGCGGCATGGATGCGTTTGTACTCCTCCAGCGCCTCGGCCTTCACGCCGATGAGTTGAGCGTAGCGTTTCATTGAGCCTCCCTGTGCATGGCTAATATCTGCCGTAAAGCGGACCCAGCGCGGCGCAGGCGCGGAAATCGGCCCCCTCTGCATCTGCGGTGCCAAACGCGCCCCACAGGCTCGGCCTGAACAGGTCACCGGGCGGCAGGTTGTGCAGGCTCACCGGGATGCGCAGCGCAGCCGCCAGAGAAGCCAGGTCGCCGCCGATGTGCCCGTAACTGGCCGCCGCGTGATTGGCCCCCCAGCCCGCCATCACGCTGTAAACATCGCTGAAAGCGCCCTGCCCGGTGAGGCGCGGGGCAAACCAGTGGGTCGGCCAGGCGGGGTCGGTGCGCTCGCTGAGCGCGGTGTGCACCTCGGCGGGCAGATCCACCGCCCAGCCCTCCGCAATCTGCAGCACGGGACCCAATCCCCGCACCAGGTTGATGCGGCTCATGGTCAGCGGCATCTCGCCCTGCGTCACAAACCCTGAAGAAAACCCCCCGCCCCTGAAGTAGCCGGTATTGGCCGGGTGCCAGCGGGTGGCTTGCAGGCACGCTTCCACCTCGGAGGGAGAGATTTCCCAGAAAGGCTTCATCACCGGATGCCCATCCCGCCTCAGGCAGCCGGTCGCATCCAGGGTGGCCGCGCCGGAATTGATGAGGTGGATGAGCCCACCCGCCGCCCGCCCCTGCAGCTGGTGCCCGGTGACGCGCTTCACCGCTGCCGGGCTCCAGTAGGTGCGCACATCCGCGAAGATCTGCGCGGTGTTGGTCAGCAGGTAGCCCAGCAGCATGGAAGCGCCGTTCAGGCTGTCGTTTTCGGTTGCGAAGATGTAAGGCGCGCGGATGCCGTCCCAGTCGAAAGAGGAGTTGAGGATGGCTTCCATGAAGTCGCCGTTGGGAGAGTGGTCCGTCCAGGCGCGCTGCCCCTGGAAGCCGCCCGCCAGGGCGTTGTGCCCCAGCGCCTCCTCGTCGAAACCCAGCTCAGCCAGGCGCGGGTTGCCCACCAGCAGGTCGCGCCCGATGAGCGCCATCTTGACCACCGTCTCCCAGTCCTGCTCCTTTTGCGCGCGGCTGCGCTGCTTTGCGGGCGAGTTGTAATCGCGCCCTTCGATGCATTTTGCCCGCGCCCACGCCAGGGCGCGCGCGTATTCCGAGGGGTCAAAAATCCCGCGCTCGATGCGCCGGGTGAATTCGCTCATATCCACCGACTCAACCCGCATGCCCAGGGTGCGCTCGAAGAAGGCCTGGTCCACCATCGAGCCGGCGATGCCCATCGAAACGCCCCCCAGCGCCAGGTAAGATTTATCCCGCATGAGGGCCACCGCCAGCCCGGCGCGCGCAAAGCGCAGCAGCTTTTGCTGCACGTCTGGCGGGATACTGGCATCGTCCGCATCCTGCACATCGCGCCCGTAGATTGAAAAGGCCGGCAGCCCCTTCTGATTGTGCGCCGCCAGCACCGCCGCCAGGTAAACCGCGCCCGGGCGCTCGGTGCCGTTAAAGCCCCACACCGCCCTGGGGAGGAAGGGATGCATGTCCATCGTCTCAGCGCCGTAACACCAGCACGGCGAGATGGTGATGGAAACGCCCACCCCCGCGCGCTCAAACTGCTCCGCGCAGGCGGCAGCCTCCGCCGCCCCGCCGATGGTGCTGGAGGCAATCACGCATTCCGCCGGTGAGCCATCCGGGTAGCGCAGGTTGGCGCTTAAAAAGTCAGCGGTGGCGCGCGCCATGCCCATCGTCTGGGCTTCCAGGCTCTCGCGCACGCCGTTGCGCCGCCCATCAATCGCCGGGCGGATTCCAATTTTGGGGAAGGTGCTGAAACAGGTCAGCATACGGCCTCCGGGGGGTGGGGATGCTTTATTATATAATCAATCGCCGGTACAGTTTGCCTCAGGAGCGCGGCGGCAGGCAGGCACAGGCGGCTGAGTTCCCCCGCTCCATCCGCTGTGAGGCCGGTGAGTTTCTTATCAAATTCTTACTTGACTTTATTCGCCGAATATGTGAAAATATCTGTAACTCGCTAGCGGGGTGCCCCCCTCACTCCGCTGGCGTGTTGCTTTTAAGGGGGATCAAAGCGGTCCGCCGCGCAGCGCCCGCTCTTCCATCTCGCGCAGGGCTTTTCGCTGCCGGTAAATGATGTGGCGCAGCACATCCCCAATCGAAATCACCCCGATGATCGCCCCGTCCTCCATCACGGGCAGGTGGCGCACCCGCTTTTCGACCATCATCTGCTGCGCTTCCTCCACCGTCTGGTCGGGGTGCACGGTGAACACCGTGGCGGTCATAATATCGCGCACGGGTGTATCCCTGGAGGATTTGCCCAGCAGAATCACCTTGCGAGCATAATCGCGCTCGCTGAGGATGCCCACCAGAGCGTCGCCATCCAGCACCACCAGCGCGCCCACGCCCTTATCCGCCATCATGCGCAGCGCGTCAAACACGGTTTGCCCGGGGGCAATTGACCACACGTCAAACCCTTTGATTTGCAAAATATGCCTCACCGTGTTCATGCCAGCCTCCTGTAAGCTTCTTTTGCTGTTAGTGTAAAGCACCAGGGGGGCGGATTCAAGAGGTTAAGCGGCCTGGAGGGTTTTTTTGATAGCAAATGATAGGCCCAATCTTATTGCTCCGGCCCGCGTCTGAGCGATGGAGGACAGGAGACCTGTTATTTATTTGCAAAACCCCAAAGGTTTTTAGAAACCTTTGGGGTTTGGGGGTGGTGGGGATGAAAGCCGGTATTCCTCTTTTGCTCCAGCCCGCGTCCCCGAATGTAGACGAGACCTGTCAGGTTTCTAAAAACCTGACAGGTCTTTTGGGCGAGGGTGTTTCAACCCGCGGCGGTGGGTTCATAAGCGAACCCACCCTACAACTGTCAGGTCGTGGTGGTGGGGTGATGAAAGCCGCGATCGCTGCGCGCTCTCCGCAGGCGACAGGAGACCTGTTAGGTTTTTAAAACCTAACAGGTCTATTCGGTGTGGGTGTTTCAACCCGCGGCGGTGGGTTCATAAGCGAACCCACCCTACAACTGTCA
>CAYVOX010000199.1:0-4360 GCA_964453035.1 uncultured Anaerolineaceae bacterium
CATCATAACGAGATTCTTCGCCTTCGCTGCGCTCAGGCTCAGAATGACAACACTTCTCTGGTTAAGATTCGTGAAACTGACAGGTGGCTAGGATTATTATAGCATTCCGGACATGAAAGTAAACCGGTTGAGGGCAGTGACTGGCGGCAATTTGCGGTTGACGCTCGGGGGCGATGGTTCTATACTCAATTTATTCCCATCCAGGAGCCGCCATGTTCCCCTCCAAAACCGCCCGTTACGCCATGTTTGGCCTCATCTACTTTGCCGAGGGGGCCATCCTCAGCTACTTCACCTCGCTCAACTCGCTCTACCTGCTCTCGTACAGGCTCACCATGAGCCAGGTGGGGTTGATGGGTACCATCGCCATTATCCCCTTCATCATCAAAATCTTCTTTGGCATGCTCTCTGACCGGTTCAACTTTCTCAAGCTGGGCCACCGCAAGCCGTACATCGTCTTTGGGCTGGTGCTGCAGGCGCTGTGCCTGGTGGCGGCGCCGGCTATTCACCCTGGCAACCAGTTCTGGCTGTTTGCGCTGCTGGCGTTTGTTTTGATGTCGGGCCAGGCGCTGTACGATACCTGCACCGACGGCCTGGCGCTGGATACCACCCCGGTTGCGGAAGGCGGCACCATCCAGGGTATTATGGTGGGCGGGCGGGCGCTGGGGGTGGTGCTCATCTCGGCGGCGCTGGGCTGGATTGTGCAAAACCTCTCGTGGAGCGGGGCGTTCTGGCTGCTGGCGGTGCTGACGCTGCTGCCGCTGCCGCTGGTGTTGATGGCTAAAGAGCCGCCCCGTCCGGCGGAACGGCGCTTTGAGTGGAAGGCTTTTAGCGCGTTCAAGGCCAGGTCCGTGATTGCCCTGGGCGCGCTGGGGGCGCTCTACTCGCTGATCATCAACGCCGCCAACCAGATAGTAAACCCCTTTCTGCAGGGCCAGTTCAATATTGATTACGCCACGGCGGGCTGGGTGACGACGGCCTGGGGTGCGGGTGTGGTGCTGGGCGGGCTGACCGGCGGGCGGTTGATTGACCGCACCGGTCACAGGCGCGCTGTGCTGATTGCTATCGGCATCACCTTTGCCAGCGTGCTGCTGCTGGGGGCGGTGGTGGTGCCCGAAATGGCCTGGCCGCTGGTCATCCTGTTTGGACTGGCGTTTGGCTACTACGAGACGGTTTATTTTGCCGTTTCGATGGAGCTGACCGACCCGCGCATCGCGGCTTCCATGTTCTCGATCCTGATGGCGGTGGCCAACATTGGAACGGCGGTGGGGTTGGGCTTGAGCGGCTGGTTGGTGCAAACCTCCGGCTTCCAGCTCACCTTTATGATGATCGCGGCGCTGAATGTGTTAGCCCTACCGCTGCTGCCGCTCATTTTCACGCGCAAAGCTGCGCAGAGAGGAAAAACTGATGTCTGAAAAACCTGCAACTACCTCAACACGCCCGCCGCGGGCGCGCTCCCTGCCGCTGCTGGGCTCCATCCCGTGGATGGCGCGGGACGCGCTGGGCTTCTTCCTCAACTCGGCGCTGGATTTTGGCCCGGTAGTTGAGCTAAACCTGCTGCGCGCGCGCACCTACCTGGTGACGGAGCCGGAGGATGTTAAGCGCATCCTGGTGGACAACAATAAGAATTACCTCAAGGCTTACGACGTGACCAAACCTGTGCTGGGTGACGGGCTGCTGACCAGCGACGGTGACCTGTGGCTGCGCCAGCGCCGCCTGATGCAGCCTTCCTTCAGCCGGCAGATGATGGGAGAATACCTGCCGATCATGGAGCAGGCCACGCGCGAGACCATCCAGAAGTGGCAGGCGCAGCCTGACATAGCGCGGGATATCGCCGCGGAGATGATGACGCTCACCCAGACCATCATCCTGCGCACCATGTTCAGCGCGGATATCGGCGACCGGTCTAAGGAGATTACGGAGGATTTTTCCACGGCGCTGGAGTATTTCAATTCCTTCCTGCTTTCGCCGGGTGAGTTTGTTCACAAGCTGCCCACGCCCACCAATCTGCGCTTCAAGGCGGCCACCCGCCGCCTGGAGGAGCTGGTGTACCGCATCATCGCGGAGCGGCGCAAAACAGGCAGCCCGGAACGCCGGGATTTGCTCTCGGCGATGATGGAAGCGCGTGACCCCGAGACGGGCGCGGCGATGAGCGACAAACAAATGCGCGATGAAGTGATGACCATCTTCCTGGCGGGGCATGAGACCACCGCCTCGCTGCTCGGGTGGACGTTTTACCTGCTTTCCGGTCACCCGCAGGCTGAGGCCGCGGTGAGGGCTGAACTGCAGCAGGTGCTGGCAGGCCGCGCGCCGACTTTTGAGGAAACCGGCAAATTGACCTTCATGCGCCAGGTGTTCGATGAAGCGTTGCGGCTGTACCCGCCGGCCTGGATGTTTGCGCGCATCCTCGAGAAGGAGGATACGCTGGGCGGCTTCACCCTGCCGGCCAAAGCGGTCATCCTGGTGAGCCCGTACGTCACGCACCGCCTGCCGGCTTACTGGGATGCCCCCGGCGCATTCAGACCGGAGCGGTTCACTTCGGAGCAGGTCAACGCCCGACCGCGTTATGCGTATTTTCCGTTTGGCGGCGGGCCGCGCCAGTGCATCGGCATGCCGTTTGCGCTGATGGAGGCTCCGCTGATCCTTGCGATGTTGATGCAGGCGTTCAGCTTCCGACTGCTGCCTGGTGAGACAGCCGCTGCCCGCCCGGTGGGCACGTTGCGGCCCGGGTCTTTCCGCATGGCGTTGACGCCCCTGCCTTAATTTTGCTATGGGCCGGGCAGACGCCGTCTGCCCCTGAGTGTACACTCCAGCCTGCATGGAGCAGTGGTAGAATAGGCTGATCCTGTTTTTAGGTGCGCCTATGTCTTTCCCTATACTTGAATTTGACCCCAACGCGCAGGCTATTTTACAGCCCGGCGCTCCGCAGATGCCTGCGCCTATCCCGCGCGGGGCGGTGATGTGCTTTTTCAACGACGTGCTGCGGGAGCTTGAAGCGGGGGGCAGGCTGACGCGCGTCAGCAGCCTGAAATCGGAGATTGGCGACAACCCGCTTTTTACGCTCACCTGGAACGGCACACCCCTGCTGGTTTTTCATCCGGGGGTGGGCGCGCCGCTGGCGGCGGGTTTTCTGGAGGAGGTGATTGCGCTGGGGGTGAGCAGCTTCATCGCGTGCGGCGGGGCGGGGGTGCTGAACAGGGACATTGTGGCGGGGCACCCGGTGGTGCTCACGGCTGCCGTGCGCGACGAGGGCACCAGTTACCACTATCTGCCGCCGGCGCGCGAGGTGGAACCCAGCCCGCGGGCGGTTACCGCGCTGGAGCAAACCCTGCAGGCGCGGGGCGTGGCCTACCTGGCCGGTAAAGCCTGGACGACGGATGCCATCTACCGCGAGACGGCAGCTCGCCGCGCCGCGCGGATGGCTGAGGGTTGCGTGGTGGTAGAGATGGAAGCGGCGGCTTTCTTTGCCGTGGGGCAGTTCCGCGGGGTGGAGGTGGGGCAACTCGTTTACGGCGGCGACCTGGTGGTGCCGGAGGGCTGGGATGGGCGCACCTGGCACAAGCGCAAAGACAGCCGCGCCTTGATGTTCTGGCTGGCGGTGGAAGCCTGCGCGAGGCTAGTTCACAATTCTTAGCGATAGACCAATCGAAGATGAAAAACCACACTAGACACTTTAGTTTATTGTTTCTTGTTGTTCTATTGCTCAGGTTTAATGATCCTGTATCATCCGCTATTACCTTTCAAGGCACTTTTCTACAGCAGACCCTTCTCTCGGCAAGCTCTTTAGATTTAGAGGGGCGGTTTGGATCATACCTGGCAATGAATGACCGTTTTCTGGTCGCAGGAGTCAGTCCTGAACCTGGTACATGTCCTTATGGTCATAATAATCTCATAATATACGAAAAATCATCCCAGGGCTGGCAGATGTTTTTAACGCTCTCTGCTGCCGAATTGCCTCAGAATCGATTATTTACCGGGCCAATCTCAATGGCTGAGAATTTTTTTGCGGTTGGCGGGCGGGATATGGATCATCAAAGAAGCGTCGTTATCATTTACCTTTGGGATGGCAAAACCTGGCTTTATGAATCTGAAATAATTATGCCTGACTTACCGGAGGATTGCTCTTTTGACGGCTCTGTTGTGATGGAAGGTGGCAGGTTAGTGGTGGGTATGCGTACTGCTACGGTTGATGGGATTCGATATAAAGGAGCCGTCTATATTTTTACTTGGGACGGTTCATCATGGATCATTGAACAAAAATTGGTTTATGAGGGTGATTTTCCGTACACGAATTATTTCGGCTATGCAGTGGCTTTGAATGGAGATGAGCTTTTTGTTGGCGTTCCATATGGTGGGGGGTTTT
>CAYVOX010000200.1:0-4354 GCA_964453035.1 uncultured Anaerolineaceae bacterium
GATCAATTCTTGCTGCGCCCGGTCAACATCACCCTGCAGGTTCTGGGGTCAAAATTCATGCTGCGGCGGCTGGGGCGCATTTTTGAGGGATTGATTGTGCTGGGATTAGGGCTGGCAACAACCTCGATTGCCTGGACCCCGGGCAAGCTACTCTACCTGCCGGTGGTATTGGCCAGCCAGGTGATTTCCTTCGGGGCGTTATTCATTGCCGGCAGCACGCTCACCTTCTGGACGGTGCAGCCGGTGGAAGCCGTCAACATCGTCACTTACGGCGGCGTGGAATTGACCTCCTACCCGATGACAATTTATCCGCAGTGGATTCTGCGCTTCTTCACGTACGTGATTCCGTTTATTTTTATCAACTTTTATCCGGCGCTCTACTTTCTGGATAAGCCCGACCCCTTCAATTTTCCATCCTTTGCCCCTTTCCTGGCGCCGGCGGCAGCCGCGCTGATGATGCTGGCAGCCCTGTGGTTCTGGCGGTTCGGCGTGAGACATTATCACAGTACCGGGAGTTAGCCAATGCCCCCCATTATTCAGGTCAAGCAGCTGGTTAAAACGTTTCGGGTGAACCAATCGCATCAGGGTTGGCTGGGAGGGCTGCGCAACCTGCTTGCGCCGCGCTTCAGAACAGTGACGGCAGTCAACGGGGTGAGTTTTGAACTGGAAAAAGGTGAACTGGTGGGCTACCTGGGGCCAAACGGGGCTGGCAAATCCACCACGCTAAAAATGCTCACCGGGCTGCTGGTGCCCACCAGCGGCGAGCTTATTGTGGATGGATTCGTTCCGTGGCGCGACCGTACCCGCTACGTGGCGCGCATCGGGGCAGTTTTCGGGCAGCGCACCACCCTCTACTGGGACCTGCCGGTGATGGATACCTTTGAACTATTGCAGCCGATGTACCAGATCCCCCCGGAACGTTTCCGGCGCAACCTGGCTGAGTTTACCGAACTGCTGGAGTTGGAGGCGTTCCTCACCTCGCCAGTGCGCAGCCTTTCGCTGGGGCAACGCATGCGCGCTGACCTGTGCGCGGCGTTGCTGCACGAACCACCGCTGCTCTTCCTGGATGAGCCCACCATCGGTCTGGACGTGGTTGCCAAGGAGCGCATCCGCCAGTTCATCAAGTTCATCCACGCTGAGCGGGGTACCACCATCATCCTCACCACGCACGACCTCTCCGATATCGAAAAGCTGTGCGAACGGGTCATCATCCTGGACCTGGGGCAGGTGTTGTATGACGGCAGCCTGGGCGCCCTGATTGGTCAGTTTGAGACGGAGCGCGCGCTGGTAGTGACGCTGGCGGAAGAATATGCCGAGGTGAGCCTGCCGGGTTTGCCGCCTCCCTTGCGCCAGGGAAGGCAGGCCACCTTCACGTTTGACAGCCACCTTGTTGCCGCCTCCACTTTGATCCAGCAGGTGATGGCGCGTTATGCAGTGGCCGACCTGGAAGTGCGCCGTCCGGAAATTGAAACTACCGTGCGGCGAATCTACGAACAGCGCCTGCTGCACCACAAAAGTTGAGCGAAAAACGGGGGATACGCCTGAGTTACGGGCCGCACTCGTCCTTATCCGATGATGACGGGTCGACCCCGGCGACTGGCGGGCTTAAAACCTGCCGGTACACCTCCAGGATGCGCCCGGCAATGGCTTCCCAGGAATAGCCGCGGGCGTAGGTGGCTGCCTGCTGGCCCAGCTTCTGGCGCAACTCAGGCTGGCAAATGAGCTGTGCCAGGCGGTCAGCCAGCGCCTGGGGGTCGTTATCCGGCACCACGTAGCCCGTCTGACCATCCTGCACCAGAAAAGCCAGCCCGCCAACCTGAGAGGCAACCACCGGCGTGCCGCACGCCATCGCCTCCAGCGCCACCATGCCAAAGGATTCGTAATGCGAGGGCATCACCAGCACTTCCGCCGCGGAGTAGTAGTACGGGAGCGAATCCTGCCCGCGCTTGCCGAGGAACAACACCAGGTTGCCCAGTCCAAGCTGCCGGCTGAGCGCCTGCAGGCGCGCCATTTCGGCGTTCATAGCCTGCGGGGTGGCGTTGGGGTCGCCGCCGATGATGGCTAAATAAAAGGGGAAGTCAGTCAGGTCGCCGTGGTTTTTGAGGATGGCAATAGCGCGGATGAGCGTTTCGATGCCCTTGAGCGGTTCTACCCGCCCCACAAACAGGATCATTTGCTCGCCGGGGGCAATGCCCACCACCGCCTTGGCTTCATCCGGTGGAATGGGGTAAAAATGGCTGGTATCCACCCCCGGCGGGATAATTGCCACCTTTTTGGCGCTGGCACCGTAAAGAAACTCAAGCTGCGAAAGCTCGGCATAGGTTGGCGCAATCACTTTATCGGCTATGCGCAGCGTTTCACGCTCGCCGTCCAGGCGGTAGGCCCCCTCCCGCTCGCTATCATCGCGGGCGATGCGGTTTTTCATCAAGCCCAGCGTGTGGAACATGTGCACCACGGGCACATCCCAGGCGGTTTTGAGCTGCCCGGCGGCGACCCCGCTCATCCAGTAGTGGCTGTGAATCAGGTGGTAGCGAATGCCCTTTCCTGCCGCAAAGGCTTGAATGCCGCCCACGAACTGAGACAGGTAGCTGCCCAGGTCCTTCTTGGGCAGGGGCACCTCGGGACCGGCGGGGATGTGCACCACGCGGTTGCCGTAGCCCAGGTCGTGCAGCACGTGGGGCACATGCTCATCCTGCGAGCGGGTGAAGACGTCCACATGCACGCCAAGCGGTCCCAGGTGGCGGGTGAGCTCGCGGACGTAAACGTTCATGCCGCCGGTATCCTTGCCGCCCAGGACTGCCAGGGGGCAGGTGTGGTAAGAGAGCATGGCAATGTTGAGCATTCTCTTGCCTATTATATCAGGGTGCTGATATAATATTTCGCGCCGCCACCGTAGCTCAGTCGGCAGAGCAGACGTTTCGTAAACGCCAGGTCAAGGGTTCAAATCCCTTCGGTGGCTCCACAAAATGAAGGCCGCAAAAGCGGCCTTCAACCATTTTTCGCCCTGATCAGACCAGCCCTGATGGTATAATTTCCCCATGCCCCCCTTTGAAACCCCCATCGTTATCGGTATCGCCGGCGGTTCCGGCTCCGGCAAGACCACCGTCGCCAACGTCATCCTGCAGCGCGTCGGCGCTGACCGCATTGCCTACCTGCCACACGATGCCTACTACCGCGACCTGACCCACCTGCCCCCCATCCAGCGCGCTCAAATCAACTTTGACCACCCCGAATCGCTGGAAACCGAACTGATGATTGAGCATATCCTGCGTCTCAAAGCCTGGCAGACCATCGACCTGCCGGTGTATGATTTTTCCCACCACCGCCGCACCGAAGCAACGCTGCACATTGAGCCGCAACGGGTCATCATGGTGGAGGGCATCCTCATCTTTGCCGAAGCCGAACTGCGCAAGCTCTTCGACGTCAAGATTTTTGTGGATACGGATGCGGATGTTCGCCTGATACGGCGCATCCAGCGGGATATCAACGAGCGCGGGCGCACCATCGACTCGGTCATCAACCAGTATTCCACCACGGTGCGACCCATGCACCTTGAATTTGTGGAACCCTCCAAGCGCTACGCCGATGTCATCATTCCAGAGGGCGGGCTGAATACCGTGGCGATGGATATGGTCATTGCGCGCATCGCTAACCTCTTACAAACAGGCGAATAAACTTCCTCCCCTATGACACCTGAGACCCGCAGCAAACTCATTGGCGCCGTCATCATCATCCTGGTCATTTTGCTGTCGGTGCTCATCTACCTGGAGCGCGACGCCATCCGCGCCCTGGGCGCCTGGGGTTACCCGGGCATCTTTTTGGTGGGACTGGTGGCCTCCGCGGCGATGTTCGCGCCGATGCCGGGTCTGGTGGTGCTGGCGGCTTCCGCCTCAGTGCTTGATCCTTTCCTGGCAGGCATGCTGTTTGCCACCGGCGCGGCACTGGGTGAGCTCTCCGGCTACCTGGCTGGGTTGGGCAGCAAAAAAGTGATCCAGCGCAACCCGTGGTACGATCGCCTGGAACGCTGGATGGCAAAATACGGCCCCATCACCATTGTTTTTCTGGGATTCATCCCCAATGTGCTGATTGACGTGGCAGGCATGGTGGCAGGCGCCGCTAAAATGCCGTGGTACAAGTTCCTGTTCTGGTGCTGGCTTGGAAAGGTGCCCAAGTGCCTGCTCATCACTTACGGCTTTGGCGCCATCTTTTACCAGTTCGGCCCCCCGCCCCCGCCGCTGTAACCCCGGAAATTCTACCCGCAAGGTTTTTTTACACTCAACCCTGACCCGGAAAGGAAACCATGAGCGCATACAATAAGTACGATCAATATTTAGAAGCGCACCTCGATGAGAGC
>CAYVOX010000201.1:0-4302 GCA_964453035.1 uncultured Anaerolineaceae bacterium
CCTCCGACCGGGATGTATTCCTGTCGCAGATGAAAGACCTGGTAGGCGCCATCCAGAGCGGCGGGCAAACCCGCACACCCTTGCGCGAAGGTGCGCGCTCGCTGGACCTGGTGCTGGCAGCGCAGCGCTCCAGCGAAACTCACGCCGAGGTCAGGTTGTAATCGCAAGGAAGACGCAATGAAAATCACCCTCTCCCCCACCGGCATTCCTGCGTTATCCTCTTCTGTGGTCAGCCTGGGAGAGGTGCGCCCGCTGGTCAACGGGCAAAAGCACACCGCCCCACCCTCCCGCCGCTGGCAGGAGGGAGACAGCCTGTTTTTTGAGTACCGCCTGGAGCGCCCCACCAACGCCGTTTTTTTGCTGGAAATCACCCCCGCCGGTGCTGGTGAATGTGCGCTGCGCTATTCGGTTGGTGGGGAGGTGAATTCTGCCACGCTGGGCAGCTTTGGACTCGGCTTTGAGGCGCTTGAAAACCTGCGCCAGTATCTCCGCCACGGCTACCACTCCTGGGACGGTAGCTACTTCGTGGACCCGGAGGCGCTGGCGGGCTGGGATGCAGGTGAGGCGCGCCCCGAGACCGGCTTTGCCATGACGCTGCTGCTGCCGCGTAATGGAACGGGCGGCCTGGTGCTGGGCTTTGAGTGCCACAACCGCTTCCAGCAAACATTTACCTTCAATACGCGCTCCAGCCCCGTCAAGCTGTCGGTTGAAACCCTGTGGGACGGTAAAGCCCGCGAGGATTCAACGACCTGCGCATCGGAACGATTGCTTATCTTTGAGCACGGTGGGGTAGAGGAAGCCTTGCGCGAATGGGCTCACCGTGTGGTCGCTGCTTTGCCTGTGCCTCCCCGTAAAACACCGCCCATCACTGGCTGGTGCTCGTGGTACAACCTCTACAACTACGCGACCGAAGAGAATATCCTTGAGCACCTGCAGGGCGTGGGCGAGGTATCCCGCCGAGAAAACCTGCCGATGCAGGTGTTTCAAATTGATGACAGCTTCACCCCCGAGATGGGTGACTGGCTGGAGGTGAAGCCCCAGTTCCCCCGCGGGATGAAACCCCTCCTGGATGACATCCGCGCCGCTGGATTCACGCCCGGTTTGTGGATTGCCCCATTCCTGGTGGGTAACCGCAGCCACCTCTACAGAGACCATCCCGACTGGGTACTGCGCGAGCACACCGGTCAACCCCTGGCGCACATGAAGCTGTACGGTGAGTTTCGGTGGGGCAAACGTAGCGAGGAATACTACATCCTCGATGCCAGCCACCCGCAAGCCCTGGAATATTTGCGCCGTGTCTTTCACACCTGGCACCGGGAGTGGGGCTGCGCATACTTTAAAACGGATTTTATGTACTTTGGCTGCGCCTACGGGCCTGAACGCGTACAGTATCACACCCCCGGCCTGACCCGCATTGAAATCTGGCGCCGGGCAGCCGAGACGATTCGGGAAGCCATTGGGGACGCGCTGTGGACGGGCTGCGGTTGCCCCCTGTGGGCTGCGGTGGGACTGGTGGATGGCATGCGCATCGGGCGAGATGTGGGCGTGGAGTGGAGCGGCAACCAGTCGGCGCAATCGCTGCTCAGAGACCAGGCCACCCGCAATTTCACCAACGGCATCTTCTGGCAGACCGATCCGGATTGCGTCCTGCTCCGCGAACGGTTCCACAACCTGGCAGATGGCGAACTGGAAGCCCTGGCGATTTTCGCGGGTATGTCTGGCGGATTGATGATGACCAGCGACACGCTGGAAGCCTTATCCCCGCGCCGCCTGGCGCTGTGGAAGCTGCTCTTGAACCCGGACCGGGGGCTGTGTGATTACCCCCTGCTGGGGCGGTCGGAGGTGGTCAGCAAAATGGGCAGCGGGAAGATTTCCCACGAAGTGCAGGCGCTTGACCCGGTGATTGTGCAGGTGAGGCAAGGGCAGCCAGGCGCAGTGTTCATTTTCAACACCGGTGATACACCTGTACAGCGAAATTTTTCCTTCAAATCTCTGGGATTGCCCGCTGAGCTTCACTTTTACAACTGGAACGACGCCTTTGCCTCTGAAAACCCAGCTGAGTTCTTAGCCGCTACGCTCGAGCCGCACACCGGCGCGCTGTTTTTTGTGCAGCAGCAGCCTTTCCAAAGCAAACCCGGCTGGATCTAGCGGTCAAAGTGTAAGATCACGATGTTCCCGTTGAAGTCGGCTGCCAGGCGTTCTGGCAAATTGCCCAGGATGGATGCAAACCTCTGGCGCGAGCCAAATCCTGGCACAACCAGCAAATCGTTCCTGGATTCCATATTGAAAGCCTTTGGGCGCAGCGGCCCACTCATGCGCTCAATCTCGCAGGGAAAATCCTGCTGAAACGGTTCTGAGATCTCTCGAACTTGCTCGAGATAACTTGCATCAGCCAGGATGGCCTGCGGCACATTGAGCGCCGCGGCAATTGTCCGGTTGGCTTCCAGGATGCGCCTTAAAACGGAGGGGGCAACCACCCTGGCAGGCAAAAGCAGCAGCACCCTCTGCGTGCTATTCAGGGGATTTGTGAGCCGGCCCACCATCACCGGCATATCCGAGCCCCAGATAACCTCATCCAGCACGGTGCCCAGAACGCTTTGTTCCAGGGTACGCTTACCGCGCCATCCCATCAGGATCAATGAGGCATTGCGCTCAACAGAGGTGTGTAGTATTCCCTGGGCGTAGGTGTTTGCCAGGCGCGGGATGAGTTCAACCTGCAGGTCTGGGTCGCTGAGAATATGGGGGACGCGGTCCAACAATTCTTTTTGATGGCGTTTTTCATACTGGTGACCGGGTGCATCGCGGGTAACGTGCAGCGCCATGACCACCCCGCTGCTGGTTTTTGCCAGCAGGCTGCCCAGGGAGAGCAGGTACTCCTGGGTTGCCGGGTTCGAAATCGGCACCAGGATGCGCTGAAAGAGCGGTAGAATCTCGATTTCTTCTACCTGTTGCAATCCTGGGGCAAAACGCTGCACCACCAGTGGTGAGCTGATGGACGTGAGCAAAATCATGAGAATTGCCGCGTTGAAAATCTCAGGGGTGAACAGGCCGATCTGCAGGCCAATGACCAGGGTTGGGATGGTGACCGCAGCCTGGGCGTGCGAGAGGCCAAAAACCGTCCAAAATTCAGTCCGGGTGTAGTGAAAAAGCAAGCCCGTCACCCACGAAGCCAGGAATTTTGAGACATAAGCAACAATGGTTATCCCCGCGGCAATCAGCATGGTTTGAGGGTTCTTGATGAAGCTTAAGGGATCGGTAATCATGCCGGAGTAAAGCAGGAAAAGGGGGATGAAGAAGGATTCCCCCATGAACAAAACATGACCAGAAACCGGGCTGTGGCGGGGAAGGGTAGCGTTGATGGCTAACCCGGCCAGAAATGCGCCTACGACTTCATGGACGCCAATCAGTTGCGCCGAGAGGGCAGCCACAAATAACGCTACCAGCACAAATTGGAATTCCACCGAGCGGCTGTTAAATCGCTTGAAGAAGAACTTCCCAAGCCGGGGAAAACCAAATATCGTCAGAAAGGCAAAAACCACCAGCATGACGAGCAATCGGATGAAGTAACCTGCCTCTAATTGACCACCATTGGTACCCAAAACCACTGCCAGGACGAGAAAGGCGCCAATATCCGTCAGAATGGTGGCACCGGTGGTAATGGCAACGGCTTCGTTGCGGGTTACGCTAAACCGGGTGAGGATGGGAAAAGCAATCAGGGTATGCGAGGCAAACGCCGAACCGAGCAGGATCATGCCAAGCCAGGGCAAACCTAACAGCCACCCCAGCGCCATGCCCAATAACTGCGGAATGAAAAAAGTCAGCAGGCCAAAGATGAGTGCCCGGTTACGTACGCGCATAAACTGGCGAAAATCCACCTCCAGGCCGGCGCTGAACATGAGGTAAACCAGGCCTATGGTGGAAAGAAATTCCATGCGGTCGTTGGCGGCGATGAGGTTAAAGCCGTGCGGGCCTATCAACATCCCGCCAAGGATGATACCCACAATCCCGGGCAAACGCACGCGCTCAGAGAGCAGCGGCGTGACCAGGATAATGGTCATGATGATAAGAAAAAAAGTTACCGGTTCCTGAAATTGAGGCAAGATGACCTGGCGTGGAAATTAGATTTACGCAGCCTGAGCCTATTATAGACCTTTACAGTTCTTTGCCTGCTTGCAATCAAAGACTAATACGCCGTGTCTGTGCATGGATTGGCCCAAAACAGATCATTTCCCCCAGAAGGTAACTCCAACTGACCGAGCATGAGAACCACAAATTAGTATTTGTCGCAACTTTAACCGGCTC
>CAYVOX010000202.1:0-4236 GCA_964453035.1 uncultured Anaerolineaceae bacterium
ACGACCCTGAAGATCTACGCCTGGTTCAAAAAATGCTCGACCAAAACACCGGCTTCGAGGTGCAGTTAGCTGAGGGTGGGACTGCCGGCTGGGAAGCCATCACCACCAATCCCCCTGATGCGATTATCCTCGACCTCTTCATGCCCGGCATGAACGGCTTTGCCATCCTTGAAAACCTGCGGTCCAGCACCAGCCTGCAAAATATCCCCGTTATTGTCCTCACCGGCGCCGACCTGACCGCCGACCACCTCGCCCAGATGAACGCCTTTGGTCAAAGCATGCTCAACAAAGGAATTTTACGCGAGAAGGAATTGCTCAACACCCTTGAGCAAGCCCTGCGGAAAATTCGATTTTAACATCGTCAAGGATTACCATGTCTGAACTTATCGTCGAATGTATTGATTGCGCTCATAAAGCAGCTTATTCGCCCCGCATTATCAGTTGCCCTCAGTGCGGTGGCCAGTGGAGAGAAGCACGCTATGACTATAAAGAACTGGCTGCCAGCCTGCCATCCCGCCTGGTTTCTCGCCCCTTTGATATCTGGCGCTACCGCGAATTGCTGCCAGTTCAAAAACCCAACCCCGACCTCACCCTCGGCGAAGGCGGCACACCTCTCATTCGCGCCACAAACCTCGGGTTGATGCTAGGATGCCCCAACATATTCATTAAAGATGAGCGCCAGGGACCAACTGCTTCGTTTAAGGATCGCCAGGCAGCCATAACCATGAATGCCCTCAAGGAGATTGGCATCACCGAAATGGTGGTAGCCTCCACTGGTAACGTCGCCATCGCGTATTCCGCCTACGCTGCCCGGGCAGGTATCAAGATGTGGGCATTTCTCACCAGCACAGTACCGGCCGCAAAGATGCGCGAAGTGGCTCTGTACGGCACCCAGGTCATCAAAGTAACGGGCTCCTACGACCAGGCCAAGGAAGTTGCCGCGGAATTTGCCCGCCAGCGCGGGCTCTTCAACGATTTCGGCGCCCGCTCCATCCCCTGCGTCGAATCGATGAAAACCCTCTCTTTTGAAATTGCCGAGCAACTGGCACGAGTCAGAATCCCGCATCTGGATAGACCCTCCCCCTACTGGCAGGCGCCTGATTGGTACATCCAGTCTGTCAGCGGAGGCCTGGGGCCGTTGGGCGTCCATAAAGGCTTTGATGAGATGCAGAAAATGGGTTGGACAAGCCTCATGCCCCGCATGGCAATGATACAAGCCGAAGGCTGCGCGCCCATGGTTCACGCCTGGAAGCAAAACCGCCAGGTCGCCATCCCGGTCAAATCCCCCAGTACCCTCATCACCACCCTTGCCACCGGCGACCCCGGTCGAACCTACACCCTGTTGCGCGACAAAATGCTCAGCACCTCCGGTGGAACGATCGAAAGCGTCACAGATGAAGAAGCCTTCCGCGCCATGCACCTGGTTGCCAAGATGGAAGGTATCTCCGTGGAACCGGCTGCTGCGGTGGCTTTTGCCGGGTTAGTCAAATTAGTTCGTGCGGGTGTCATCAAACCTTCCGAGACGGTCGTTATCAACTGCACCGGTCACACCACGCCCATCGAACGCAATATCCTCGGCGAAGGATGGTCGCACAGCCTGGTGATTCCTTCCGGCGATATGGAGGAAAGCTCAGAGGAAGGCCTTCTGGCAGCGCTAAGCAAAGTCGGTATTGACCGCTTCCCGCGCATCGGCATCGTGGATGATAATGCGGATGCCCGCCGGTTAATCCGTCGAATTCTGCAATCTCAGGGCAACTACACCCTCTTCGAAGCCACCAATGGCATGGATGCGGTTGAAATGGCTCGCAGAGAGCATCCCAACCTGCTTATCCTTGACTTAATGATGCCTGAAATGGATGGCTTTTCAGTTATGGATGCGCTCCAGGCTCAGCCTGATACAGCCGAAATCCCCATCATCGTTGTTACCGCCAAAGAGCTCACGCCCGCCGAAAAAACGCGGCTCAAGGGACACATCCAATCCCTCATGCAAAAAGGCGATTTTTTAAACGATGATTTGCTCGACGAAGTGCGCACGCTGATCTAAGCGCGCCAGATTCAGGGGAGTGATGGAAAAGAAACGGCGATCCAGGGGTATCCAGGCAGCATTGGCTTCTGCCATTTTCCTGGGCATGGCGCCCATCTTCGGCAAAGAAGCAATCTTGTTCGGTTTTTCCCCAATTGCGGTTGTCGTTTTGCGCACCGGTTTAGCTACCTTACTGCTCGTGGGCCTCATGGCAGTTTTTAACCGCCAGTTCTTTTATATCTACCCGGTCGGCCTGGCAGGCTGCTTTTTGGCTGGCTTTATCAACGGCCTGGGTTCCGTGTTCTACTACATCGGCCTCAGCCGCATCAATGCCAGTATCGGGCAGCTGATCTACTCGTTCTATCCCCTTTTTGTGGCTTTCTGGCTCCTGCTTGACCGCCAATCCATTCAGAAGCTGACCGTCATCCGTCTGCTGGTCGCCATCCCCGGGGTTGCTCTTCTGGTCAGCCAGGGGCAAAATGCTGTCGACTGGGTCGGCGCGGTTTGCATGCTGCTCTCAGCCATTCTTTACGCCCTGCACCTCATCATAAATCAGCGCATCTTATTTGAAGTCCCTGCCCAGACGGTGACGCTTTACACGCTCATCTCAATGACACTCACCGTTCTCCTGGCATTTCTCATCTTTGACCGCCAGTTGCCCCAACCCGCCATCAATCCCACCCCTGTGATAGCACTGGCCTTCATTACCTTCTTTTCACGCATCACCCTCTTCATGGGCGTCAAACATCTGGGCGGCATGCAGACTGCCATCCTGGGTCTTGGTGAGTTGTTGGTTACCGTCTTCCTGGCTCACTGGTGGCTCTCAGAAACGCTCACCCCCGCCCAGTGGATTGGAGCCGCCTTCCTCGCTATCAGTCTCTTCCTCGTCGGCTTTGATCGTCACACCCCCGAAAAGCGCCGCCCCTCTGGCTGGCTCTCGTGGCTCAACCCGCCCCAGATGGACACCCACGATTTGCATTGGAACTCGTGATGAATTATCAGAAAATTTAGGGTAAAATAAGAGTAATTCTATCTTATTACAGGTCAACGGATGAAAAGGAAAAACACTTCAGCATCGTATGGTCCGCTCCTACTCATTGGCACTGGAGTGGTTCTAATCATCGTGGTCATCCTTGGGTTAGCCCTGGCAAACAATGTGGCTGGCAACCCCACGACATCGCAAACCAACGGTACCATCCCTCGCACCAGTCTGACGGACGCCAAAAAAGCTTACGACAGCGGTTCTGCCATATTCCTGGATGTGCGCGACGTTGAATTCTACACCGATGAACATATCAAAGGGTCGGTCAATATCCCCTATGGTGACCTGGACGCGCGCTACCGCCAGTTGGACTCCAATCGTTGGATTATCACCTACTGCACCTGACCCAACGAAGAGACCAGCGCCCTTGCGGCGCAAGTTCTTCGCAACAAAGGCTTCAAGAACGTGACCGCGCTCAAAGGTGGCTTTGCTGCCTGGATAAATGCCGGGCTGCCAACGGAGTAAGTCCAGTAACTGCATCCAACCTCTGAAAGGGATTGTCAGCACAGGCAATCCCTTTTTGGTTATGAATATCGGTTGACAGTCCAACCTGTCTGAGTATATAAATAATCCGGAATAACAACCATGCCTCCTGAACCCCTTTTAGAATCCCGCGTCGATTTGCTCCACATCCACGTGTATCGCTCCAACCACGAACTCGGTGAAGCCGCGGCGCAAGCTGCCTCCAACCACATTTTCGCTGCAATCCAATCCAGAGGCACAGCCAATATCATCCTTGCCACCGGCAACAGCCAGCTTACCTTTCTCAATTCCATCCGCGCCCTATCCGTAGAGTGGTCTCGCGTCAACATCTTCCATATGGATGAATATGTCGGCCTTCCTCCTCAGCACCCTGCCAGCTTTCCCTTTTTTCTCAAAAACCACCTGGTGGATGCCGTCTGCCCGCGCGCCTTTTATGCTATTAAGGCATCACTTGGCGATCCTCAGACTATATGCAATGACTACGCGCAGCTGCTCAAATCCTTTCCGGCCGATCTCTGCGTTCTCGGCATCGGCGAGAACGGTCACCTCGCATTTAACGACCCTCCTTTCGCAGATTTCTCCGACCCCCTTGCGGTTAAACTCGTGGAGCTTGACCAGCGCTCCCGCCTTCAGCAGGTTGGCGAAGGCCACTTTGCATCGCTCGCTGAGGTGCCGACTCACGCCATCA
>CAYVOX010000203.1:0-4191 GCA_964453035.1 uncultured Anaerolineaceae bacterium
CAAGAAAGCCATCGAAGATGAACCCCGCGACCTTGCCCTGAATACCGGCAAGGGTTCAGAACGCCATAAGGCGGGCGTGGTGGGTGACACAGTCGGCGATCCGTTGAAAGATACCGCCGGTCCTGCGCTTAACCCGATGATTAAGGTGGTTAACCTGGTTTCCTTGCTGGCAGCACCTATCATCGTGGCAATTGATCCTAACAGTTGGATTGTCTGGGTGGTGGCGGCTGCAATGCTTGCGGCCATTATCTGGGCTATTTCCGCCAGCAGCAAGTCGGTTCCTGAGTTGGAAGTGAAGGAGTAAGTAACTGTTTGATTAAAAGGGACTGCGCATCTGCGCAGTCCCTTTTTTATTGCCAGTTGATTGTGTGTCTTAATCCATCTCCCGAGGTTACCAGTATTGACTGGCTAAGAAAATCCTGGCAGGTGGCGGACGGTAACTAGCGCCTGGGCAAAATCCTCGGGGTAAGGAGCGGTAATTGTCTGATGAACTTGCGTGGATGGGAGCAAGAATTTGATCTGATAGGAGTGAAGGGCGACGCGTGAGATTATCCTAGGGGCAGGGGCAGTAAGCGGGGGTTGGTAAAGGAGATCCGCGGCGATGGGAAAACCGATTGCGGCAAGGTGGGCTCTGATTTGATGCGTGTAGCCAGTGTGAGGCGAGGCTTCGATGAGGCAATGCTCGGAAAAGCGTTCAAGGACCCGAACTTTCGTCAGAGCAGGTTTTCCAGTCAACGGCGCAACAACGGTGCGGTGATGCCGGTCGCCATTGACTCGCAGGGGGAGGTCAACTTCCAATTCCTCCCAGTGAGGATTACCTGAAATGAAGGCGTGGTAGGTTTTCTTGACCTGGCGCGCCTCAAACTGGGTGTTAAGCAATTTGTGGACGGCAAGATTCCTGGCAAGCAGCAGCGCTCCGCTGGTGCCTTTATCCAACCTGTGAACAATCCAAAGGCGACCAAAGGCGGGTTCCAGCAACTGGCGAACGTGGGGTAATTCGGGGTGGTAACCATCCTGGATAGATAATAACCCTGCCGGCTTGTTGATTGCCGCAAGGTCATCATCCAGATACAGGATTTCACAATCGGTTGCGGATAAAGAATTGGGTCGCATATTATTGTCCTCACAAAATTTTACATGAAGAATCAGAATAAATAAGCTAGAATATGAGAAATTCTCGTCTGATTATTCAGGAGGTTGGAGATGCATATTGTTTTAGTTCACATCCACGTCAAACCTGAGTTCGTTGAGCCTTTTCGCCAGGCAACCATCGCAAATGCGTGCAATAGCCTGCTTGAGGAAGGTATTCTGCGGTTTGATTTTCTGCAACTGGCGGAAGACCCTGACCGCTTTGTGCTTATAGAGGTGTACAAAACCCCTCAAGACCAGCTAAAACATCGCGAAACCGCTCATTATGAAACCTGGAAGAACACTGTTGCGGAGATGATGGCAGAGCCCAGGCAGGGCGTCAAATATGTAAATGTTTACCCGCTTGATGTTGCCTGGAAAAAATGATGAGGTTTGAATTTTCCACATCAAATCGGATAATATTCGGAGCCGGGAGCATCCAGCAGATCGGCGAGGTGGTGCGCGGATGGGGCAAGCGGGCGCTACTCATTCATGGCATGCGAACTGACTCTGTTGAGAAGGTGGTTGAGCTACTTTCCAAATCTGAGATTGAGTGCTTTGCTTTTTCGGTTGAGAAGGAGCCGACGACAGGCATGGTCATGGACGGCGTCCGGTATGCGCGCGTAGTGGAAGCCCAGTTTGTGATGAGTATTGGTGGTGGAAGCGCGATCGACTTTGGAAAAGCCGTGTCTGCAGTGCTGGCGAATACGGGCGATTTGATGGATTACCTGGAAGTGGTTGGCGCAGGAAAACCCTTGTTGGTTCCGGCGTTGCCGTTTGTAGCCATCCCAACCACATCGGGAACGGGCAGCGAGGTGACGAAGAACGCGGTTCTCAGCGTTGAGGAGAAGCAGGTCAAGGTCAGCCTGCGCAGTAACTACCTGTTACCGAAGGTAGCCCTGGTAGATCCTGAGTTGACGTTCAGTTTGCCGCCCTCCGTCACTGCCTCGACAGGAATGGATGCGCTCACCCAGCTGATTGAGCCTTTTGTAAGCAGCAGGTCGAACTGGCTGATTGACGATCTTTGTAGAGATGGCATCATGCGTATTGCCCGGGCATTACCTGGCGTTTACAGAAATCCATCTGACTCTCAGGCGCGTGAGGCGATGAGCTATGCCAGCATGCTTTCAGGCATTGCGCTTGCAAACGCGGGACTGGGCGCTGTGCATGGTTTTGCTGCGCCGATTGGGGGTATGTTCCATGCACCGCATGGAGCAATTTGCGCCAGGCTTTTGCCGGTCGTCTTTCAAACCAATATTCGGGCTTTACAGATTCGCGATCCGGGTTCCGAGAAGTTGCTGAAATACCATGAAGTTTCCCGGATATTAACGGGCAATCCTTCAGCTTCGTTTAGCGATGGGGTAGAGTGGTTAAATCAATTATGCAGGCAGTTAGAAATTCCAGATCTACGAGCATACGGGGTCAAGCCGGAACATTTTGAAGTGCTGGTTGAAAAGGCTGCGGTTGCCAGCAGCATGAAGGCAAACCCTGTTTTGCTTACGCCCGGCGAATTGGGTGAAATCCTGGAGAAGGCTTTATAACAGACATTTCCGAATAGATAAGCTGAAAAAAATATTAAACAACAACACAGGCGATGTATTCGCCTGTGTTGTTGTTCTTTGATTATTCTTCTGTGAAATAACTGATTGCCATCGCGCCGGGTCCGGAGTGGACCAAAATGGCGGGAGGTAGAAAGTAAATTGGGATTCCCGTAATACCGAGCGCTTGAGCGAGCTCAGCCTGCCAGATTTTTATATCCTCTTTGGCATCGCCTTCCATCAAGGTGATGTTGGCATCTCCGCTGCGCGAAACGTCTTTCAGCACCAGTTCAATCAGGCGAGACATGGCGCGCTTCTTGGTGCGCTGCGACTCGACGGGTGAGGTGTGCCCGCCTTTAAAGGTGAGAATTGGTTTCACCTGTAAGATACTTCCCACCAGGGCTTTTGCCAGACCAATGCGACCGCCTTTTTGCAGATACTCAAGGGTATCAACCAAAAAATAGGTGTTTTCCCTGGCAGCCAATGCCTGCACTTTTTGAACAACCGTATCGGCATCCAGGCCCTGGTTAGCCCATTCAACAGCTTTTCGGACGATGATTCCCAGCCCGCTGCCGATGGTTTTAGTATCTACTACGCGAATATCTGCCTGAGGGAATTCCTGGGCGGCTACCTCGGCGCTGCGGAAGGTTCCGCTGGCTTCGGCTGAGGGGGAAACCACAACGATGGAGTGACCGGCTTTGATGAATTCTTCAAAAATAGGCCCGTACAACGCTGGAGGGGGAGCAGCGGTTTTGGGCAGAGCGGATGAAGCCCGCAACTTTTGAAGGAAGATATCGCTGGTGATTTCTGTATCATCACGGTAGGCGGTCTCGCCAAACTCGATGATTTGCGGCAGGATGGGCACGCCAAGACGGGCAGCTTCTTCAAGCGAGATACATGATAGCGTGTCAGCGACAATTTTGACCATTTTATTTTCCTTTCGCCTCAACTAAATTTGCTTCTTTAATAAAGTTGCCTTGTTAGGGATTATACCAGCGCAATAATAATCGACCCTTGAAAATTCATTGATTTACCTCAAGATGAGTTTTGCGGAAATACTTTTGCCGTGATGGATGCGATTGATGATATCAGCCAGCAAATCGGCGATTGAGACCACTTCAATTTTGGGGTGTTGGTGTTCTTTAGGTATCGGAATGGTGTTAGAAACAATTAACTTTCCGATACGCTCATCCTTATCCAGCAACTCCAGAGCGCTGGGCAGCAGCACCGGATGCGTGATGCAGAAATAGGCTTTGCCTACTGCACCCTGATCGTAGAGGGCATCTATTTGCTTGAGCACGCTACCGCTGGCAATGACATCGTCGATAATAATCGGCGTGCGCCCCCTGATATCTCCAACAACATGCGTGGTTTTGACTTCGAGGTTATTTGACCGCCGTTTGTGCATCACCACCAGGGGCAGGTTGGTGAACTCGGCGTATTTGCCAGCCATGCCTGCACGTCCAACATCCGGGCTGACGATGGCGCAATTCTTGAATTCTTTCTTGCAGAAATATTTGCCCAG
>CAYVOX010000204.1:0-4190 GCA_964453035.1 uncultured Anaerolineaceae bacterium
TCCCCTCACCGGGCAGCACCAGCTGGTTTTGCTCCGGGTCATTCGCCAGGTATTTCAGCTCCACCTCGCTCCCCACCGCAATCTGCGCCCTGATCACCCAGTCTGAGTCCACCGCGTCACTGCGCCCGATATGCGGACGCCCCAGGTGGTCCTCAAAGGTATATTCAACGCTCGAATAAATGGGCTTCTGATTGACCAGCACGCTGTAATTCTTATCCACAAACGTCACTCGCCCGCGCGCAGGCACACCCTTATCCAGAATGCTCTTCTTAGCCGCCAGATACTGATTGTTCTGGCGCCGGCCCATGAAGAAAAGCGGCAGGCCAATCAGCACCAGGATGACCCCAACCACCATCGTATAGACAAACTGCATCGGGTTTGCCCTGGGCCCCCCGAACAACATCTCCAGCAGCGCCATCAGCCCCAGCACCGCCACCCACGCCACGCCGACAAACGCAATAAACCCGCCGATGATTTCTTTCATCGCTTCACCCTCCTGAACCGTCAAGTTGAAGGCTGCGGTGAGTTGTGTCAATGTCGATAGCCTGATTATATACCCGCGCCAAAAGCGCGCCTCAAAAAAGGCGCTTTACACGCCCCCCTTTCTGCGCTATTCTATATTTATCCTGATCGCTCTCCCCTTCCCGGAGGTTTCCCATCGGCCTCGACTACAGCTACCTGCTCTATTTTGATCACAACCGGTTGTGGGACGCCCTGCAAACGGTGGTGGATATGGCTGACCCATACCAGCCCCCCACCCGCGTGGTTTTTCCAGACCATGAGTTGCTCGTCCCGCTGATGAGTTGGTCCGACAACCACGGCGTGCTCAGGCACGACGATCCCGTGCTCCATTTCCATTTTTCGCTCACCCTGGAAGAGGATGAAGCCATTCAATACTGGCGCCGCAACCTGGGAAACCCGGATCCTGCCCCCGGCATGCCGGTGAAGATGGCAACGGTCGGCCTCATCTACCTGAACATTCACAGCCCGGATTCAGCATTTTTCGACGAAACCCCCGCTGGCGGCCTGGTCGCCTTCGATTTTGGCACCACCGGCACGCGCATGAGCCTGCTGTTCGACGAATCCCCCTCCATCCGCGCGGCATTTCTCGGCCTGCTGGCGCGCGTCCCGGGGGTGTGCGGGGTTTTCAACCGCGAGGATAGCGGCGAAGTCTTCTGGATGGACGGTGAGCCGGTTGATAACCACCTCGACGATCCTTACCTGCCTCCCCGGGATATCCGCTTGATTCTCGGTAAAGCCTGAGAGCCTCATTCCCCCACGCTTGCCCGCTACGCCTCACCGAACACATCCCCCTTCTGCCCGTTGACCACCGCCGTCAGCTTGCGCTCGCCCAGCGCCATTTTCACCAGCCATACCGGCAGCAGTAGCAATCGGAACGCATCCACAATCATCCCCGCCGAGTTGAACGTCAGGTCGCGCACCTGCCCGCCCAGTTGCGCGCGGATGATGGCCTGTTCCTCCAGCAGCACGCTCTGGCGCGCCTGCAGCGAGGCATCCCCCACTGCCAGTTGATAGGTTTCCGCGGGCCAGTTGGCCAGGTAACCGTCGTCATACGGCGCCACCTGGCTCAGGTCAAATGTCTGCAGCACTCTCAGGCACGCTTCCGGCCACTTGCCCGCCGCCAGCACCAGCACGTTGCCGCGCAGCACCGGGTGATCCCCGCGCGCGGTTTCCCATTCGCGGCGCCGCCCACCCCCGAAGAGCAATTCCGCCGTGCTCAGCTTGCGCTCCGCCTGGCGCATGCCCCGCCAGCCGATCGAACCGCTCAGGTCAAAGGCCCACGCCGGCACATACACCGCCGCCCCTCCCGTCACCAGCACGCCTTTGAGCGCCGGGGTGCGTTCCAGCCAGGCGCGCAGCAGCCGCTTGGCCTGCGTCTCTCCCACCCCAAACGGGATCACCCCGTTGGGCAGGATGGTCTCCACCTCGCCGGAATCCACCACGTAAGCCGAGGCGCAGTGCGGGCAGGTGAGGGTTAATTGCTGCGGCGGCAGCACAAAATTCATCCCGCACCCCTGGCAGGTGAAGGTGCGCCGCGCCGCCGGGCGCAGGTGCCCACGGGCGGTGGCCATTGCAATGGTGAAGCTCTGCCCGGCGCTGGCCTGTTCGTTATCCTGCCTCGGAATGGATAGGGTGCGCCGCGATTCGCAGTATTCGCAGATCAAGGATTTGCCGTCTGGCCTGAAGGTCATTCGCCCGCCGCACTGCGGGCAGATGAAGCGCCTGGCGCCCGTGGCCTGTTCCACCTCCACCACCGGCTGCGCCAGGTGGTCGGGATCCACCACGTCCTCCGCCTTCAATTTGCCGTCCAGGATAGCCAGCATGCGCCGCGCGCGGGCATCGCCCTGGTCGCGCGCCAGCACTTCTTCTAAAAAATTGCGCTTTTCTTTGGGATCGCTGCTGATTTCAGCCAGCGCCAGCCAGGCCTCGATGCGCTGCTCTTCGTCGGGGTCAAGGCGCAGGGCCCATTCCAGGTAACGGCGCGCCTCAAAGAACTCTTTGGAGCGCGCCGCTGCCAATCCGCGTATCAATAAATCTCGCACACCGTCCGACATGCCCTCAACCTCGCCAGGTAAGTTCTGAGACCCGTCAGGCGGCGTTTAGCTACACATCCACCACCTGGTATCTGATTTTATTATACCCCGCCCCCCACGGATCGCCCTTTTCAAAGCGCCCCAATCCGCGCGCCGCCGCATTTGAAAGATAGTCGTAGGCGCTGTCTTCCGGGAAGCCGGCCAAACCGAATTCCGCGCGCAGCAGGTCCACCATCACGCAATCCACCGCCACGGGGTCGCGCGAGAAGAGCAAACTATTGGGCGACTTGTTGCCAAACGTGGCCCAGCGCTGCGGGATAGCCGCCACCGTGCTGGCCGCATACAGCGCATCCCCCACCGTCAAAACCGTCTTGCGCAGGTTGGGGTTGGCGTTGATATCCACCAGCGGGATGGTGGCCGGGTTATATAACCCATTGTTGGGGTTGATGTAGATGTGCGGGTCGTCATTTGGTCCCAGCGAGCCCAGGTTCTCCAGGCTGCCGAAGTGATTTTTGAACCCCAGCGTCACCGGGTGGGTGCCGTGTTTCTTCATGATGGGGATATTGATGACGTAGGTTGCCTGGAACAGCAAATCGGTCAGGTAGCGCGAGGCTTTCATGTTGGGCTGGGTGAAGGTCACCCTCAGGCTGGAATCAACGTGGTTGAACGTGGCCCGCTGCGGCGCGTAGCCCCCGCCGTTATCAAACAGCCCCACCTGCGGATAGGCCGCGTGCACCGGCGTGTAAAAGCGCCCGGGCATGGGCCGCACCGCGTCGTAAATCATCACGTCCTGCTGCGCCGCGCCGAAATCGACGCACAGCGTTTTGAGCAGCGCCATCGCCACCTGCGGCAGCGCGTCGATGATGTTATCGGCATCATCCTTCACCGCGTTGTTCAGGTTCACCTTGACGGCAATCTTTTTGCCGGGGGTATAGCCAGGCAGCAGCATGGCCCAGGCCGCAGCGGGGGTGGCGGCGCCGGTCACCTGGCGCAGGCCGCGCTCCATCATGGCGGTCACGGTCGCAAGGCTGACGTAGTCGCCATTCCAGCCGGTGAGGTAATCCCAGCTGGTGGCGGCATCCGCGTGCACCCGCACCACGTCCGCGGGGGGCGCCAGCACCACCGGCAGGTAAAACGGGAACGGCGGCGGGTCGGCTTTAACCGGCTGCCCCCCCACCCCGGCAGCCGCGGCGGCTCCGGCGGCCAGTCCCAGCCCGGCGCGGCGCAAAAATTGGCGACGAGAGAGTTTGTTGTGCATTCGAAGGTCCTTTCTACCCCGTTTCCCCCGGGGCGGTTGCAGCATATTGATAAATTTGACCCTATTAGTATAGCATCAAACGCAGCGCGCTGCGCGCCTCCTTGCGGCTTACAGCTACCTTACCTTTGCCCTACGAACGATAATAATTACTGGCTACACGCATAATTTATGCGCCTTCACTCCCCCATTAATTAGAGATATCCTCCAACCCAAAGACTCTCGCGGTTACTTCATTTCCCGGGCAGTCAACTCCCGCTCTTTGCGAGCAAATTCATTACCGGGGTCCAGGGCCAACGCCTGGTCTAAGTCTGCCAGCGCTTCCGCGTATTGTCCCATCTGCCGCTTCGTTTGCCCGCGGTTGGCAAGTGCCCAGGCAT
>CAYVOX010000205.1:0-4180 GCA_964453035.1 uncultured Anaerolineaceae bacterium
CTGACTGACCAGGCCTTTGTGAAGCTTTACGATACCGCCGCCATCAAGGATGCGGGCACTTACAATGGCAAAGTCTACGCGATCAACCTTGGCCGCATCACGTACAGCGGCATCTTCTACAACAAGGACCTGTTTGCCAAGTACAGCCTCAAAGTTCCCACCACCTGGGGTGAATTGGTCAAAGCCTGCGAAACCTTTGCAAAAGAAAAAATCCCCTGCATGACCGCTGGTGGCAAAGATGGATGGCCAATTTTCGTTGGTGCATACGGCTTGCTGGGCGCAATCTATCCTGACCAGGCCAAGTTGGTTGAGGGTTTGTGGACAGGCAGCATCAAATGGAATGACGCCAAGTCGCTGGAAATGTGGAAAAAGATGCAGATTTATGCTCGCGACTGGATGGAACCCGGCGCGGTTGGCATTCCCAATGACGGCGCTCCTGGCCGCTTTGCATCTGGGGCTGTAGCCATGCTCCCTGGCGGCAGTTGGATGGCCTCAGCTATTGATACCGCTGTACCAGCGTTCAAATGGGGCTACATCCCCTTCCCAGGCTCAGATAACGCTGATGACAACAAGTACCTCTTTGGTAAGTACGACCAGGGCTGGGCTGTCGCAGCCAAAACCCCCAACAAGACCGCTGCCATGCAGTACCTGGCTGAATTCTCGGCTGCAGAAAACTACAACGCGTTTGCCAATGCAGTCGGTTTCATCCCCACTCAACCCACTGCCAAGCTCACCACAACCATCGGCGGAGAAGTTGCGCCTTATCTGGCCAACTTCCGCGTTGGTTATGAACAGTACTGGATCGCCCCCAAGGGCGCTGGTGAGTTCGCCAATCCCTGGGCAACTTACTTCAAGCCCTTTGGAACCTACGAAGATCCCAAGGTTCTGGCTGATAAGGTTCAAGCAGACCTTCAATCTGGTCTCGACGCAGTGAAATAGGTCAGGTTCATCAATCCCGGCCTCCTGCCTCCCGGCAGGAAGCCGGGACTTTTTTGAAGAAGGAGGGCAGACAATATGACTTATCATTTTGGCCGAGGCTGGTCCAAGGCAATTCCCTATTTGCTGCTCCTGCCCGGGCTCTTGTTTTACTTTATCATTGCCCTCGGTCCATCGATGGCCACGGCAGCTTTCTCTTTTACGGATGCTACCCTCCCAGGTGCGCCTGTAAATTGGATTGGATTAGACAATTATCAAGAGTTTCTGCTCATGGGTCAGGCTTCCCAGAATAACCTGGCTGTCCTTGGGCGCACTTTGATTTTCAGCGCCTGTGTGTCCATCATACAATTCTGCATCGGCTTATTTGTGGCATTAATCATCAATCAGAAACTAAAGGGCAGGAACATTTTCCGTACCCTTTACTTCATGCCTGTCATCCTGGGGGCAGTTATCCAGGGTTTGATATGGTCACTTTTTCTCTATCCCATGGGTGGTCCGATGTCAAAACTCATGGGGCTGTTTGGTCTTCAGCCTTTGTTCTTAGGCGGCCAACCAGCTGAAGCCTTTGCCTGGGTCATCGTGGTTCAAATTTGGGCCAACATGGGAACGACAATGATTATCTTCCTATCAGGCTTGCAGACCATTCCAAACGAAATGTACGAGGCGGCCAAAATTGATGGTGCCAGCACCTGGCAGGTATTTAGAAATATTACCTGGCCATTGTTGACTCCCAGCGTCAACACCAACCTCACTCTGAATATTATTGGCAGCCTGCAAGCCTGGCAGTTATTCCTGGTGCTCATCGGCTACAAACAGGGCACCCAGGTGTTAGGCTACCTGATCTACGCAACCGGCTTTGCTTCTGCTGGTGGAACCTCGACCAGCTTCCGACAGGGGTATGCTGCCGCGGCATCGATTGTTCTATTCCTGATTGTGTTGGTCATCGGTATGTTTGTCAATACTATTCTGCGGCGCAGAGAAGCGAGGATAATGGGATGAGCACAATAACCAGTCAAGAACCCATCCTGAACAAGCCCAAGGTCAAACAACAAACCACGCTTAGAATTCCATGGGGAAAGATTGCATCTTATGCAATCTTGATCATTTTTGCGCTCATCTACCTGGGGCCTTTACTGATGCTGGTCAACACTGCATTAAAAACCAACGCATCCTTCATGAGAGACCCTATCGGGTTAGCCACCGAATTCAGGTTGCAGAATTTTGTTGACGCGTGGAATAAAGCCAACTTTCCCAGGTACCTGGTGAACTCCATCCTTTACATGGTTGCAGGAACATTCATTTTCATCATCTCCGCGGTATTTGTTGCATTTCCGATCGCCCGCGGATATGTCAAACATGCCAACTGGCTGCTCACGCTGTATGTGATTGCATTGTTCTTGCCGCCAGCTTTGATCCCGCAGTTCCAGTTGATGCGAGCCCTGGGTTTGTACAACACACAAATAGGTTACATCCTGCTTTTTATCATCAATCCGATTGGGATTGTGATCTTGGTCAATTATATAAAAACTGTTCCCAAGGAGTTGGATGAGGCTGCAGCCATTGATGGCTGTGGTTACTTCCGTTTTGTGATTAACATTGTCATTCCTCTCATCCAACCCGCTGTAGCCACGGTTATTGTCCTGCATGCCATCGGTATTTGGAACGAAATTATCATGCCGACCATTTACCTGACAAACAAGGACTTTTACCCCATCACACGCGGATTGATCGTATTTACGGGTGTTTACGGAAGTGAGTGGCCCTTGTTGGCAGCTGCAGTTTTGCTTTTGACATTCCCAATGCTTGTGATGTTCCTCTTCCTCCAACGTTACATCGTTTCAGGTCTGACTGCCGGTTCAGTGAAGGGCTAATTTCGGCCTCAAAGGGAGTGAAGGTTGGGAGATCTGGATGGGCAACACATTTTTGAAAATGAATTGCTCCCTTCAGGTCTCCCCTTCTTTTCTGATATAAATTGACAATCAGGCATCATGATTAGCCTTGCCGATTCCAACGGCTCTCAAACTAACCTGTCGATTGTGTGCAGATAACCCTCTTACCCAACCTCAGGTAGATAACGCAAAGGCAGAATCGAAAAATGAAAATCTCGCAACGTTTATTCCTGACCATAATCTGTTTTCTTTCGGTCACCCTTGTTAGCTGTCAGGCGGAACAATCACAGAAGGATCCCATCATTCCCACCCTGGCAGGGTACAACCTGGTGTGGCATGACGAATTTAACGCCAGGGCGATTGATCCAAAAAATTGGAAATATGACCTCGGAGGTGGCGGTTGGGGAAACGGCGAGTTGGAAAATTATACTTCCCGTCCTGATAATGCACGGATTGAGAACGGTAACCTGGTTATTGAAGCTCGTTTTGAGAAATACGAGGGTTCCTACTATACCTCTGCCCGCCTCAAAACCCAGGGATTGCGTGACTTTCAATACGGGTGGGTTGAGGCCCGCCTGAAGGTTCCTGCCGGTGCAGGATTATGGCCAGCATTCTGGATGCTCGGCTCCAGTTTCAATGGTAGTAATTGGCCAGACTGTGGTGAACTGGATATCATGGAATATATCGGCAAAGAACCCGATTTAATCATGGGCACCATGCACGGACCCGGGTATTCAGGAGTTTTAGGCCTGACTAAGTGGAATCGTCAGAAATTTAATATAGCCGATGATTTCCATACCTATGCGATCGAATGGGAGAAGGATCAGATCAGCTGGTTCTTCGATGGCGTTCGCTATAGTACATACACCCGCGCTGATTTAGGAGATAAGAAATGGGTTTTTGACCAACCATTTTTTATCATACTCAACCTGGCGGTCGGAGGACAACTTCCTGGAGTTGTCGGCCTTAAGACGGAATTCCCGGCTCAATTACTGGTTGATTATGTGCGTGTTTACCAACGATAACACAGCATGAATCTACCCCCTAAAACAACTCACCTTCCATGAAAGAAAACTGCCGTGAAAACTCATTCCCGCACCCTTTTTCTCGGAAAAACTTCTCAAAAGCAACCTTCGGGTATTGTGGAAGGTGAATTTATTACATTATTTTCAAAGCCTTTTTATAAAATCCGGAATTTTGACACCATAGAACCTTTTTTCATCAGCCTGGTCAGCAGTTCAGATCACTGGCTCTTCGTAGCATCCACAGGCGGTATATCTGCAGGACGTGGCAGCGTCGACCATGCCATTTTCCCTTACTACACCGTCGATAAGATCACCGAAAACAATGAGAAT
>CAYVOX010000206.1:0-4177 GCA_964453035.1 uncultured Anaerolineaceae bacterium
CGTCGAGTTCGACCTCGGCGTCACGGTCCACCGGGCCGCCGGCGGTGATATTGTTAATGATGGTAAATTGTTGGAAGTTTTGCGTTACCGCAAGCCACAGAGAGGTGATAATCACAGGCCGGATGGACGGCAGGATAATGTACCACAGGCTTTGAAGCTTATTTGTTCCGTCCATCTTCCCTGCTTCAACCAGGCTTGCGTCAACCGTCTGCAAACCAGCCAGCAGCATAACCGTCATATAGGGCAGCTGTTTCCATACGCAGGCAATGACGATTGCCGCCATAGCCAGAACAGAGTCCACCGTCCACGAGAGGTTTACTGTGCTGCTGATGCCAAGATTGTAGAGCAGGTAGTTAATGACCCCGTATTGCTGCTGCAGCATCCAGCGCCACAGGATTGCCACCACCACCGAAGGGATCGTCCAGGGGATGATGAGCAAGCCGCGGAATAAATTGCGGTTGCGAATGTTGGAATTGAGTAGAAGAGCAACCATCAGTCCCACAAGGAACTGGACGCCGACTGTCAGCACGACAAAGGTAAGCGTGGTGCCAAAGTAACCCACAAATTCCCCGTCCTGGAACAGCTTGATATAATTTTCAAAATTATTCCAAACCGGGGCATTCAGGTTCATCAGCCTGGCATCGCAAAAACTGATCCAGATACCTCTAAGAATGGGCAAGGCAATGACCGCAATCAGCACAATCAAGGCGGGTGTTACCAACCCAACGCCAAAGATCTTATCAGGGATGTAAAATTTCTTGCGGGGGGTCATGATCTTGCCTGAGGTCGTCATAACAAGTGGTCCTTTCCAAAGCAGTTCATCCAACGGCGAACCGCTGGACGAACTGCATTTTGGAGTGATTGAGTGAAAGGATTCCCTTTTTTATTGTAGCATTTATTGCTTGTACAGTTTCTTTACCTCAGCATCAAGGTCAGAGAGGGTCTTAGCAGGATCAGCGCCGGTCGCCAGCCTGGTTACAGCTTTGGTGATGGCCTCGTCAGCTTTTGAGAAGCCAATGTTCATGCCGGGCAGGGTCTTTGAGGTTTTCATCGCCTCGACGTAGGCCTGCGTAATTGGGCTTTCAACTTTGGCAAATACATTCTTCATGACGGAGGAGCGGCTGCTCATCTTACCCTTGCCAAAGTCGTACATGATCTTGATGGTGGTTTCACTGCCCAGATACTCGGCTACGATGCCTGCTTCCTTAAGGTTTTTGGTCGTCTTGAAAATCACAACCACCACATCACTCACATAACCGGCGCCGTCACCGGGCTTAGCGCCAGGGATGGGGAAGGCGCCGATGTGGTTGATGAAATCCTTGCCCAGAGAGCTCGCGGCTGCAAAAGAGGCCGTCTGAGATTCGAGATCCCAGAAGAAGCCAAGGTTGCCAGAAGCAAACAGATTGCGCATTTCCTTGTAGCTCAAGCCCTTGGGAGATTGTCCGCTCGTGAAAAGCTTCTGGATCTCGGTAAAGGCAGTTAAGTTTTCCTTGGAGTTGAGAACGATTTTGCCGTCCTTATCGATAAAATCACCACCGCGAGCCCACAGCCAGGGGAAGATATTGTAGCCTTCAGCAACTTCCAAACCGCTGTTGACCAGACCCAGGCCGTAGATGGTGTTGCCTTTGTCATCTTTTCCGAGCGCAGCCACTTTGCTCGAGGCTTCAAGTAACTCATCGAAGGTGGTGGGCAGCTTGGTGATACCCGCCTTCTGGATGAGGTCCTTGTTGTAGAACATGGCATATCCTTGCCCGAAGAAGGGCAGGGCAACCAGCTGGCCATTGATCGTGTAGGCCTGCAAGGAGTTGCCGTAATCTTTCTTGGCTTCAGCGCTAATCACATCCTGGATTCCCGCCAGAGCATTCAACTCCAGGAACTGCGGGATCCATTCGGCTTTGACCATAGCGATATCGGGCGCGTTGCCAGCAGCCGCCTGAACCAAAAGGGTGTTGAGCGTATCGGCGTAGGAATTGCCAACAACTTTCAGATTGACTTTTGATCCGTACTGCTTATTGAAGGTATCAAAAACCTGAGTTAAGCAATCCTTCCAGGCAGCATCCGCCCAGCTCCAGTCATTGAAGGTGATGGTTGGAGCGCTGGAACCAGGGGCAGTTGTTGCTGCGGGTGCAGCTGATTCCTTGGTGGGGGGAACGCTGGTTGTAGCGGGTGCAGTACAACCTATCAGCGTGAGCACAAGAATCAGCGAAAACAAAACGGTGCCTAGCTTTTTCATACTTCATCCTCCTTAAGGATTTGCAAGATTTTGATCTGGAAATTTTCTGCGAATTTCCTCTGAACCAATCTTACCCAGCGAGGTATATCTGTTCAATGCTAATATAGCAAGGTTTTTTGCTGGAAAATGGTCTTGTAATATCCATGGGACTATGATATAGTATTCAGTCCCATTTTAGGGATGCGATAATTGGGGGCAAAAGGTTTTTGAGGGGTGGTGAACGAATAATTTTTCTTGCGTCTCGCGCAAAACACTCACCAACAGGCTTATGTACTCATCATGCGCTGCCGATAGGTTCGAAAGATCGGCGCGCCTGTTCAATTCGGGCATGGGCGGGGGAAATTTTAAGGGAAACATTATAAATCATCTCTTTATCGTCTGTCAATACGAACTTTATCGGCGCTTTTCTCGGGTAAAGTGCATTGTTAGCCGCCAGGGCAGTGCATAAAATCCTAAGTAAATAAGTAACAAATCGCCGCAAGGATTTGGGCAATGGAGATATCGTATGGCGCAGATAGATAGCCGGTTAGTTGAGGTTTGGGTGAATGATGAGCCCGGTTACAAACCTCTGGTCTTTTATGAGGGTTGGCGCGTGGCAATCCTCAACGATTCTGAAAAATTCAAACGGGCCAACACCACATATCTTGAACGTCACAATCTGACCGACGAAGTGTTTGTGCTGCTGGCTGGAGCCTGCACTTTATTTATCGGAGATGGCGGGGATGGTGAGGTTGGGCACATCACGCTCCTTCCGCTTGAACCCAACAAGATTTATAACGTCAAGCGGGGTGTGTGGCACAACCTGGAAACCACGCCGGGCACTGCCATTCTTATCGTTGAGAACGCCGACACAGCCAGGACGAATTCAAGCTACCTTCCAGTGACCCCTCTGATGCTGCCGTAGCAGGGCAAGACAGGTTCATTTAGGTACTGGAAATAAATCTTCCATCTAAAGTGTCTGTTTTGCAGCACCTTAATAATTAATAATGGGTTTGGCTTAATCGTCGCTCTGCTGTTTGGCACTGGAGATGTTCTCGCGCATTAACTCTTCGAAGGCAGCCCGTGTTTTGACATCCGCATTCTTGAAGATGCGATTGCGCCGGTAACGAATAGCGCTGACACTAAGAAAGAGAGCCTCGGCTAAAGATTCGTAGCTCTTTCCTTGCATCATGCCCACCAGAATCTTCTGATCCAGCTCATCGCACTGGTGCAGGCAGTTTTCCACCCGTATCAGGGCATTGATCAAATGATCGGTAAAAAACTGGTTGTCGGGATTCCCCTCAGGAGCACAATTCGGAATATTGTTCAAGAAGGTGTACGGCAATTCTGGCTTGAAGTCTGTGCTGGCGCGAATGATCAACTTGCCAGGCACCAACACCTTAATTGAAGTCTGGCGTGGCAGGTGATCCTGAATGTAATGCCAGACATTGAGGGTCTCACAACCGATACTGTGAAAATCCATGCCCAGGGTGGTCAATGAGGGATCACAGTAACGCCCGATCTCCATATTGCTGATACCGGTCAGGTATAAATCATCGGGGATGGCTATCTTATTTTGCCGGCAAAACCTGACCAGGCACAGGGCAACAGTATCGTTAGGACAGATAGCGGCATCAAATTGACTGGAATTCTGGATGAACGGCACGAGGCTTTCAGTCAATTGATTGTTCCAGAAATATGCGGCATGTTCAGGAATAGGCGCGCAATAACGCGTGGCTGCTCCCATTGCAGCATGGTAGAAGATCGTGTCGTTGATCGACCCTCGCCAGAAACCGACCAGAGCGATACGCCTGCGTCCCTGGCTGATCAGATAATAGACCAGTCTTTCCATGTCAGTGCGCCTGCTGGAGGTGGCGCAACTGATCATCTCACTAAACCGTTCCGAATCCAGCCCGGAAAGCACCACCTGCTTACTTGCTTCGACCAGCCCGCGAATGGCTCCGT
>CAYVOX010000207.1:0-4090 GCA_964453035.1 uncultured Anaerolineaceae bacterium
AACCACCCGCCGTGGGGGCCCGGGGGGGGGGGGGGCCCCACCGGGGGGGGGGGGGGGGGGGGGGGGGGTGCCCGGGGGGGGGGGGGTGGGGGCGGTGGTGGGCGCGCGGGTGGGCTGGACCGGGCGAGTCGGCGAGGGGAGCGGGGTGGGTGTTTCGGTGGGGGCGCCCAGGCCAAAGGGCAGGCTGAAGGGCAACTCAAAGGGCAGCGCGCAGGCCAGCTGCGCCACCGCCAGGACGAGGATGACGGACATCACGGCAATTTTTTTCATGCTGCGCCTCCCTGGGGCAATGAATTACTATCAGGATAGCGGATTTTTACGCCAAACGCAAGAAGTTTAAGGGGGGATAAAGCAAACGCCCATAAAACTGCTGTTCATTCTGGTTATCCTTGCAGCCTGTGGAATCTGGCTGCCTGCCGCGCCTGCCGGGGTATAATGAGGATTCTACCCGCCGGGCGGGAGCGGGTCACTTCATAATAACAGCAGGGAGGCTGTAACCAATGAAAGCGCTGGTAGTGTACGATTCAGTATTTGGCAACACCGAAAAAATTGCGCAGGCGGTGGGTGAGGCGCTGGGGGCGCCGGTGGTGCAGGTGAAGGCTGTGCAGGCGGAGCAGCTGACCGGGGTGGAATTGCTGGTGGTCGGTTCGCCGACGCGCCAGTTTAACGCCACGCCGGATATGATGGCCTGGCTCAACGGGCTGGCAGAGGATGCGCTGAAGGGCGCGCGCGCAGCCGCCTTTGACACCCGTATTGACGCGAAAACGATCGGGTTTTTCCTGTTCAGGTGGCTGGTAGCCAGCAATTATGCCGTCAAGCGCCTGGAAGCGGCCCTGGCGCGAAAAGGCGCCGCGCTTGCCGCGCCCGGGGGCGGGTTCTTTGTCAAGGCCAGTGAAGGGCCGCTGGTGGAGGGCGAGTTGGAACGCGCCGCGACCTGGGCACAGGGTTTGACACAGCACTAGCGGGGGCTCACAGCGCCACGATGTAGGCTTTCCAATCCAGTTCATCCAGCGAGGCTACCTGCGGGTAGCCTTTTTGCATGCGCCGGATGGAATACCCCGCCGCGTTCAGCGCCTGCCAGGCAGCGCGGGCGGCCTGCTCGCCGTGCAATTCGATGAACAGCAGCGGTTTGGCCTCGCGCAGCAGCCGCGCCATGCCCTGCAGCGCCAGCACCTCGCCGCCTTCAATATCCATCTTCACCGCCTGGGGGGCGGGGTGTCCCTGCAGGTAAACGTAATCATCCAGGGCGATGCCCTGCACGCTGATGGAAGACGGGTAAGCCTGGTCTTCGCGCCCCGCAGAGCCGGCGGCTTTGCCCATGCTGCCGGAGGCGTGGGTGAGGAAGGTGACCGGGCGGGTGGAATCCACCACTGCCGCCGAGAGGGCCTTCACCGGCGCGCCGGGGTTGAGGGCCAGGTTGGCCTGCAGGCGCTGGATGTTGGCGGGCAGGGCTTCAAAGGCCGTCACGCTGCCTTCGGGCCCAACGGCGCGCGCCAGCAGCAGGCTGATGTAGCCGATGTTGGCGCCAACATCAAAGACCTGCATACCGGGCTTCAGCCAATCCTGCACGGCCTGCTGCAGATCCGGCTCGTAGGTGCCCAGCCAGTAATCTTTTTCGGCGTGCAGGTCCAGCAGCACCCGCGTGCCCTGCAGCCCGCCCGCCGCCACGCTCACCTCAGCCAGCCCGCCGGGGGCAGCGCGGTTAAGCGTGCCGCGGATGAGGCCGGAAAGGCGTTTGCTGCGGTAGAGGGCGCGTTTGAACCCGGCAGGCAGCAAGCGCGCCGCCCCGGCAGCCAGTGAAAGCAAAAGGGATTTCAAAACGGGTGGGCCTCCCGATCAGGCGCGCCCAAACGCGCGTTTGACCTCGGGGGTGAAGAGGTAATAGATGATGGCGCCGGCAATGGCGATGCTGAGCACCTGGCTGAAGAAACTGCTGCCGTTGATGATGTTAATCAGCGAGATGAGGATGCTCAGACCCTGCGAAACGATGCCCAGGATCCAGCCCCACGGCTTGAGATACCAGGCCCCGTAGCCGAAGGCCAGCGAGAGAAGCGCTGAGACGAGGGTAATCAGCCCGACGAAGATGGCCAGTCCGCCGAAGATGAAGCCGCCGACGTTGCCCAGGGCTGCGCCGCTGAGCGCGCCCAGCCCAAAGAGGCCAATGGCTGCGAACAGGGCCAGGATGCCGCCAATGAGGGCCAGCACTGCGAGAATGGTGATTCCGGTGGGTCGCTGCATGTAATTTCTCCTGTCTGGATACGAAAACAATGGCGTTATTGTAGCATAATTCGGGTGGGGGGGTGCATCATTAAAACCTTTGGGGTTTGGCTCTCATAAAGACCTGTTAGGTTTTTTAAAACCTAACAGGTCTGGTTGGGTGAGCGCGCTATTTTAGCCGGATGCAAAAACCTTGGGGGGTTGGCGCTGAAAACCAGTTGAGCGCGGCTCTGCGCAGACCTCTCCCCCGCCCCCTCTCCTGAAGGAGAGGGGTGAAAATTTTGCATATCGTAGGGCGGATCTGTGACCCGCTGCACTGCCGGATGCAAAAACCTGGCGGGCCGGTGGGGTGAGCGCGCTATTTCAGCTTCTGGATGGCCCGGTAGAGCGGGTGCAACTGGCGGTACATCTGCAGGTACACCTCGCGGTACAGGTGCTCGTACACCTGGTGGGTGTGCTCGTTGGGCTCGAACGTGTCGCGGATGCGCGTCATCTCCTTGACGGCGGTCTCAAAATCCGGGTGCAGGCCCACGCCCACCGCCGCATCAATGGCAGCGCCCAGCCCGGAAGCCTCGTAAACGTGCGGGCGCGAAGCCGGCAGCCCGAACACATCCGCCGTCAGTTGCAGCGCCGCGCTGGACTGGCTGCCCCCGCCCGCCACCCGCAGGCTAAGCACCTTCACCCCGCTGCGTTTGGAGGTGCGCTCGGCGCCCTCGCGCAGCGCGTAGGCCAGGCCTTCCAGGATGGCGCGGTAGAAATGCGCGCGGGTGTGCCCGTCGTGGAAGCCAATCACCGCCCCGCGCGCCTCGGGGCCCGGCTCGCGCAGCCCCGGCGACCAGTACGGTTGCAGCACCAGCCCGTTGGAGCCCGCCGGCACGCTGTACACCAGGTCATCGAACAGGTCTTCCGTTTCAACGCCCAGTTGCGTGGCCAGGGCCTGCTCGGTCTGCCCGAACTGCTGCTTGAACCAGGTCACCATCCAGAAACCGCGGTACACCTGGATTTCGAGGGCGTAGCCATCCGGCACGGCGGCAGGGTAAGGCGGGATGAGTGGAATGGCCTCGATATAGCGGCGGTGAATGGTGTTGATGGTGGCGGTGGTGCCGTAGCTCAGGCAGGCCACGTGCGAGTCAAACGCCCCCGAACCGAGCACCTCGCAGGCTTTATCTGCCGCGGCGGCAATCAGCGGCAGCCCCTGCGGGATGCCCGTCGCCGCGGCGGCCTCGGCGGTGATCTCCCCCAGCCGCCCGCCCGGCGGGACGAGATCGGGCAGCAAGGCTTTATCCATCGGCACCGCCTGCCATTTCCAGTCAAAACGGTTGGCCCACTGCTTGGTTTTGTAGTCAAAGGGGATGTACGCCACCTGGCAGCCGGTTGAATCGATGTACTTGCCGGTCAGGCGGTAGGTGAGGAAGCCGGAAAGCAGCAGATACTTGTGGGTCGCCTTCCAGATTTCCGGCTGGTGGGTGCGGATCCAGTTGGCCTCCGCCTCCGATTGCAGGTAAGCCACCGTCTCGGTCATGCCGCTGGCGGCAAAAGCGGCCCCCCAGAAGCCGGAGACCGGCTTGAGCCCGTGGGTGCGGCGCTGGTCAAACCACACGATGGCCGGGCGCAGCGGCTTGCCGTTTTTATCCAGGTTGATCAACGTTGAGCGCTGCGTGGTGACGGCCACCGCCGCGATGCTGGCCTTATCCACCCCCTCCTGCGCGAACAACCCCAGGCAGGCCTGGCAGACGGCCTGCCAGAAAACCTCCGGGTCCTGCTCGGCAATGCCCTGCGGGGCATCCGGATAGGTGAGCGGCACGCGCTGCTTGGCCAGCAGGTTGCCGCGCGGGTCAAACAGCAGGGCGCGCACCGACTGGGTGCCGTTATC
>CAYVOX010000208.1:0-4074 GCA_964453035.1 uncultured Anaerolineaceae bacterium
TGTTGTCATTCTGAGCCTGAGCGCAGCGAAGGCGAAGAATCTCGTTATAGATGAATAACTTGAAGACCGGATATCGAGATCCTTCGGCTTTTCAAGCCTCAGGATGACAAACTATCAGGTCGCCAGTCATCCTTATACCCTCTTTTTAAATTTCTCCGTGCTCTCTGTGACCTTCGCGAAACGCTGTGAAGCATCCTGTAAGGACTGTGGCAAAATTAAATGGCAAAACGCAAACAAAAGCTCTCCGCTCCCCCGCCCTCGCCGCTCAGTGAATCGCTGGCGCGCTTCCAGCCGCTCCTTTCCGCTGCTGAGTTTGCCCGCCTGCAAGACGAGCTCCAGCGCCCGCTGTATCTCTCGCTGCGCGTCAACCCGCTCAAATGCCCCAACCCGTCCCAATCCGTTCTGGAGTGGGCCGCCCGCTACGGCTGGCAGCTCCAGCCGGTGCCCTACTGCCCCACCGGCTGGTGGGTCACGCAGTTTCAAACCCCGCCCAGCCAGGTGCTTGAGCACCGCCTGGGCCACTTTTACATTCAGGATGCCGCCTCCATGCTGCCGGTCGAGTTGTTTGACTTTACTGGCCTCGAGGCCCCCCTCATTCTCGACCTGGCCGCCTCCCCCGGCGGCAAAACCACTCACCTCATCAGCCGCGCCGCCGATAACGGCCTGACGCTAGCCAACGACTCCAGCCAGGACCGCATCCAGGCCCTGCGCATCGTCCTGCAAAACTGGGGGGCGCTCTCCTCCGCTGTCACCCACTTCCCCGGCGAGAAGTTCGGCGCCTGGTACCCCAACACCTTCGACCGCGTCCTGTTGGATGCGCCCTGCTCCATGCAGGGTCTGCGCGCCACCGAAGCCCACCCCCTGCGCACTATCACCCCCCGCGAGCAGCAGGCGCTGGCCAAACGCCAGCTTCGCCTGCTGGAATCGGCGATCCGGGCAGTCAAAGTGGGCGGGCAGGTGGTATATTCCACCTGCACCCTCTCCCCGGAAGAGGATGAAGGCGTTTTGCAAGCCTTTCTGGATCTGTACCCAGGCGCCGTCCAGGTGGATGACCTCACACCCCACCTTCCCGCCCCGGCCCCGGCGCTCGCGCAATTTAACGGCTCAGCCTACCATCCCGCCATCCCCAATGCTGCCCGCCTGTGGCCACACCTCTACGGCACCGCCGGGTTCTTTGCTGCCCGCCTCACCAGGCTGACTGCCGTTGAGGGACCTGAAGAAATGCCCCCCTTCCGCCCGTTGGAAAAAGTGCGCCTGGTGCCGGTGCTCAACCGTGAGCGCCGCGCCCTATCCATTGAGCTGGAGCGCCTGTACGGCTTCAACCTGCTGGAGTGGATGGAAACACGCCAATTGCAACTCTGGCAGCGCCTGGAAAACCTATACGTTTTCCCGCTGGCCTTTGTAACCCATTTCAGCACCCTGCCCGCGCAGGCAGCCGGCATCCTGCTGGGTCAGCGCAGCCCCGAAGGCGACTTCATCCCCTCGCACGAATGGGTTTCGCGCTGCGCCAGCCAATTTACAAACGGCACCCTCACCCTCCCCGCCGACCAGGTCAACGCCTGGCTGCGCGGCGAAGACCTGCCCGGCAAACCCGCTTGCGATTTGCCGGTCGGCGCGACCGCCATTATCCTGGATGAAGAAAACCGCCTGCTGGGACGCGGAAAAATCCTCTCCGGGCGGCTTAAAAACCTGCTCTCTCGCAGAATTCTCTAGTGCTTTGTCAAACCTGATGATGATAATTCAAATCCGCGCATTTGCGCGCAAATGCGCGGATTGGAAACTCGATATTAATGTTTGACAAAGTACTAGCCTGGCGCTGAAAGTCCGCTTTTCTTCACCCACCCGCAACTGGCCTCCTGGTTTGGCGCTCCGGTAAAAAATGTATTACAATCAAGTCCATTCCAAACACCAGGAGGACACACATGGAGTACCGACCTTTAGGCCGAACGGGCGTCATGGTCTCGCCGTTGTGCCTGGGCGCCATGAACTTCGGCTCCCCCACCCCTGAAGCCGAATCGATTGCCATCCTCAACCGCGCCCTGGAAGCCGGCTTCAACTTTATTGATACCGCCAATTCCTACAACGCCGGCGAAAGCGAGCGCATCGTGGGCCGTGCGCTGCAGCAAAACGGCAAGCGCAACAAGATCGTCCTGGCGACCAAAGTCCACAATGCCACCAGCGAGGATATCAACGATCGCGGCGGCTCGCGCTATAACATCCTCAAAGCCTGCGATGATTCGCTGCGCCGCCTGCAAACCGACCACATTGACCTGTACCAGCTTCACCGCCCCCAGCTTCACATCCCCGTTGATGAAACCCTGCGCGCCTTCGATGACCTCATCCGCGCCGGAAAAGTGCTGTATATTGGCGCTTCCACCCACCCGGCCTGGATGGTGATGGAAGCGCTCGCTACCAGCGAACGCTTTGGCCTGGCGCGCTACATCACCGAGCAACCGCCCTACAACCTGCTCGACCGGCGCGTTGAAAACGAGTTGGTGCCCCTCTGTCAGCGCTACAACCTGGGGATTCTGCCCTGGTCGCCGCTGGCGGGCGGCATCCTGGCGAAGCGCTACACCTCCGCCACGGAATTTCCGGAAGGCTCGCGCGCCGCGCGCGGTTGGAAGGCCTTCCAGGAACGCGTCACCTCGCGCGGGGTTGAGGTGGCAGAGAAAGTGAGCCAGATGGCCGAGGAACGCGGGTTGACCACTGCCCAACTCTCGTTGTTATGGGTCAAGGATCAACCCGGTGTCACCGCGCCCATTGTTGGCCCGCGCACCATGCAGCACCTGGAGGACTTTATCCCCGTTCTGGAAATGTCCCTTAAAGACGCCGACCGCCCGCTCTTCGATGCCCTTGTGCACCCGGGTAACGCCGTCGCCGATTTTCACAACAGCAACGACTGGATGAAAGCCAGAATCTAAAAAAGGAAGGTTTTTCACCTCTTTCGGTATTTTCCTTTCAGGCACGCGTAAACTAGCTTCCTGAGCCTTAGCCGACAGTATCGGGGTGACGTCAAAGAAAATGGGGATTTATCAATGAAGCGATTGACCGCAATCATCGTGATTCTGGTTGTGCTATTGGCCTGCCGCCTGCCGCCTCCCGATGAAACCCCCACGCCAACCGCCCTCCAGGTAGCCCCGCGCCTGCCAACCCCGCTCACCCTCCTCGATATTGAAGAGGCGGTCGGTTTTGCCTCGATCACCGACCTGCTCATCGCCGGACTGCCCGCCAATGCCTACCAGAACGCCAAGAAAGAATACCTCAGCGCCGACTACACCCTGATAAGCAACCTGAACCAGGCAGGCTTTTCGCTTCTGGTCAGCAATAACCAGGTGAACCTGGTGCTGGGCGAGGGCAACGCGCGCCTGTGCATCATGCCCTATCCCCGCAGCATCCCGCTGCTCAACAACCCCCGCTCAACCGACTCTCGCCCGTTCATCGGACACAGCAACGGGCAGGCGGTTTTCGGCGTGGGCAACGACGTGCCCGGCCTGGATGGCAAAGATACGCCCGAAGTCACGCTCATCGAGGCTGTCCCGCTCGAAAATTTACCCACAGAGCTGCGCTGCGCCCTGGTGCGCGCCAACCAGGATAATCCCCTCTTCGAATCCGGCACCTTGCGCGTGCTGCTCATCAACATCACCAACCGCGAGATCGCCGGCAGCATGCCCGCGGCATTCTCCCCCGCTGCCAAAACCACCCTGCGCTGGAACGCACCGCAATCCAGGGCGGAACTGGTCTCGCTGGATTCGGTTGGCAAATACGTCAAAAACCTGTTCACCCTCAAAGGCTGTTATTTCTCGCCATCGCCAACCATAACCCCCTCCAGGCTCGCCGCCCTCACACCAAAACCCCAGCCCACCGTTGGGGCAGGCACCCCCACCCCGCTCACCAAAGACGGCAAATTTGACTTCCTGGCAGATTTTTCCAGGTGGCCCCGCATCACCTCGCAGGCCCAACTGGCTGCATACGTCTCATACGTCAAAAATAACCTCGTCCAATCCTGGAATAAAGCCGTTTGCAACTTTCCAATCGTCGCCTTTGACCAGCCCGAACGCAAGCAGCTCGTTTATT
>CAYVOX010000209.1:0-4023 GCA_964453035.1 uncultured Anaerolineaceae bacterium
CCTGGCGTGCCGTCTTCAAAGCGCAGGAGAACGGCGGTGGTATCATCCGAATGGATGGCAATCTGATTGCCCGTCTGCGGATCAATTCGCACGGGGTGGTGGGTGTGCATATCAGCGAAGACCGCCGCAATGCGCTTGCCGAGAACACAACAGGCAGTATCTGCCCAGTGTGAACCGATATCGGAAATCGCGCGCGCCGGGCTGGTCTCGGGGATGAGCCGGAGGGTGTAATCTGTTTTTCTGCAGTGAGATTCCTGAAGGTAATGCCCGCGCACAAACAGGGCGCGCCCACAATCACCGGAACGAATGCGCTCGCGCATTTCCTGCACGGCGGCATTCAAGCGGTATTGATAATTGACAGCATGGGCAACATTGTTCTTTACGGCAAGCTGCCACAACTCTTTCGCTGGTTGAGCAGTCAGGCTGAGTGGCTTTTCGGAATAGATGTGCTTGCCAGCTAATATTACTGCGCGATTGATTTCATCGTGCAGGTGATTGGGCGTGCAGTTGTGGATGACATCAATCCCGGGATCTGAGATGAGCTCGCTAAAATCGCTGTAGCCCCGCTCGATGCAGAAACGATCCATAGATGAGTACAACAGGCCTTTGTTCTGCTCGCTGATTGCGACCACGTGTGCTCCAGGAATGCGGCGAATCGCGTCAATATGCAAAGCCCCGACAAATCCGACCCCAATGATACCCACATTCAACGATTTCAAAGTTCACTCCTTTTCGACTGGAAATCGCTTTCACTCCGTTCTTAATAGCATACACTTTAGCTTCGTGATTGGCATTAACCTCAATTCTGATGCGGATGTACTTTCTTTATTGAGTTTTGCAGTACCGGTTGAGGTTTGATGACGTTTCAATCCTCTTTCTGTTTCGTAAGCACAAATCTTTTTATTCCTGAACTGGCGCAAAAGACGGCGATGAAGTTAAGCAGCGCAAAGAAAAGCAGCGGCAGGAAGATAATTGTTAAGGGAAGGTAGCGGATGACCGGGTAGAGTAAAGCACCAATCACCCCCAGGGCAGCCAGATTGAAAGGCTGGTAAAGAATGGCAAGAAGAAATGCATTCTTGAGAATCTGCCATCCAGGTAAGTCAATGATGGCCAGCATGATAAACAAGTAAAAACCGGCGATAACCAGCAGGAGCGCGCATGCAGCGGATGCTAGCATTGAAAGCAACATGAAGGGGATGGTTTGCATCTGCGACCAGGCAACAAAAGCGCTGGAAGCCGTGATGCCAATCCCTGCCAGGAGCAGCCAGCCCCATAGGGTAGAACGCCAGAACTCTTTGCGAAAGGTTTCTATGAAGTCAGCCCAGAGTGAAACCATTTCATCATGCACAATCAAATAGCTAACCTTGCTCATGGCTGTCAGCGCAGCAGGTATGGTAAGCAGCGGCAGGCAAAAAAGGGTGAAGATGAGGCTAAGCTTTGCCAGGTTGAAGAATTCATAAAAGAGAATGAAAAAGAAGCGTGGTAAACCTCGCGGTGGGGGATCTGGTCGTCTTGAACCTGATCCGGGATCGTTCCCTGTGTAGCGGAAGAAATTCATGTTGGTAGCCTGAGCCAGCTAGTATTTTTTGGTTTCAAGCGCTTTTTCAACCTGTCTGAAACCGTCAATCGAATCCTTGCGTTTGAACGCGATCACGGTATAGATGGCATCAATGATGGCAATCTGGGCGATTCTGGATGACAACGCCACAATGCGGTAATGCGTTTCTCGAGAGGCTGTGTGCAAATTGATGTCTGCAATCTTACTCAGGGGAGTCACACCGATATTGGTCAGTGCAATGATTTTTGCGCCATTCTGTTTTGCGATCCTGGCGTTTTCAACAGTATCACGGGAGCTGCCCGAGTGGCTGATGGCAAAAACGACATCTTCGGCTGTTATGAACGCCGCTGCGATGGCAGCCATGTGAGGGTCCGTATAGGCTACGGCATTGTATCCCAGGCGCATTAATTTATGCTGAAGGTCAACGGCTATGGCGTGCGAATTCCCCAGACCGAAAATGGCAATTCTGCGCGCGGAAAGAATCGCCTGAGAAGCCTTTTCCAGCTCCTGGTCCCTCAGAATATCGCGGGTGTAGGAAAGGGCATGGATGGTGCTCTGGAAAACCTTATCGATGATGGTTTTTATATTATCTTCTGGTAGCACTTCTTCATGAATGCTTTGCAGCGGGGTGACCAGATCCTGAGCGAGGGTTACTTTGAGTTCCTGGTAACCGCTCAATCCCAGCTTTTGGCAGGCGCGCACCACTGTCGGGTCACTAACGCCGCTGTTCTGCGCCAGCTCAGCCACGGAGAGGGTAATCACCTGATGGGGTGAGTGAATAATCGCATCAATCACCTTTTGCTCCGATTTGCTCATGCTTTCTCGCAGCGTTTGCATTTTCAGGATGATTGCGGGGATTGCTTGCTCTTCAGATGGCATTTTTCCGTCCAGATTGGCGAAATTTTGTTGGCTGGCATCCAAATATTGAAATTTAATTACATATATTGACTTAGATATATTGTAATGAAATTTCAATTCGGTTACAATACCCAATATACCGTAAAGATAAAATCATGAAGGTATGGAGTGATACGATGGAATTTAGAGCGTTTATGGTTGATATGGTCCAAAGCGAGTTGGAGGATGCAGTCGGCGCAAGCCATGTGAGCATCTCCGCTTCGGATAAACTCTCTTATGGCGTGGATTACTTCTGGGTGTCGCGCATGTGGGTGGATAAAGGCCGAACGCCACCACAGCCGGATATTGTCGTTCGTCCAGGCAGTGCTGAAGAGGTCTGCAAGGTTCTCAAAATTGCCAATTATTACAAAATTCCAGTGCACACATGGGGCGGAGGTTCCGGTTCACAGGGCAGCGCTTTGCCCATGGCCGGGGGGATTATCCTGGATACCAAGCGGATGAACCGCCTGATTGCGATCGATGAAGTGTCGCGCAGCATTACCGCAGAAAGCGGCATGATTTTCCAGACGTTGGAATGGTATGCCAATGAGCGCGGGTATTCCGTGATGCATATTCCCTCTTGCCTGACGTGCGGCACCATTGGAGGTGCGTTGGCACACCGCGGGATTGGCATTATGTCCACCAAGTATGGCAAGATAGACGATCAATGCCTGAATCTCGAAGTTGTCCTGCCAAACGGCGATATCATCAACACCCTGCCGGTTCCCAAACACGCCGCTGGTCCAGACCTCAACCAGATTTTCATCGGCTCTGAGGGCACCCTGGGGATTATCACCAAGGCGACCTTTAAACTGGTGAAGATACCGGAAACCCGCATGTTCCGCGCTTTTCTCTTCAGTGACTTTTCAGTGGGGCTCAAGGCTTGCCGAGACATTGTCCAGCGCGTCAAGCCTTCCATATTACGCCTTTTCGATGAGGCGGAGACCGTCTCGATCATCAAGAAGGTGCTCGGTTTTGACAAGCGCGGTGCTTTTATGAACCTGGCGGTGGAAGGCGAAAAGAAATTCGCCGACCTTGAGATGGAAATCATTCTGGAAATATGTGCTCAATATGGCGCTATGGATCTGGGATCAGAATACGGCGAAAAATGGTTCGAGAACCGCATCACCTTCTTCTACCCCGGGCATATTATGAACAATCCACAAATGTTTGGCACGATGGATACTGCCTGCAGTTATGAAAACGCGGAAAAAATCTACTGGGCTATGAAACACGCGGTTGAAGATAACTTCCCGGGAGTGCGATTTATTGCGCATTGCTCTCATTGGTACGATTGGGGCACCATGATTTACGACCGCTTCATCATGGATACTCCGCCGGATGACCCTGAAGAAGCAATTCGCCTGCATAACCAGATCTGGAATGCTGGCGTGCGGGCTGCAATGGATAATGGCGGCATCATCAATGACCATCATGGCATCGGGTTGAAGTTATCGCGCCTGATGAAAGAACAATACGGACCTGCGATGCAGGTGATGCAGGGGTTGAAGCAGTCGTTAGATCCCAACGGCATTATGAACCCTTACAAGCTTGGATTATAAAGGGAG
>CAYVOX010000210.1:0-3979 GCA_964453035.1 uncultured Anaerolineaceae bacterium
TTAAGATATAATTCCCTCAACGTCTCACGCCGGGGAGGGTTATGATTCTTTCACTGATTGTTCCCATCTACAACGAAGAAGAAAATATCCCGTTGCTCTATCCTGCCATCCTGGCAGCCGTCCAACCCCTCAACCTGGAGTGGGAGGTGGTGCTGGTGGATGACGGCAGCCGCGACCGTTCCATAGCCGAGCTGGAAAAACTGGCCGCTGCCGACCCCGTTCACGTGCGCGTGGTAGCCCTGCGCCGCAACTTCGGTCAAACCGCTGCCATCGCCGCCGGCATCGACCACTCCAGCGGTGAAATTATCATCCTGCTGGATGCAGATTTACAGAACGATCCCGCCGATATCCCCATGATGCTGCAAAAGCTCAACGAGGGCTACGACGTGGTCAGCGGCTGGCGCAAAAACCGCCAGGACGCCTTTATCACCCGCACCCTGCCCTCCAGCATGGCCAACTGGCTCATCTCACGCACCACCGGCGTGCACCTGCACGATTACGGCTGCACCCTCAAGGCCTACCGGCGCGAGGTGCTCACCGGCTTCCGCCTGTACGGCGAGATGCACCGTTTCATCCCGGTGTACGCCAACTCGGTGGGTGCGCGCATCATTGAAGTACCCGTCCACCACCACCCGCGCCGCTTCGGCAAGGCCAAGTACGGCCTGGAGCGCACCCTCAAGGTGGTGCTGGATCTGTTCACGGTCAAATTCCTCAACAGCTACGCCAACAAGCCCATTTACCTGTTCGGTGGGGCAGGCATCGTGATGATGCTGCTCTCGCTGGTCACATTGCTGGCGCTGGCGGTGCGGCGCATCTTCTTTGAGGTCAGCGTGCTCACCTCGCCCTGGTTCGTGGTGGCGGTGATGGTCTTCATCCTCGGCTTCCAATCCATTCTGATGGGCCTCATTGCCGAGTTGCTGGTGCGCACTTACCACGAATCTCAGGGCAAAACCACTTACACTGTGCGTAAAACCCTCAACGTGGAGCATCCCCCGGCATGAGTGCCGTGCCCCCCGATGACTCTGCCCTGCCCACCCGTCAGGCGCGGAAAACCCCCTGGCTGCGCTGGGCGGGCACGCTGCTGGCACTGGGGTTGCTCATTTACCTGCTCATTAACGTCGGCTGGGAGGCTCTGGCGCAGGCCCTTGAACGCCTTTCCTGGGGCGCCTTTCTGCTGGCATTCGCGCTGACGCTGCTCTCGCGCCTTTCCACCGTGGGGCGCTGGCACACCCTGCTGCGTTCCGCTGATGTGTCCATCACCCTGCTTCAATCCACCCGTCTGGTCTTTGCCGGGCTGTTTGCGGCTAATTTTTTGCCCACCACCGTCGGCGGCGACCTGGTGCGCTTTGTAGGCGCGCTGCGCCTGGGGCTGGATGGCGCCGTGTGTGCTGCCTCGCTGGTGATGGACCGCCTGGTGGGTATGGCAGGCATGGCTACAGTGCTGCCCATCGGGCTGGCGCGCTTCTTCAGCCAGCCCTTCCCGCAGACGCTGCCCGCCATCGGAGCGGGGGCTGTGGTTTTGCCAGGGTGGGCCAAGTGGGTCAAAGGCAAGCTGCTCAGCCTGTGGCAATCGCTCAAAACTGCCCTGCGCCTGTGGGCCAGCCGCCCAAAAGATCTGCTGCGCGCCTACCTGTTCACCTGGGGGCACATGCTGGCTACCTTTGCCTCGGTCTGGTTGCTCCTCAATCAGATGGGCGAGGGCATTTCCTTCTGGCTGATTGCCGGGTTGTGGAGCATGGCTTATTTCATCACTCTGCTGCCCGTCTCGATCAACGGTCTGGGCGTGCAGGAAGTGGCCCTGACCTTCTTCTTTGTCACTTACGGCGGCGTCTCCACCGAAAACGCGCTGCTGATTGCCCTGCTGATGCGCGTGCTGCCGGCGCTGGCCAGCCTGCCGGGGTCATTGTTTATTGGCACGCTGCTCCAACCGGAGAAACCCTCATGAAGAACCTCCATGCCGCCCGCCTGCTGCAGTTGATTGCTGTGCTGTGCGCCGCGCTGGCGCTGCGCCAGTTGTGGAACGATAATCTCCACACCGGCGTGGCGCTGGGGCTTTTTTCGCGCCGGGCAGTGTACGTCATGGCGTTGGTGCTGGTTGCAGGCCTGCTGGAAGCGGCCCTGCTGGCGCTCAGCCTGACGCGCTGGCGGCACAAACCCACCCAGTGGCTGCAGAACGTCCTGCGCCGCCTGCCGCGCTGGTTTGCCGGGGCTGGCTTTGTGCTGCTGGCGGTGGTCGTGCCGCTGCTGATTGCCTCAGGCCGCGTGGATGCCTCACTCACCGGCCAGGGGATGCGCGTCTGGCTGCTGTGGCTGGTCATCCGCCTGGGCGCGCTGCTCTGGCTGGCCGTCAGACGTGATGATGCGCTGCTCACCGCCGCGCTGGGCACCGGGCTGCTCTTTGGGGTGCTCGTGCAGGTCTTCACCTACCTGCCGCAGCTCACCCCCACGCCCTTCTCGCTGGGCTGGTCTGAAGCCAGCCGCTTTTACAACGCCTCGCTCTTTGCAGCGCAACCCCTCTACGGGGTCAGCCTGCCGCTGCCCACCCTGCACCCCACCCGCTACCTGCTGCAGGCTGCCGCCTTCCTCATCCCCGGCGCGCCCATCCTGCTGCACCGCATCTGGCAGATTGTGCTGTGGTTGGCGTGCAACGGCTTCACCGCCTGGGCGCTGGCCCGCCGCCTGAGCCTGCCCCCCTGGAAAGCCGTGCTGGCGGCTGCCTGGGCCTACCTGTTCTTCTTCCAGGGGCCGGTGTATTACCACCTGGTGCTGTGCGCCGGTTTTGTGCTGCTCGGCTTTGACCGCCGCCGCCCGCTGCGCACGCTGGGGGTGGTGCTGGGCGCGTCCATCTGGGCCGGGCTCAGCCGCATCAACTGGTACCCGGTGCCGGGCGTGATGGCGCTGCTGCTCTACCTGCTGGAAGAAACGCGCGGGCAGCGCTCGCTGCTGCGTTACCTGCTGCCGCCCGCGCTGTGGGTGGTGGGTGGAACCCTCACCGCTTTCGTCGCTAATGCCATCTATATTGCCATCTCCGGCAACCCGCCGGAGGTGTTCGGCTCGGCGCTCTCTTCTCCGCTGCTGTGGGACCGCCTCTTCCCCACCGTCACCTATCCCCAGGGCATCATCCCGTCCTCGGCGCTGGTCTTTTTGCCGGTGATTCTGCTGGCCGGGGCGCGCCTGGCGCTCAGCGGCGCGCGCTGGAACTGGCTGCGCTGGCTGGGGCTGGCGGGCGTGCTGGCGGCCTTCTATGCCGCCGGGCTGGTGGTGAGCGTGAAGGTGGGCGGCGGCAGCAACCTGCACAACCTGGATAACTTCATCGTGCTGCTGGCTGTTGCCGCGCTTTACGCCTGGTTTGGCCGCTTCACCCCGGATTCTACCGGCCAGGCGCGCCGCGCTCCGCTGCTCAGCGCAGCCCTGCTGGTGGTGGCGCTGCTGCCGGTGCTGCAGCCGCTGGGAGAGCTGGCCCCGCCGCTCAAATTCAAGCGCACCCCCACCGAAGAGACCGCCCTGCTGGCCAAACTGCAAACCCTGCTCGATTCCGCTCGCGGAAAGGGACCGGTGCTCTTTATCTCAGACCGGCAACTGCTCACCTTTAAAAACCTCAAAGCAGAGCAGTTCGAGGCTGAGTATGAGAAAGTTTTCCTGATGGAAATGGCCATGTCTGGCAACCCTCAGTACCTGCGGCGCTTCACCCGCGAGCTGCAAGATCACCGCTTCCCGCTCATCATCACCGAACCGCTCAATGCCAACATCCAGGACCAAACCCGCGCCTTCGCGGAGGAGAACAACCTGTGGGTGACGCGCGTGGAGCTGCCCATCCTGGAAAATTACACGCTGCTGGACGGCTTTGACGCCTTTGATTTATACGTGTATGTGCCGAAATAACCCACGATTGGCTGGATGCACTTAATTTCCCCTTCCCGCCCGTATTACCTTGAAATATCGGATTGAAACTCCGAAAATTCAAGGTATAATAAGGCTA
>CAYVOX010000211.1:0-3914 GCA_964453035.1 uncultured Anaerolineaceae bacterium
CCCGCCAAGCCCACCCCCGCCACCCCCACCGCCGATACGCGCCTCAACCCCATCGGCTGGGCCTCCTGGCCGGTGGTGCCCACCCTCAGCGGGCGCGCCGCGCAGATTGTCAAACAGGGGCTGCAGCGCGGCAACGACCCCCGCGGCTTTTCCACCGTCGGCGATTGCCAGTCCGAACCGGCGGTATTCATGGGCATCTACGCCACCAACCGCTACTGGCTCGGCAAGGACTTCCAGCACCTGCAGGAAACCATCGACTTCTTCAAGGATTCCTTCCCGCGCCAATCCCTGGCGGTGCGTGACGGCCTCTCAGCCCCCTCCGCGCTCACCGCCAAGTGGGCCGATCCTAAGTTGTGCCAGCCCAACGAATCCCCCGTGGAATGCGACCTGCGCGTGCACAAACCCGCCCTCATGTTCGTCAACCTCGGTACCAACTGGCGCGCCGATGCCTCGGTGGACGCCTACGAAAAGTACCTGCGCCAGATTGTTGACCTCATCATCGCCAACGACACCCTGCCCATCCTCTCCACCAAAGCCGATAACATCGAGGGCGGCAACCGCATCAACCTGGCTACCGCCCGCGTGGCCTACGACTACGACATCCCCCTGTGGAACCTGTGGCTGGCGGTGCAGGATATGCCCAATCACGGCCTGGACCCCGACCGGCAGGATGTGTACCTCTCGGTGGAGGCCTGGGACCGGCGCAACTTCACCGCCCTGATGACCCTGGACGCGCTGCGGCGCGCTTTGAGGCCTATTTATGAGTAAAGCCACCCCTCCCCCTCCACCCCCAAAACCCGCAGCCCTCACCTGGCGCTTTGTTGGCGGCGTGCTGGTTAAAGCCCTGCTGCTGTTTGCCGCCCTCAACCTGCTGTTTGCCGCCCTCAACCCGCTGGATGCGCTCGGGCGACTCAGCGCCTACAACCTGCTCTTCCCCGGAAGGCAGCGCTTCCCGTTTGGAGAAACCCCCGCGCAGGCCTACAACCTGAGCCTGTACAACGTGGAAGCCATGTTCAGCTCGCTGGCGCTGAACGCGCAGCCCAAAGCGGCGGATGAGTACCGCGTGTTGGTCATCGGCGATTCCTCGGTGTGGGGCACCCTGCTGCGCCCCGCCGAGACCGTCCCCGGCGTGCTGGATGCCGCCGGGCTCTCCCTGTGCGGCAAAACCGCCCGCTTTTACAACCTGGGGTACCCTACCCTCTCGGTAACCAAGGATTTAATGCTGCTGGAAGAGGCCCTGCGCTACCAGCCGGATCACATCCTGTGGCTGGTGACGCTGGAAGGCATGGCGCGTGATACGCAGATCTCTTCCTCGCCGGTGCTGGCCAACAACGCCGCCCGCGCCCGCGATCTCATCGCCCGCTACGCCCTTGCGCTCAGCCTCGCCGATAAATCCCTCTCCCAGCCGGATTTCTGGGGCCGCACCATCGTCGGGCAGCGCCGCGCCCTGGCGGATCTGATCCGTTTGCAGTTCTACGGCGCGCTGTGGGGCGCCACCGGCATTGACCAGCTCTACCCGGCGCGCTACACCCCCGCCCAGCGCGATTTTGAGGCTTCCAACACCGCCTTCCACGGGCAAAACGGGCCCACCCTGGCGCCTGATACCCTGGCGCTGGAGGTGGTTGCGGCGGGAATCAAGTTGGCGGGCGCGGTGCCGGTGACGCTGGTAAACGAACCCATCCTCATCAGCGCCGGCAAGAACAGCGACGTGCGTTACAATTACTTCTACCCGCGCTGGGCTTACGACCAGTACCGCCAGCAGATGGCGCAGGCAGCGCAGGCCAACGGCTGGACTTACCTTGACCTGTGGGACAGCGCCCCCGAGAGCGACTTCACCAACAGCGCCATCCACCTCACCCCCTCCGCCACCGCCAGCCTGGCGCAGCGTATCGGCGCGGCGCTAACCTGCCGCCAGAAGTGACCTACCGCGCCCATCAAAAGGAATTGGAATCAATTCTCACATTGACCGTATCTAAATTGAGGTAACCGCGTCTTATAGTATGTAACACATTATTGGTAGCTTAGCGATAAATTAGCGGTAAACATTACAGGTAGAATTTTTATCGTACAGCCACCCTCTTCCAGTTCGCGGTATTGGAAGGCGGTGGCTGTTTACGTTACCAGATGCAAACCTGGTTATTATTTATCCTTACAGTAAACACGTCCCCTTTCACACTCAAATCATAACCATAAATATACTATTTTTGGACTACTTCCCTGCCTGCAGCGTACCGCCAGCGGTTTTTGCGCGTCACACTAAATAGGCTGGGACTCTGGCTTTTCCATTTTACCGATAGACAACAGGAGGAACAATGAAGGCACGGTGGTTCAAGCAAGGTATTGCGCTGCTTGCAGCAATGTTAATTGTGCTGGTTTCAGTTGCGCCAGCGTTCAGCGCCGCCACGGCGCGTGTTTTTGTGGAATTTCGCCCGGGATCGCAGGCGGCGGTGCGCGCTGAACTGCTCCGCTCCGGGGCTGAGGTTCACTACCAGTTCGACCGGCTGAATTCCTTTGTGGTCAGCCTGCCGGAGAAAGCGCTGGCGGGCATCAGCCGCAACCCCAACGTAATCTCCGTTGAGGTGGACCCGGTGCGCGAGCTGGTGCGCAATATGCCTGCCCCGCTGGCTGAATCCATCCTGCCGGAGCAGGTGGTGCCCTACGGCATCGACATGGTGCAGGCGCGCAACGTGTGGGATGCCAACCGCGACGGCAAGGTGGATAAGAAAGCCCCCACCGGCGCCGGGCGCACCGTTTGCATTATTGATACTGGCTTCTACAGCGAGCACGAAGACTTTGTGGGAGTCAACGTGGTCGGCGGATATACCCAGACCAATGACGACCCCACCCTGTGGACGTATGACGGTTACGGTCACGGCACGCACGTAGCCGGCACCATTGTAGCCGCCAACAACGCCTACGGCGTGGTGGGCGTCACCCCCGGCACGGCCTCGCTGTATATCGTCAAAATCTTTGGCGATGACGGTCTGTGGGTGAGCAAGGCGCACGCTTCCGACCTGATCGAAGCGGCTTACCAGTGCGCCAATAACGGCGCCAACATCATCAGCATGAGCCTGGGCGGCGGCAACCCCAGCGGCAAGGAAGAACAGGCTTTCCAGTCCATCTACGATGCCGGCATCCTGCTGGTGGCTTCGGCTGGCAACGACACCTCTGATATTCTGAATTACCCGGCCGCCTACGAGACCGTCATTTCAGTGGCGGCTATCGCCGAGGATACCTCGGTGGCGGATTTCTCCAACTGGAACGAAGATGTTGAGCTGGCCGCGCCCGGCGTGGCGGTGCTCAGCACTCTGCCCTTCATTTCGAGCGGCTACGTCCTGGTGGACGGCGTGGAATACGCTGCCCTGGGGATTGAATTTGCGGCTCAGGGCACCATCAGCGGCGAGCTGGTTGACGGCGGTTTTTGCCTGGCCGCCGACCCGGCCAGCGATTGGACGGGCAAGGTGGTTTTGTGCTCCCGCGGCAGCGTCTCCTTCCTTGAAAAGGTGACCAAGGTTATGGAAAACGGCGGTATCGCGGCGGTCATTTACAACAATATTCCCGGCCCGTTCAGCGGCACGCTGGGCGAGGAAGTGGATGACGTCATCATCGCTGTTTCCATCAGCCAGGAAGACGGACTGTACCTGGTGGCGAACAAGATCGGCGCGGTTGCGGAAGTCAGCTCGACCGTTGTCTTCCCTGCCAGCGGCTACGAGGCCTGGAGCGGCACCTCCATGGCGGCCCCGCACGTCTCGGGCGTGGCGGCGTTGATCTGGAGCGCCAACCCCGCCTGGACCAACGTGCAGATTCGCGAGGCGCTCAAGGCCACAGCCAAAGACCTGGGCGACCCCGGTTATGACATCCACTTTGGCTACGGCCTGGTGCAGGCTTACGACGCCTTGAAGATGCTGACCGGC
>CAYVOX010000212.1:0-3865 GCA_964453035.1 uncultured Anaerolineaceae bacterium
CGGCGCCCGCCAGGGTGATGTTGGAAGGCGCAGCAGGGAAAGGGACATGGCTGAGGGTGGTGCTGCGCGAAGGCCGCAAGCGCCAGATCCGCGAAGTGGGCGCGCGGATTGGTTTGCCGGTGCAACGCATCATTCGTGTTCGGATAGGCACGCTCTTGCTGGGCGACCTGAAACCAGGTGAATGGCGCAAGCTTTCACCTGAGGAAGTGCGGAAATTAAAGGCTTCTGTTCAGAGTAAATGAAGTAAGTTCGTGTTTCAATATAATTATGTCACTCTGCACGACGTAAAGGTTGCTTTGCGGCCGAGCAAGCGAGCATAGTGAATGATATATCTCGTTTCATGTCAAAGTCGAGATGTTGGAGCCGCCTGAAGGCGACTCAACCTGACACACTTTTGGAAGAATTTTTTTTCCTGAAATGACGTAAGTTAAATGAAAACAGGGGCGGTGCTGTTAACCCGTCCCTGTTTATCTGGTTATTTACTGGATGGATTCTGGGGGTAGAAGCTCCAACAATTGATAAATGGCTTCATAATTAGCAGGTGATTCTTTGGCCTGCCGGCGGATGAAATCCTTGAGTTTATCAACATGCAGGGTGGGAATACTGGCATTTGCAGCCTGAACAACCGTTTTGGGGTTGGTGAACACCATAGCAGCCTGGGCGGTTGGCAACCCCTCAATGGATGCATTTTTATCCAGATAGGATTGAATATCTGACAGGGTAACCCGAACTTCCTGCTCAGGTTTTCCCAGGCCTTCCTGGGCGAATAACTTCATGTACCAGTTGGAACCTTTCTGATTCCAGCGGTCTTTTTCTTCATCGTAAACAATCGTTCCAACCTGGGGGAAGGTACACAGTGCCCAGATTCCTGCTGGACCGACTAAAAGGTGAGGGATCGCCGTGATGTGGTTATAAAGTGTGTATTTATCATCCAGACCTTTCAGCGCCTGAACGAGCCGTTCATCTGAACGTGGGGAGCGCCCCCAGCGATTGCCAAAGAATATGCCCACCTGGGAGAGCATGAAACCGCCGATGAGGGCCACAAAGGACCACATGAACATCTCCGGGTCGGGGGTGAATGAAATAATCAGGCCGATAACCAGCACCACAAGGCTGGCGATGGTGGTGATCTGACCGATTTTGCGATTTCGCTTGATTAATTTGTAGTTGGTTACAATTCGCATGGGATTCTCTTATGAGCCTATGAATGGGGGATGGAGGTGATTTTTTCCTGGATGGTCAGGCTGATTTTGCCGAGTAAATCGTTTGTTATAGCCTGGTGAGCCACGCCAATGGCGCTGGTGATGGCGCGCGCATTTGACCGTCCGTGGCCGACGAACACCAGACCATTGATACCCAGCAGGGGTCCAGCGCCGACCTCTGCGGGATCAAGCATGGATTTGAGCTTTGAGAAGGCTGGCTTGACCAGCATGCCGCCGATTTTGGTCAGGAGCGAGCCCATGATTTCCTGTCTGATGATTTCAGTAATCAGCTTGGCGACCGCCTCGCTGGTTTTGAGCATGATATTGCCGGTGAAACCATCCGTCAGCACGACGTCGGCAAAGCCATTGAAGAGCTCTTTTGGCTCGGCGTTTCCGACAAAGTTCAACCCGCTGGCAGCCATAACCGGGTAGGTGCTCTTGACCAGAGCATTTCCTTTACCGGCTTCTTCGCCGTTGGCCAAAAGCGCAATGCGGGGGCTCTCAATGCCCAGAACAGTCTCGGCATAGACACTGCCCATAACACCAAATTGCGGGAAGAACTCGGGGCGGCAATCTGCATTGGCGCCGATATCACAGACGACGCAGCGACCGGTGCGGGTTGGGAAGAGAGCGGTGAGGGCGGGTCTTTGCACGCCGGGGAGTAACTTTAGGGTGCGCAAGGCAACAAACATAGCTGCGCCAGTGCTACCTGCGGTCACAAATGCTTTTCCAGCGCCAGATTTCACCAGCTCCATGCCGACGGCCATGGAATTTAGCGGCTTCTTAACCGCGCTTTCGACGACTTTATCTCCCATTTCAAGCACATCGGGGGCGTTGTGAATCGTCACGGGGAGATTTTCTGTGTTGAGGGCTTTGAGCTTGCTTTCTAATAGTTCCTGCCTACCAACCAGGATGATGCTTTCTTTATAAATTCTGGCTGCGTCCAGAGCACCTTGAATCTCAGGGTCGGGGTGCTGGTCGCTGCCCATCGCATCCAGGATAATTGTCATAACGCCTCCAAAAAATGAGATTTGACTTGACAACCTAAAAGAGCAGGTTATAATTGCGGAGCATTTGCGCTGGTGCTGGAACTGGCAGACAGGCATGGTTGAGGGCCATGTGCCGCAAGGCGTGGGGGTTCAACTCCCCCCCAGCGCACACAAGAGAGCCGCGGAAGCGGCTGTTCTTTTTTAAAGATCCCTTTCAACGATGTATTCAGCCAGTTCTTGAAGATAATCTCGTTCAGGGGAGGGCGGCACGGAAAACAGGTGCGTCAATCCACGTTGAACGTAGTCTCGGGCGGTTTGCAGCGCAGCTTTGACGGCGTTGCTTGAACAAATGTCATTGACAAAAGCGGTCACTTGAGAATCATTCGCGATGCATTTGCCAGATTTTATTTGCAGGCAATAGGGATGGTCGGGATTAGAATGGATGAAGTTGAGCACTGGCAGTGTGATGATGCCTTGCCGCAGATCCGAACCGACGGGTTTTCCGATTTTGGTTTGCTCGCCGGTGAAGTCGAGGATATCATCAACGATTTGAAATGCCATGCCAATTTCAAAACCAAATCGCCCCATAGAATCAACCGTTTGAGGTGTGACAGAGGTGATGAGGGCCGCTGATTTGGCTGAGGTTTCAAAAAGGGATGCGGTCTTATCGTAGATTCTACGGAAGTAATCTTCGAAATTGACGCTGCAACGATTATTAAATAGCTGATTAATCTCTCCGTTGACGATGACCGTGAGCGTCTTGGAAAAAAGGCTCATTACCGGGATAGAATTGACATCTGAAGCCAGTTTGGCAGCGGATGCGAAAAGAAAATCTCCGGTTAGAACGGTTGCGCCCGGGGACCACTGTGAATTGAGCGTGGGCATGCCGCGCCGGAGGAGAGAACCATCTATCAGATCATCGTGGACGAGGGTTGCTGTGTGAAGCAGTTCGATCGCAGCGGCAAGGGTAACCAATCGCTCATGTTCTGCTCCGAGCATCTTGCCGACCAGCAAGGTCATGGTTGGCCGAATGCGTTTACCACCGGCAGACAGCAGCAACTCGAGGGCAGCGCCCAGATCGGAGTGATGGCCGGCCGCTTGAGCCCGCATGAGGGAATCGACAGCTTGAATGCCCGCCTGAACTGGCGAATTGAAGTGGTTACTGGTTGTCAAAGACTAGAACTCCATCCGAATAATTGTTCTGCATTTTGTGAAGTGGCGCTGGCAAGTTCACTGACCGGCATACCACGTAATTCTGCAATTTTTTTTGCGATCTCTAAAATTCTGGCAGGTTCGTTCCTTTGTCCCCGATACGGATGAGGCGATAAAAACGGTGCGTCGGTTTCCAGTAGGATTAAATCCAGGGGCGTTCTTTTGGCAAGGGACTGTTTTTCTGCTGCGTTCTTATACGTTACTGGCCCGCCAATTCCTATTTTGAAGAAAAAATGTTGACCAATGATTGTGGCTTCATCCAAAGTGCCTTCAAATGAGTGAAAAACGCCCGGATAAGTTTTGAGAAGCTCGTTTTTGAGGTTCGACTGCCAATCTGTAACCAGTGGGAGTAATGAGGAAAGCGACTGGCGCGAGTGAAGTATGACAGGTTTGTTAATTGCCCTGGCAAGCGCTAACTGATCCAGAAGCGCCTGAGTCTGAACCTGGGGAGGCGTTCGATCG
>CAYVOX010000213.1:0-3857 GCA_964453035.1 uncultured Anaerolineaceae bacterium
CCAGCACGGGCAGGGCGCGGGGCAGGTCAACCTGGGCCTGGTCGAGGGCGGTTTTAGCGCCTGGGCCATCTTTGTTGACCAGCGCCACGCGGGCGTTGTTGATGCTCACCAGCACGAGCAGGAGGTCGTTTTTAGCCTGGGCTTTGCTCAGGTCAGTGGCGGCCTGGGTCAACTTCTTTTGCAAGGCGTCGCGTTCGGCGGTGCTGGCTTTCACGTCGGCTTCAAGGGTCTTTACCATGTTTTGCGACTGGTTGAACTGCCACAGGGCGGCATCTTTTTGCCTGGTGGTGGGCAGGTAAAGCAAAAGGTAGGCGCTGACAAGTCCCAGCGCAAACAGGCCGATAATTGTACCCAGCCAGCGCAGCAGCGGGCGCATAATTTTTCCGGTACGCGTCTCAGGGCTGAAAAGTGCCCTGAGCACGCGGCGGGTGCGGCTGGTAGGCTGGACAGGCGCCTCTGGAGCGGGGCTTTCGGTGGGTGGGGTTTCAGCAGGTGGAAGGGTCATGGGGTTCACCTCGTCAGGATTTGCGTTCAGCGCGGTCAGGCATCACCGGGCGCTGCGGGTAGGGCATGGGAATATATTCAACGGACGGGCGCCGGGTGTTGGATTGCGGGTAGAGCGCCATCAGCTTATAAACTTCCTCGGGCATTTCGGTGGAGACTTTAAGGCCCAGCGCGCGGGCTTCGTCAACGCAGATGGGGTAGTCGTGCGTCCACTGGCCGGAGGCCATCACCTCAGACAGCTCGGCGGCTTTGGCTTCGCCGTAGGTCTGGGTCGCCAGGCGCTGGATGGTAGCCTGCACCTGCTTGAGTGCCTTGCGGGCCACATCCGCCAGGATGAGGGTTTCATCCTCAATCCGGTTGCAGTCTTTTTGCTCCACCGCCTTGAGGATGGACGCGGCGGGGAACTGGCCCAACTGCGGGTCAACCGGTCCCAGGACGGCGTTTTCGTCCATGACGATCTGGTCGGCAGCCAGGGCAATCATCGTCCCGCCGGACATGGCGTAGTGCGGCACAAAAACGGTCACATCTCCGCTGCGCTTGCACAGGGCGTTGGCAATTTGCTCGGTAGCCAGCACCAGCCCGCCGGGGGTGTGCAGGATGATATCAATGGGTACCTTGGGGTCGGTAAGCTTGATGGCTCGCAGCACCTCTTCGGAATCCTGGATATCAATATAGCGCGCCATTGGAAAACCCAGAAAGCTCATGCTCTCCTGGCGGTGGATGAGGGCGATGACGCGCGTGCCACGCTTTTGTTCAATCTCGCGCAGCAGACGCAGACGGGCCGACTCGATGATTTTTTTGTTAATCACCGGCACCAGGGAGGCGATGATAAGAAAAACCCAGAAAACGTTGAGAAGTTCCATAAATTCCTCCAGTTCAGAGAGGGATTAATAAGGATAGTACTGGTCGGGGTACCACTTTTGTTCAGGGCGGCCAATTGAGGCTATCTTAGCCATCACCAGTCCAAAGATAAAGCCCCCGATATGCGCCCACCAGGCGATGCCGCCCAGCTCCGCGCCGCTGGCGGTGGAAAGCGAGAGCACGCCCGAGAAGAGCTGCGAGACAAACCAGATTCCCAGATACAGCAGGGCGGGAACCTGCACAAACCAGGGGATAATCCAGATGGGGATGAGGGTGATGATTTTGGCGCGCGGGAAGAACAGGAAATACGCGCCCATCACCGCGGCGATGGCTCCGCTGGCGCCAATCGAGACGGCTTGCGGTTCAGCAGAGAGCAAGCCCTGCGCCATGCCGGCGGCGATCCCGCCGAGCAGGTAGAAGAGCAGGTAGCGCAGCGAGCCCAGGCGGTCCTCGACGTTATCGCCGAAGATGAACAGGATCCACATGTTGCTGAGGAAGTGGTACCAGCCGCCGTGCAGGAACATGTGGGTGATGTAGGGCGCCCAGGTGAGCGGATTGAGCGGGTTAACGGCAGCGGGCGAAAGCCCCCAGGTGTTAATGAAGCTCTCCAGCCGCGACGGGGAAAGGCTTACCTCAAAAAGAAACACAAGAAGGTTGAGGATTATCAACAGCCAGTTGACCACGGGTAAGGAACGGGAGCGAATAGTGTCTCGAATGGGTAGCATATGCGCCTCGCTGAGTATAAGTATAACGGCGCGGGCAAAAATCCGCAAATGAGCCGGAGACTGTAACCTTTTTGGACAAACACCATCTAATTTGATAAATCTAACATTTCTAAAGGAGCGAAGACGATGAAAATCAATCAATCAAATCTCGATCGGATTATCCGCGTGGTTGTGGGGATCGTTTTGCTGGTGCTGGGCTGGGGCGGCATGGTGACGGGCGGCCTGGGTGAAGTCTTCAAATGGCTTGGTTTTATCCCCCTGCTGACCGGGCTGGTTGGTTTTTGCCCGTTGTATGCGCTGTTGAAATTCCGCACCAATAAAAGCTAACCTGCAACAATCCTTACGCAGCAATAAGTAAGAGGAAATCAGGGCATGACCCGAGATGAGTTTTTAGAGAAAATCAACAAAAGCCAGCGCCCGCTGGTGGTGGAGTTCTGGGCGCCGTGGTGCGGGCCGTGCAAGGTGATGGCGCCCCGCTTGAAGAAAGCCGAGCAAAAGTTTGCTGGGCAGGTGGATTTGCTGCGCGTCAACGCCGATGAAGCCCCTGAGGTGGCGCGACAGTGCCGCGTGATGGGCATCCCCACGCTGATTGCTTATAAGGGCGGCAAGGAGATCTTCCGCAAGGTAGGCGTGCAATCCGATGAAGGACTGGAGGCAGTATTCGAAGGGGCACAGGCGGTTCAACCTCCCAAAACCACGCTGCAGCCGATCGAACGCTGGTTCCGCTTCCTGAGCGGCGCGGCGCTGACTGCCTTTGGCGTTGCCAGGGGGCCTGCATGGGTGCTGGTGGTGGTTGGCCTGCTGGTGATTTTTTCGGCGGTTTACGACCGCTGCCCGATTTATGCAGCCGTATCGGAGCGGGTGAAGCGGCTGTTTAGCGGGGATTGATTTTTAGAGCAGGTTAGAGGGCGCGGTGATGATTGCCGCGCCCTTGTTTTGTTTAAAGACCGGCGAAGAGGTCAGTTTCCTGCAGGTCTGGCGTGGGGGGAGGGTAAGCGCGCATGTACGTCTCGTAGCGGGCAAACAGGCGGCGCACCCAGGCGTAGATGCCGCTGCTCATTTGCCGCCCACCCTGGCTGGCGTGACAATCGGTGGCCTGGTCGCGAATCTGTGCAATCGGGCGGAAATTAATCCGGGCGTGGGTGGGGAAGCTGACTTCCGCGATGGAGACCAGGTCAATATCGCCGTTTTTGCCAAACTTTCGGGGATCCTTGCCAAACAGGCGCAGCAGGCGAACGGACACACGCAGGAAGGTGCGCGAAATTGTCTGGAAGTACAACTTATCCGGCTGGAAGGGCGGCAGGTTTTCGGGGTCGGCGAAATGGGCGCCGTTCTGGAAGGCGAGCAGTGTAGCCTGGTGGATGGCAATGTGGTCAGGATGGCGGTAGCCTCCGATGGGGTCAAAGGTGATGACCACCTGCGGGCGCAGCAGGCGGAAGTAATGCGCCACCTGCGCGGCGACCTGTTCCAGGGGGGCAGCAGCCAGAGCCTGGGGATGCGTGTTATCGGGTGAGCCGGGCATGCCGGAATCGCGGTAGTTGAGGAAGTGAACGCCGCTCAAGCCGAGGGTGGTCGCGGCGCAGCGCAGCTCAGCCACGCGCCGGTCGGCAACGGTGGCATAACCTGCCATGTATTTTGGATCCATTTCGCCGACTTCGCCGCGCGTGGCGCACACCAGGTGGACTTCCACGCCGTGCCGGGCATAGAGCGCCAGCGTTCCGCCCATGCCGAAGGTTTCATCGTCAGGGTGAGCCAGCACAGCCAGCA
>CAYVOX010000214.1:0-3849 GCA_964453035.1 uncultured Anaerolineaceae bacterium
ATAATGGCGCGTAACGAGATGCTTCAGTCGCTTCGCTCCTTCAGAATGACACGGGATCTTTAATTACTTTCGACGACTTGCCTAATTTTATTCTAACATTTTTATTTTTTATGGAGGCACTCAAATGAAAAACAAGCAATTTTTGAATTATGGCATGGATGCGCTATTGTGGGTTGGTTTTCTGGCGGCGTTCTTTTTAGATTTGACCGGCGTGGAAGGGCATCAATGGCTGGGGCTGGGGGTGGCGGCTTTTTCGGCTTATCACCTCATTCTGCACTGGAACTGGGTTATTGCCGTTACGCGGAAATTGTTCGGGCAGGTGGCTGCGCAGGTCAAAGCCTATTACGTGCTGGATGCCCTCCTGATGGTTGGGCTGGGGCTGATCAGCGTGACGGGTTTGTTGATTTCTACCTGGCTGGGGCTGGAACTGGTCAATTACGCAGTGTGGCTTGACCTGCACATCCTGATCTCCGTTGCGACCCTGCTGGCGCTGGTGCTGAAAATTGGCCTGCACTGGAAATGGATTGTGAACACCACCCGAAAAACCTTCAGCAAGACCGCATCACCGGTAAGCGTTTCTCTGCGGCGACCTGCCCTGGCACAGGCGAGCGTGAGCCGGCGGGAATTCCTGACCCTGATGGGCGTGGTGGGAGCGGCTTCGGTGGTGGCAGCAGCCAACGGCATGGGCGGGCTGACCAGTGTGCAGGCTGAAGCCGGAACCTCGGAGCAGGTTTCGGCAACCGCCACCGCAACTGCCACCGCGCGCGCTGCTGCTTCTGCCAGTTCGTCATCCGGCAGCTCAAGCAGCAGTTCAACCACCAGCACCTGCCGCATCCGCTGCAACAAGAAATGTTCGTACCCGGGCCACTGCCGCAGGTATGTGGATAGCAACGCCAACAAAAAATGCGACCTGGGCGAATGCCTGTAAACGCTGAGTAACTAGCCAATTTGATTTTAAAAGGCGCGGGGCGCTTGCTGGCAGCAGACCAGGAATGCATGTTCCCTTTTGTTGCGTATTCCCTATAATAGAGTCAGAGGTGACCTATGGACACAACTGATCCTGGCGCGGGGCACTGCCCTGAGATTTTAATCGTTTCCGGCGGGGTGGGAGCCAGCGCTGAGCAGCTGGTTTACACGGTGCTGGCGCAATTCCCAAACCGGTGCGTTCCCATCACCACGCTGGGGAATATTCGCCACCCGGAGCAGGTGCAAGAGGTTCTCAACCTGGCCAAAGAGAAGAACGCCCTGATTGTGCATACCATGGTAGATAGCGCCATGCGCCAGTATCTGAGGACGGCGGCGGAGGCGCTTAACCTGACGGCGGTGGATTTGATGGGCGGGGTGATGGAATGGCTTTCGGACCAGTTGGCGGTAAAACCGTTGGAAGAGCCCGGCCTCTACCGCCGCCTGAACCGCGCTTACTTTGAGCGCGTCTCTTCGATTGAGTTCACCATGGCGCATGATGACGGAAAATCGCCGGAGGGCTGGAAAAACGCTGACCTGTTGCTGCTGGGCGTTTCGCGGGTTGGTAAGACGCCCCTCAGCCTGTACCTGGCGGTGCTGGGGTGGAAAGTGGCCAATATGCCCATCGTGCCGGGGATAGCACTGCCGGATGAACTACGGCAGCAGGAGCGCTCAAAAATGCTGGGGTTGACCATCAGCGCGGACCAGGTGCTCACCTACCGCCTGCAGCGCCAGGCGCGGCTGGGTGTGGTGGGACCCTCGGCGTATATTGACCCGGAGGAAATCTACCAGGAAATCAAGGATGCTAACCGTTTATTCAACCGCCTGGGGGTGGACGTGATGGACATGACCGACATGACCATCGAAATGGCAGCGGACGAGATTGTGAGGCGCCTGACCGGCGGCGTTGACCCGGCCTGCCGGTAAGTTTTGACCGGAAGATACGCTGCTCAGGCTGCCTTTCCCTGCAGGGTGGGGCCTTCATTGGGGCCAAAGGCCAGGTTCATCACTTGCCGGATGGTTACCGTGCTGCCTGTAAACACGCAGGTGAGCGTTTGCGTGAAGGGTGTTTCCACGTAGCGCAGGGTGATGGTGAAGGTGTCGGGAGCAGTCCACGTTCCACTGGTTAAGATGGCGCGCGGCTGGCGGCTGGTGAGGGTGGTGCTGCCCTCTGCCCAGCGCCCGTAGCCGCAGGTGAAGCTGTGGCGGTGGCGTTTGCCCTGCAGGATGGATACCTGGCAGCCGTGGGGGGTGAAGTCAAAGGCGAGGGCGCTGACCCTGACCGGGTTGGGTTCCACCTGGTACACAATTTTTGAGACGCTTTTTGCTAGTTCCGAGGCTGGTTGGGCGAGGGGCGGCAGCAGGTTGAGCTGGCTGCTGTGCTGCGCCAGCGCCTGGTGAGCGGTTGCATCCTCGGGCAGGGGGGATTTTTGGAGGGCGGGGAGCAGGTGCTGCCAGACCAGGTTCAGGACCGGCTGCATGGCGTCTACGCCGGAGGTGATGGCGATGACGGCTTGCTGTTCGGGCAGAACGATGCAGAACTGACCGAAGGCGCCGTCGCCGCGGTAGGCGTTGTGCCGGCAGCGCCAGAACTGGTAGCCGTAACCCTGGGTCCAGTCGCTTTGGGGGTCGGTACCGTTTGAAACCTGTTTGGAAGTCGCCGCTGTGACCCATTCTTCCGCCAGCAGGCGTTGCCCGTTCCACAGGCCTTTTTGCAAGTAAAGCTGCCCAAAGCGGGCGATATCCTCGGTGGTGAGGTTGAGCCCCCAGCCGCCGCAGTTGATGCCGCGCGGGCAAGTTTCCCAGGTGGGGGAGTGAATGCCGAGGGGCTCAAACAGGCGCGGGCGGAGATATTCCAGCAGGGTTTGCCCGGTGAGGGTCTGGATGATGGCGGAGAGCATGTACGAGGCGCCGTTGTTATAGACAAACGGCGCGCCGGGGACGTTTTCGACGGGCGTTGCCAGGAAGTTGCGCACCCAGTTTGACCCTTTGCCCGCATTCATGCGCCCGACGGCCTCGGCGGAATGCCCCGTGACCATTGACAGCAGGTGGCGGACCTTCATCGCCGCCAGGTTGGGGCTGACCTTTTTAGGGGTTTCCACGGGGAAAAACGAGATGATGGGGTCATCAATTGACAGGCGGTTTTCATTTATAGCCATGCCCACAGCCGTGGAAGTGAAGCTCTTGCTGAGCGAGAAGAGCATATGCGGGCGCTGCGGCGTGTAGGGGTGCCACCAGCCCTCAGCCAGCACCTTTCCGCGGCGCAGCAGCATGAAGCTGTGCAGCTCGCTAATAGTGGCATCAGCTGCGGCGAGAAAACTGGAAATGGCGCGGGATGAAATGCCCTGGGATTCAGGGGTGGCGCGGGGCAGGGGGGAAAGGTTCATAGGTGGAAGTCTCCTCGAGAGAATTATAGCACGCGGGTTTTGACTCATAATTTAAAAATTAATTTGACAATTATCTAATTAATAATTATAATACAAATATAAATATGTAAAATCAAAAACGAGGTGAAGCATGGATGAAATCAAGAAAATTGCCGCTTCGGACCTGCCCGAAGCTGAAAAACTGGCAAGAGCTTTTCGATGGGTGACGGACCAGGTGGTTAAGGACAGCCAGCGCGAGCTGGAAGTGCTGCGCGCACTGGGCGATGCGCAGGCGCTGGTGAAGGAACAGGTCAAGTTGAGCACCATGCTGCATGCGCGCAGCATTTTTTTGCAGTGCCACCTGATGGTGACGGGAAGGAAGGCCTGGGATGAGTAAGTCGCCGGCAGAAAACGCCCTTGAGGCCCGCGCAGAATTATTCAAGGCGCTGGGCCACCCGGCGCGCCTGTTGATGCTCAACCTGATCCGCGCCAAACCCAGGCACGGCGAGGAACTGGCGCT
>CAYVOX010000215.1:0-3780 GCA_964453035.1 uncultured Anaerolineaceae bacterium
GGTCATTCAGGAAAGAAACATGTCGCTTCTGTCAGCTTCTCCATTTCACTGCTACATTCTAGCAGTCTGGAAAAAATTATGCAAGTTAATTGAAGCCTGCCAATTCAGCTCAGCTAAGAATTGCCCGCTGCCCGTTCCGGATCTTGTCCCTGGCGACCTTTTCCCAGTTCCTGCGAGCGTTCGTACGCCGCCCAGATAGCCCTCGAGATAGCCGTACGGAAGCCTGCTTTATCCAGGAAATACAGAGCTGCAGCCGTTGTCCCACCCGGCGAGGTGACTTCGTTGCGCAGCGCCGAAACATGCACCTTGCGCTTGACGTAGTAATCCACCGATCCGCGAATGGTCTGCACCACCAGTTGCTCCGAAATGCGCCTTGGAAAGCCCAGGTGCACCCCGGCGTCAATCATCGCCTCCATGAATAAAAACACGTAAGCCGGTCCCGTCCCCGAAACCGCCGTAGCCATATCCAGGTAGCTTTCCTCTTCAACCAACACCTCTACGCCCAGCGCTGAAAGAATCTGCCGAGTCAACTCAAGCTGGTCGCTGCTCACCCCCTCTGAAGCCGTCCACACCGTGATGCCTTCACCAATTTGCGCCGGCGTGTTGGGCATGCAGCGCACCACAGGCGTATGGTCTAACCCATCCTGCAAGGTTTTAATGGATGCTCCCGCCACAATTGAAATCACCAGCGCCCCTGGTCGGAGTACCCCCTTCAGGCTTGCCAGGGCGCGCTTCAATTTTTGCGGCTTCACCGCAAGCACCACCACATCCGCCTGCCGCGCCGCAGACGCATTGTCTGTGAACGGCTGAATACCGTACTTCTCGCGCAGCTCTTCGCCCCTCTCCACCCGCGGTCCGCTCGCCAGGATGTGCCCAGCCGGGGTTAACCCGGTTCGAAGCAACCCGCCGATAATCGCCTCGCCCATCGCCCCCGACCCCATCAACGCAATCGTCTTAAACGTCTCGCCCATCTTTCACTCCGCCGGTTACTAGGATGCACATAGTTTACACCATAATTAAAAAAATCCCCTCCAGAGAAAGCTATTACCTGGAGGGGATTCTACACGGGGTGAGAATTGGTTTACTGGTTGTCCTGCGGTTTATTGGCTTCAAACCATTCGCGCAGCACCTTTAGAAAGTCTCGGTAGGCAGGTCCGGCAATTTTCCGCGCTTCTGTCATCTTCTCATTGGCAGATTTGATGGTCTCTCGCGCCAGCGCCGGGTCAGTCACCTTGTAACCCTTATCAAACCCTGCCCGCTCCTCGAGGATGGCAGCCGCTTCCTCGTGAACCTTATAGGCTTCTTCTTTCTTAACCGTGAAGGCTGCCATCGCCGCCTGCAGAGCCTGGGTATCTTTACCATTAGCGCTCAACCGCTTGATCAGCGCCTCAGCCCGCTTGATGCTCTGCTCCATCCGCTTGAACAGGAAGGCTTGCTCTCTCAGGCGGTGCTCCGCCATTCTCAACGCTGTCGCCAGCCGCCGCTCAACCAACGTTTTGCCGTCCTCTTTTTTGGGCGTGTTTGTGGGCGGTTGCGGAGCCTGTGCAAAAACGCTCGCCGGGAATGCCAGTGCCAACAAACCAACCAGCATCACCACCAAAACGCCGATACTAAAAACCTTGAAGAATTTGTTGTTCATGTCTGTAAACTCCATTTCAGGATAGGATGCGCTTCAAATACCGCGCTTACAGTCATTATTCTATCTAGTCAAGGTCATCAACCTGTATTGGGCGTGTAAAAAGCATGTAAAAATCAAAATTCCAGCAGCGCAACCGCGTCCTTGATGGCAGCGTTGAGCACTTCATTCATCACCTCATCCGCCGCCTGGTAATCGCCGCCAAAAACCCCGTCGCCGTATGCCTCGCGGATTTGCCGCGCGTTGAGGATGGGTTTGGTAGTCGGCGGTTCTTTTGAGCCACCGGGCAATTCAGCCACCCGCGTGAACGGAAATGCCTCGTTCCAGTTGGCATGGAAGGGCGTCAACCCGTGCGCCTGGGCCACTGCCACCGTGTTCGGCGCCGTCCACCAGGCATACCAGGCAATTTTAACTTCCGGCAGCTCGTTGCAAAGTTCAACCAGACGCGCCCGCACCGGGTCATTGCCGCCGTGCCCATTGAGGATCAGTATACGTTTGAATCCATACCCTGCCAGCGACCGAAGCATATCCTCCACCACCATCAGGTAAGTGGAAAGCCTCAGGCTAATCGTCCCCGGGTAGGTGATGAAGTGCGGCGAGACGCCAAAGTGCAGGGGTGGCGCAACCAGCACGCCCGTTTGCTTGCTGGCGGCATCCGCAATCGCCTGCGGGATGAGCGTATCCGATGCCAGGCTCAGGTATCCGTGCTGTTCGCACGCCCCCAGCACCACAATCACCCGGTCATCGTTTTTGAGATAAGCTTCCACATCCATCCAGTTCAATTCTTCAAAGCGCACGGTCATTCGCCTTTCTCCAGCGGCGGGAAAAGATGCTCCAGCCCTCGCCATAAGTCATCGCGCCACGCCGGGTAGTTGTGCCCTGCGTTGTATTCCCGGTACACTGCGTCATAACCGTTCTCGCTCAGCAGGCGGTACATTTCTCGGTTTGCCGGCAGCAGAAATTCATATTTTCCGCAATCCATCCAGATTTTAAGGTTTTTGCCCTCCCCGGCTCGCGCCAGGGCACTGGTGACAAATTCATACCCCCGGATGCGGTAGGCTCCCGATTGCGCCAGCACCCTGCCAAACACCTGCGGGAAGCGCATGCCGGTGTAGAGCGCCATCAGCCCACCCATTGAAGCCCCCATCACCCCGTAAGCATCGGGGTATTTGTCAATCTCCACCAGGTTCAGGTGCTTTTTCGCCTCCGGCAGCACATAACCCACCAGCGCCGCTAGCGAGGCCTCGCTGCAGGCATACTCAACAAAGCGGCTGCGCCCTCCGTTGGGCACCAGCGCCAGCGCCACCGGTCGGATACGCTTTTCCGCAATCAAGCGATCCACCATTGAAGGTAATCTTGCGCGCCGCAGGTAATCACTGCCGTCCCACACCACCAGCAGTGGGCAAGGCTCGGCAGTGGGCGGCTGGTATAAGGTCACCGTGCGCGATAGCTTTGCCAGTGTGTACCCCAGGTTCACCTCCACCGGCTTCACCGTTCCCCTTGGGATGCCGCGCTTTCGTTTTATCAGATCAGTAGGCCTGGCTTGCGGCATAAAGAAGAAATTATTGGTTTTACCCATGCCGTTGGGTGTGGTTTTGCGGCAGGCGGGGTCTAGCAGGCGTTCGCCTTTATCAAAAAACGCATACTCAAAGTAGCCGTCCTCTGGCAGGGTGAGTGTGGCGCCCCACAGGTTGGAACCCAGTTTCACCAACACCAGTTCATCCTCGGCTTCCCACCCGCAAAAATCCCCGCGCAGGTGCGGCGCTTTTTTACCGACCCATAAGAATGTAACCTGCTCCCCGTCCAGCAGCGGCGTGCCCTCTTTTTGCATGCGTTCCAGTTTGTCATTCATAGCGGCCTCCGCATATATTATACTCGCCACATAAAAGACCCCAAAGGACAAAAACCCTTGGGGTCTGCATTTCACTCGATTGCATTCGCACCTTACCCGACGATATTCACCAGCCGGCCCTTGACGTAAATCACCTGTTTGGGCGCGCGCCCCTCCAGGCTCTTCCTGGCGCCTTCGCTGGCCAGCGCCACGGATTTGGCCTCTTCCTCGCTGATATCCACCGCCACCGTGATGCGGTCGCGCACCTTGCCGTTCACCTGCACCACCAGCGTAATTTCCTCCACCTTCGCCG
>CAYVOX010000216.1:0-3770 GCA_964453035.1 uncultured Anaerolineaceae bacterium
TCACCGGCCTGGTCGCCGGTTCGCTCATCGCTGAAATTCCCCGCACCATCTTGCCAGCCTCTCTGCGCGCCTATGCCGTCGTCTCCGGTGAGGACCTGGGCAATCTCGTGGTGCAAATGGCCTCTGCGGAGTGGCTGGTTATCCTCGGAACAGTGGGCGTGGTGCTGGCATTTGCGATGAACCTGCTTAAACCCAACCAGCTTAAAAACCTGCTGCTGGTGGGTCTCGTTCTCGGCCTGGCAGCCTGGGGAATCCTCTTTTTCCAGCTGGCGAGCGCCGCGCCAGGCCAATTTGAAGGTGCGTGGGATACCGCCATGGGCGCCGGCAGTTACGCCGCGCGCCTCGAAGCCGCCCGCAACCTGGGCATGCAATCCGCCGCCCCCGCGCAAGCCTTTCCCCTGGTTGGGCTGCTGATAGGTTTCTGGATAATGTTCGGCAGCTTCTCGTCCACCTTTTTTGCCGGTGAAGTAAAAAAACCAGGCCGGACTCTGCTCAGCAGCAGCCTGGCAGCATTACTGGTCAGCGGAGCGCTGTTTTTGGGTGCCGCCTGGCTGGTTCAACAGGTTGTGCCATTGGAATTCCTCTCAGCGGAAAGCCTTCTAAGCCACAATAACCCATCGGGGGCAACCGCCTTGCCTTTCATCATCTTTTATGCTGCCCTGCTCTACCCCAGCGCACCGCTCGTCCTTTTCACCGCAGCAGCCTGGGTCGTCCTATCCTTGACCATGACAACAGCCTTCTTCTTCTTTAGCAGCCGCGTCATCCGCGCCTGGGCAAAGGACGGTATTCTGCCCCCTGGTTTCGGCGGCGTTCATCCCACTCGGCGCACACCGGTTCTTGCGCTCTTCCTGGTTTCCCTGCTGGCTCTGCTGGCTGTGATGGTGCACACCCAGCCCGGGATTGTGGTCTCAGATGTCAACTACGCCCTCATCGCGGTTGTCTGCATGTTGTTCCCGGTCATCGCGCTCATGCTTCTGCCTTTCACCCGTAAAACGTGGTTCGCCACTGCACCAGGCTTCGTGAGTTTCAGGCTCGGCCCGCTGCCGCTCATTTCAATGGTGGCATTCATTGACGCTCTGGTCCTTATCGCGCTTATCGCCTTGCATTTTATCTTCCCGGGCAACACCCAGCCGCTCACCTGGATCGACCTGGCTCTCTTTGGTGTTTCCTTTGTAGCCGGGATTCTGGTATACTCTAGCCGGAAAGAATCACTGCGTCAAAAAGGCATTGAACTGGCACCAACGTTCAACGACCTGCCGCAAGATGATTAATCTTCCGGGAGAGGCTCTCATTGACCCAATCAAAAAACCTCCGCGCTGGCGGCGCGCTTTTTGGCGCCTGGCTGGCTCTCGTTTACGCCTTCGTCGCAGATTGGATTAACCGCGCCTACCTGCCGGGCATCCCTTTAGCAGAGCCTGAAGGGGGTATCTTCTCCTATCTCATCATCAGCATCCTCATTGGCGCCGTCATCGGACTGCTCACCTGCTGGCCCCACAACGTCTGGGTGGGCAACCTCCTGGGCGGATTAGCCGGGGCCGTTATCGTCTTCATCGGCCCGTGGAAGCTGGCAGCCGCCTCGCCGGAGCAAACCGTCGGCACGCTCTTTCTCACCCTCTACACCTTCATGCCGCTGGTCGTGCTGCTCATCCCGGCTGCCTTTATCATCCGCTATTCGGTCAGCCATTTCCCTTCCTCTCGTCAGGAAGCGCTCCATTCCCGCAAAGTGATTGTTCCTATCCTGGCATCCGTACTGGCAGTGGTGCTGGGCGTCTTTGCGCTCCACCCCGCCGAAGTGCGCGATGGCTTCCAGAGCACCTACCAGCTCATCCAGCAGGGTATCAAGACCGGCTCAAAAAACCTGCCGGAAAAACTTCAATCGGTACAGGGGTTCTTCCCGAACGCCAACGGGCGCTACACCCTGGATTATAACCAGAACGTGGAGAGCTACATGGGCTTGCGTCCGGTGACCACGCGCCTCAACAGCGATTTCCTGATCGTGGCGACCTTTGAGAACGGTTTCTCGTTTGCGTGCGTTTGCGCCCCGGGGTTAAAAGAGCCCGCCTCCTGCGCCAATTGGCCTTAAATCCCACTTGTAGCAGCGATGGGGGTCTTGATGGCTGGCAAAAACCAATTATTTCCTTAGACATTTAACTGGAAATCTCGCCGGTTTATGCTTAAAATAAGCAGGTAACCATCGAATTTTTCAAGAAGGATTTCACCTCATGGATAAAAAACTAGCGCTCGACCTGTATCTGCAAATGGTCGTTATTCGCCGCCTGGAGGAAAAATCGGCTGAACTTTACCAGCAGGGGAAGATTGGCGGATTTTTACACCTCTACATCGGCCAGGAAGCCGTCTCAACGGGTCTCATCTCAGCCCGCCTGCCTAAAGACCGCGTCATTACCGCCTACCGCGACCACGGCGTTGCCATCAATTGCGGGTTGACCGCCCGCGAAATCATCGCCGAACTTACCGGCAAAGTCACCGGATGTTCGCGCGGCAAGGGCGGCTCCATGCACCTTGCCGATGTGAACAAGAATTTTTGGGGCGGTCATGCCATCGTCGGCGCGCACCTGCCGTTAGCCACCGGCCTTGCCCTGGGTGATGCCTACCAGAACAACCAGGCGGTGACCATCTGCATGTTTGGCGACGGCGCCACCAATATCGGCTTCTTCCATGAAGCGCTGAACATGTCCAAGGTGTGGAAGCTGCCCGTCTTGTGGGTGTGCGAAAACAACCAGTACGGCATGGGAACCGCGGTGGAGCGCGCCTCGGCGGTTTCGGAAATCCGCCAGAAGGCCGAAGGCTACGGCATGAAAAACGAGCGCGCCGACGGCATGGATCTGGTGAACGTGCGCGAAACCGCCCTGCGCATGATTGGCGAAATCCGCCAGGGTTCCGGACCGCAATTCCTTGAGGTGATGACCTACCGCTTCAGAGGGCACTCGATGGGCGACCCGGAACGCTACCGCAAGGCCGAAGAGGTCCACAAATGGCAGGAGGAAGACCCGATTGGAATTTTCCGGAAATACCTGCTTGAGGCCAACCTGGCTGGCGAGGGAGAATTGAACGCTCTGGATGACCAGGCCCTGAGCATCGTAGTGGATGCTGCCGAGTTTGCCGAGGCCAGCCCCGAACCCGGCCCGGAGGAATTATTCCAGCACATTTACGCAGACGAAACGGTGGAGGGTTAACATGGCGCGAATCACGATGCGAGAGGCAATCTCTCAGGCTCTATGGGAAGAAATGGAGCGCGACCCCAAAGTCTTCATCATGGGGGAAGAGGTGGGGGTGTGGGGTGGTACCTATGCCGTCACCAAGGGCTTTTACGACCATTTTGGAGCTGACCGCGTGCGCGATACACCCATTGCCGAATCGGCGATTATTGGCGCGGCCATTGGCGCCGCCATGACCGGCCTTCGCCCGGTGGCGGAATTGATGACCATCAACTTCGCCTTTGCTGCTATGGATCATATCGTTAACGAAGCTGCCAAGCTGCACTACATGTTTGCCGGGCAAATACTTCTACCGCTCGTCATCCGCACTGTCGGCGGCGGTGGCAGGCAGCTCGGCGCTACCCACAGCCAGACCCCCGATGCCGTCTTTGCGCACTTCCCGGGCCTCAAAGTGGTTTCGCCTGGCACCCCGGCGGATGCCAAAGGCCTGCTCAAAGCCGCCATCCGCAGTAACGACCCCATCCTTTTCATTGAACATGCCACCCTGTACCAGACCCGCGGCGAGGTGCCCGAAGGCGATTTTGTGGTGCCCAT
>CAYVOX010000217.1:0-3763 GCA_964453035.1 uncultured Anaerolineaceae bacterium
TACGACGCCTTGAAGATGCTGACCGGCAAACCGGGCAAGTAAGTTCCATTAGCGTTTTGCATCCAAACAGACCTGTCAGGTTTCCAAAAAACCTGACAGGTCTTTTGTGACTTTGAGGATTGCAACCGTTCAGTGACCCGCCGCATTGCAGCGAGGAGCCCCAAACCCCAAAGGTTTTAGAAACCTTTGGGGTTTGGGTGTGGAGGAAGAATTGTAGGGCGGGTCTGTAGGGGCAGGTTCGCTACAGCTAACCCGGTCTGGTGGCAATTCCTTTTTGCGGAAAACTGTTTTGGTTGTACAATTTTGACATGGCGCGGCGGTTCTAAACCTTCTAATGAAAAGGAAAACCACAAGATGGACGAAACCTACCAGGTGATCTACGTGGATAAGCCCGAGTGGAATATCATCGGGCAAGGCATCAGCGATTACAACGCGCAGCAGGCCGGCGACGACCACGGCCAGAACCTGTGCTTTGTCCTCCAGGATCCGGCACAGGCGGTTGTTGGGGGCGTCATCGCCGCCGTTTACTGGGACTGGCTCTACATTAACCTCATGTGGTTGAAGGAGGACCTGCGCGGGCAGGGTTATGGGAGCCGCCTCTTGCAGAGCGTGGAGGACGAAGCCCGGCGGCGCGGCGCAAAGCATGCCTACCTGGATACATTCAGCTTCCAGGCGCCGGAGTTCTACAAGAAATTCGGCTACCGCGTGTTTGGCGAACTGGCGGATTTTCCGCAAGGCCACACGCGTTATTTTCTGGTCAAGGACCTGTAAAGCTGCGCAGGTATGAGGCCTGGTTCAAGGCAAAACTGCGCGGCGTGCCGGAGTCAGAAGGATTATCATTTTGCGGCAAGTGACGCAAGGATAAGGAGCGCCTGATGCCTCACATCTTCCTGCTGGCTGGCCCACCCGCGGTGGGTAAAAGCACCACCGCCCGCGCGCTTGCCGCCCACTTTGAAAAAAGCCTCCACATTCCGGTGGATGACCTGCGCGAGATGGTCGTCTCCGGGCTGGCGCTTCCGGGGCCCACCTGGGATGCGCCTCTGGTGGAGCAACTGGCGCTTGCCCGGCAGTGCGCGGCCCGCATGGCGCTCACCTACCGCCGGGCCGGCTTTACCGTGGCGCTGGACGATTTCTGGGACCCCAACAGCCGCCTGCTGGAATACGCCCCCCTGCTGGAAGAGCCGGATGTTCACAGGATCATGCTCTATCCCAGCCAGCGCGCCGCCGAAGAACGCAACCGCAAGCGCGATGGCAGCGCGTACATCGCGGATGGCATCCGCCTGGTGTATGCGGGCCTGGGCGCCGGGCTTGCCCGGTTGGAGCGCGAAGGCTGGCTAATTGTGGATACCACGGAAAAAACGGCTGAAGAAACTGTAAAACATATCCTGTCGCGGGTGGAATAAACCAAACCCCCCAAGGTTTCTGGCGGACGGCGTCGTAGGGTGGGTCTGCGACCCGCCGCGCCTACGCGAACCAAAACCCCAAAGGTTAGCAGAAAAACCTTTGGGGTTGATGATTGGCTGACCGCTGCAGGCTAACGCTGCAGCCCGCAGGCAGTGAAGAACTCAGCGCGCAGCGTGGAATCCTGGGCGTAGTTGCCGCGCCAGACGGTGGTGCGCGTCATCGGCGCCGTCTCGCGCACCCCACGCATCTCCATGCACATGTGGCGCGCCTCCAGGTAAACCGCCACGCCGTTCGGTTGCAGAATGGCCTCCAGCGCGTCGGCAATCTCAAACCCGATGCGCTCCTGCACGGCAAAGCGCTTGGCATACACCCGCACCAGGCGCGTCAGCTTGGAGATGCCGATGATGTGTTCATCTGAAATATAGCCCACGTAAGCGTGCCCGTAAAACGGGAAGACGTGATGCTCGCACAGCGAGAAGAAGTTAATCGGCCCCTCCACCACCTGGCTCAGGCGGCAATCGGGCTCGCCGCGGCATTCCGTCTCAAAGGCCTTGATGAGCTTGGGATCGCCGTCGTAACCCTCGGTGGCGTCGTAAAGGGCCCGCACAAAGCGGTGCGGGGTATCATGCGTGGAGGGCGTCTCAATATCCATGCCGAAAGCCGAGAAGATTTCCGCCATGTAGCCTTCAAATTTCTTAAACTGCGCCTCGCTCACCTGGCGCGGGTGGATGTTAAGCTGGTCGTCAATATCCTGATCGGGTTGAAGCCGGTTAATCATATTCGCCTCGAAAGATGTGTGATAAAGGAAGTATACCGTAATTCGGCGCGGGGTACCCATTGTCATGCTGAAGCCGCTGGAAAGCGCGGCTTTAGCATCTCGCCCGTAGCCCTCAGTTCAGCCCGGCTTTTTCAACGCCGCGGATGTAGGAGATCACTGCCGCCTCGCGCCGCACCAGGCGCAGCACGCTTTGCAGCAGCGCGGGCGCGTCCGGCGCCTCCAGCAGGGGCTGTTTTTCGTGCGGGGGCAGTTGCAGCAGCATGGCCGAGAGGTACGCCAGCATCAGGGGTTCATCCGGCAGTTGCAGCTGGCTCAGGTCAAGCTCGTTTTCCGTGTCCAGCCGGCTGACCAGTTCAAGGTAGCGTTGCACCCAGGGGCGTAATTGCCGGGCGCCCCGCTGCATCTCCAGCGAACACGGGCGCTCCAGCGGCAGCGATTCCACCTGCCCCACCAGGTAAGCGCGCGCCCGGCTGATCCCGAGGATGCGAAAACGCTCCTCGCCCAGCGCCGTCAGGTTCATGCGCCCGTCCTCCAGCCGCTCCACCCGCGTGATGCGCGCCGCGCAGCCCACCGTGTAAGGCTCAGCCAGCGGCCCGCCCGCCTCAAGCCCGCGGCGAATCAGCACCACCCCGAAGGGCTGATCCAGCGCAAGGCACTGGTTGACCATCTGGCGGTAGCGCGGCTCAAAAATGTGCAGGTGGATCGGCATCCCCGGAAAGAGCACCGTCTCCAGAGGAAAAAGTGGCAGTTGGTACATAACAGCTTGATTGTACCGGAAGGTTGCCCGCGCGGGCAGGGCGTGTATAAGCCTGCGTTTCTTTTGTCGCGTCGCATGTTTTTTATGAAATGGACTATAATTACATAGTCCATTTGAAACCCGCAGCAGGAACCATCAAGGGATGTATGAAACTGCTCATCGTTGACGATCAGATTCTCTTCCGGCAAAACCTGGTTTTGGCCCTGGCTCACCAGCCGGATATGACTGTGCTGGGCGAGGCCAGTACCACCCGCGAAGCGCTGGAAATGACCGCCAGGCTCAGGCCGGACGTGGTGCTGATGAACCTGCACCTGCCCGACGGCACCGGCCTGGATGCGGCGCGCACCCTGCTGGCCAAACGCCCCGACCTCAAAATTGTTTTCCTCTCCGCCCAGGATGACGACGAACCGTTTTTCACCGCCATTCGCATGGGCGCCAGGGGCTTTCTGCTCAAGAGCGTGCCCATTCCCAAGCTGGTGATGGCTTTGCGCGGCCTGGAACGCGGCGAAGCAGCCATCTCGCGCGAAATGGCCGCCCGCCTGATGAACGAGATGAGCCGCAGCGGGGGCGGCACGGCTGCCACCACCGCGGCGGGCGAGCCGTTCAGCGTGCTTACCTCGCGCGAAATGCAGGTGCTGCGCGAACTGGCGGCCAACGGCACCAACCGCGAAATTGCCGACCGCCTGTTCATCTCCGAGAACACCGTGCGCAACCATGTGCACAACATCCTGGAGAAGCTGGGTCTGAAGAGCCGCCGCGAGGTGGTCAACCTGGCGCGCCAGAACGGCATCGGCACCACGTTTGCCAAACGCCCCCAGAAGTAA
>CAYVOX010000218.1:0-3760 GCA_964453035.1 uncultured Anaerolineaceae bacterium
TCCAGCGGTAGATCGTGTCGCGCGAGACGCCCGCGACCGCGGCTGCCTGGCGCACGTCCGCGCAGGTCACCAGGGCTTCCACGGCTTTGAGTTGGCGGGGTGTCAGGTTTTCCTTCAACATGTCATTTCCTTCAAACACAGGTTATGGTTATTGCTGGAGGTTGTGGTTAATTCCCAGCAATAACGGATAAAGTTATTGTTGCTGGGTATATTTATATACCCAGCAACAACAACAATAACTTTCAACAAGATCAATCCGGGTTGACGAGCTCATAGACCGCTTTCACTCCTTTTCCACCCAGGTTACTGCGGGTGACAAGTTTTTCTTTCACCAACCTGTAGGTTGCCGCGAGCGCCGCGTCTGCGGAACATCCTTTTGCATTCGCCTTTAAGGTTTCCACATCCGTCGGCCCATTGTTCTGGAGGAAGTCGAGCACATACAGCTCGCTTGCCGGCCGCTGTTTGGGCTCTTCTTTCTGGTCAAGTCTCGTAAGGTAGAACTGATCTTCCGTCCAGGTGGCCTTCGCGTACCACGAAAGCGCTTCCCCATCCCGGTTCTTGACCGTCCTGAAGTGCACCAGGTTGCTCCCGTTATCCGATTCCACCTGCACCATCAGGTCAATGCTGCCCTTGATGGCCGAGCTTCCACGGTAAGCCCCGTTCCGGTTGCTGTGGTGAATGAGGATGATGGCGGCTAGGGTGGTCTCTGCGATCTTGCGGATGGCCGAGAGCACCGGCTGGACGTCTTGCTTGCTGTTCTCATCACCGTCCATGATCTCGGCCAGCGCATCGATGATCACCAGCCCGATGCCCCTCTCCCTGACCAGTTTTTCGATCTCCTGCACGTCTGTCGGTTGATCCAGCTTGAACCCGGCCAGGCTGATGAACTCGATCTGAGTCGAGGCGTCCCCCAGCTCCCCCCGGATGGCAGCCGCCAGGCGCAGCGCAATCCGGTTTTCGCCGTTTTCCTCATCGATGACCAGCACCTTCACCGCCTGGGTCGCAAACCCCACCCAGGGCTTGCCCAGCGCCACGCACACCGCCAGAGAAAGGATCGAGCTGGTCTTTTTGCTGCCTGGCTCGCCGAAGAATAAGCTGACGGACCCGGCGTTCAGCAGATTCTCCACTACCTTGTTAATCGGCGGACGCGGCTGCAGCGCGTACGCGGCATCGCGGATGATGTACCGCGGACGTACCGGCGCAGGCTCCGCTGTGCTGCTCTCCTGGGCTTTCTCAAGGTTCTCTTTCAGGTTCATAGGCCTCCTAACTGGGCGTTTACCCACTCGAACACGTCCCCACCCTGCAGGAAAAACTCGGTCAGGTCCTTGCCCTCCGGCAGGCGCCCGGCCGCCCTGAACCCGGGGATCCTGGCCAGCCTGGCGGCTTCCACCTCGCCGCGCGGGTCGTTGTCGTAGCAGATGATGACCTCGTCCACGTTCTCAAAGTAGTGAGCGTACTCGCTCCGGATGGGCTGCCCGGCTGGCAGGCTGGCAAACCCGATTCCCAACCCCGTCTGCATGGCCAGCAGCGCATCGAACTCGCCCTCGAAGAGCAGCGCGGTCATCGCGTTGCGGAAGGTGTCCAGCCCGAAAGGCCGCGCATGCCCGCCGCGCAGGTTGAGGTATCGCGGTTCGCCCTGGCTCTGCCGGATCTTGAGGTAATGCAGCCCGCTGCCGTCCTGGCAGGGGATCACAATACCTTTGGGGATGGCAAACTTCTCCCCGTCCTCCCAGCCCCATTCCGAAGGCACTCCGTATCCTGCTGTCGGGTTGTACCCGATCCGCCAGGCTTTGAGAGTTGGGTCTTGCAGGCCGCGCCAGTGCAGGTAATCCAGCGCGTTTTGTCCCTCCTCCTGCCAGAGCTGCTCCTCGCAGGCCTCGATGAAATCAAAGGCAGCGCACACCCAGGCCAGCCGGTCGAGCCTGGAGGGAGCGTAGGGGTTGGCTGGGTGCAAAGCGGGTTGAGCCGCCTGAGTTGAGATCATCCTGGCTGCCTCCTGGAATCCCACGTTATTCCGCCACATCACATAACCGATGGCATCCCCCCATTTGGGGCTGCACTGCCGGCACATCCAGCGCGAGCCTTCCGGGCGCTTGCCGGGTGGGGCTTTGAGCTGAACATGAAAGCGGTCCTCCCCACCGCAGCGCGGGCAGGCGCCGGCGTACTCGCCCGCTCCGGTGCTGGCAACCCGCCGGAGCGCAGTGTCTGCGCCTGCCAGCTGCAGCAGGTCAATGCTGTGGTTCACCTCCTGAGGAACGATGAGCGGTGCACACATCGCGGCCTCACCAGTTCAGCGGCGGGGTCTGCACCGGCTGCGGTTTGGGGTAAGGCAGAATGGAGGTGATCACATTCATCACGCCCTTCTCGCCCTCCCTTTCGGTCACCACCAGCATCACTTTCTTGCCGATCAGGTCGTCCGAGTTGAAAACGTAGCTGCGATCAAAGGGTCCCAGCGCGGCCAGCGTCCATTCGAACAGCTTGCTCTTGTTGCTGAACTTCTTGGCCGCCCAGCCGGTGATCGCGCGCGGCTCGCCGTTCTCATCGGGCGGCAGTTCAAAGAGGATCTTGACCTGCGCGCCGAATTGGCCGACGGCCTCTTCGACGGCGGTGATCCGGGCAGGGTACTTGCCGGTGGGCACGGGTTGAAAAACGGTTTGTTGGATGGTGATACTCATGGCGTCTTCTCCTTTGGGTTCAAAATAGGTTCGGCTCAGGTTGGCGCTTGCTTGGCTGACCTCCTTCTCAACTCAAGCAAAAAAGAAATTATGTTCTAATACAATCTTACCCACCAATCCCTGCCGTATAAAAGCAAAAATGGGCTGAATCAGCCCATTCCTGTGGTTATCTCAATTATCTGCAACTTATCTGCATTATCTGCCTTATCGACATCATTGAGATAAGGACACGGTAAAAGATGTAGAAAACGGTTGTTGGTTACGGCTCAGGCAAAATCCTTTTTCTCTTCAACCCGGATCTTTCCTGCGCGATCTGCTGGCGCAATCTCAGCGCTAACTCTGGGTGAGCCAGCAGGTATTCCAGCCGGTCCTGCACCAGCGGATGATCGCGCAGCTTGTTGACGGTCTGGATCGATGTCCCGTACTTTCGCGCCCCGGCTGATTCAGTTGGCACTTCTTTCATTCTGGCGCCGAACAGTGCCATTGCCACGCGGTTGATGGCGTCAAACTTGGGCCTTTTCTTCATCCTGGTCGCTTTCGGTCGTTCCTCTGGGGGCTTGGGCCTGTCAACCTCATCAGGATAGGCTTGAATCAGGTAGATCCGTTTGAAGAAATTCGCAAGTTCCATATGGGTCTCTGGCCATTTCTTATAAACCTCATACAGCAACCCAATAAAATATTTGAAGGTGACTTCGTGGCAGGTTCCTGAAACCTTGTAGTGAGAGGCCAATCCAGGCCGCAGAGTGAATAAAATGATGTGATTTGTTCTCGAGGGACGCCCTTCAACGATCAGGAATCCGTAAAAGTTCACGCAGAACGCCGCACCGGCTGGCTCGCATTGGTAATAAAATGAATCAAAGGTCACTCCCTCAACGGTGAAAGAGAGTTCTCTCGGTTCCGTAAACTTTGTGATGACATCTGCCCGGCGTGGGTAATAGCTCAGAAATTCCATGAACTCCTTCAGGTTTTTTTCAAAAAGAAAGAAATCCACAATCATCCAGTTGTATCGGTCATCTTCGGCTAATGCTTTGAGGATTTCGAATGAATCGGTCATGTGCACCTGTTGAAAGTGAGACGCCTAGAAA
>CAYVOX010000219.1:0-1274 GCA_964453035.1 uncultured Anaerolineaceae bacterium
GATGCCGAGCGCGAAGGCGCAGCCGAGCGCCGCGGCATGTTTAATGCGGCGTGCCCGCAGGCAAGCAAGCTTGCGACACCTGCGGGACGCCGCAGCCGAGCGGTTACCGCTGGGGGGGGCCCCAGCAGGTAACCGCAAGGCTTACATTTCAGGATTTTGGCTTCTGCCGCGAAGCGGCGTTTTTCTGGCCACCATGTGCGGGCTGCGCTCCCGGGCGAGGGTGTAGACATGCGCGAGAATCTGTCAAGCGTAGCGAGGTGGTGAAAGTTACTGTTATTCGATTCAGTCATTACGAAAATTTCAGTAATTACTTACTGCATGGCGTGGTGGTGTTGTATGATGCTGGTAAGTTTCACATTCTACCTAGGAGGTGTAACATGTTTGGAGTGTCAAAGTTGTTTTTGCGGCCTTTTCTGGCCTTTGTGGTGCGTGAGCTGCTGGCCGAGCTGGTTCAGATGGTTGATGATGACGGCTACATCCGCGTCAAACCTGAATTACTGGCCGTTGATATTCTTACCGCCGGCGGGTGCATGGATGAGATGTCCCTTCATTGGGTGTTTGGCTCCAAGCTTCCCTCTCTTTTGGCTGCTGAGGTGCTGGCATGACTCAAAGGGATGAGGTCGCCGGTGGGTATTTAGCGGGCGCTCCTGCCCGAGGTTATCTAAAACCTTCGGAGCGGGAATTAGAGGTTCTTTTACTTTCTGTTAGTGGTTTGACGGCTAAGGAAGTAGGGGCCAGACTGGGGCTGTCCGCTCGGACGGTTGAGAATTACAAGAGAGCCTTGTATTGGAAGTTTGGCGTTCAGAACCTGGCGCAATTGATTGTGGCTGCCATGAGAAACGGCATTATCAGGTGAGTTTGTTTTCGCGGCTGCGTTGAGAGCTGCGCCGGCTATGGCCTTTTCGCGGCTGCGTTGAGAGCTGCGCCGGCTATGGCCTTTTCGCCTTCATCCTTCTGGCGGGTGCATGGGTAAAGCCTGGGCGGGTTTCTCCTTCCCGCCCAGGTGCCGGATCCGAGGTGCCGGATCCGAGGTGCTGGATCCGAGGTGCTGGATCCGAGGTGCCGGATCCGAGGTGCCGGATCGAGGTGCCGGATCCGAGGTGCCGGATCCGTTTGCAGGCTGCGCGGTCGTTTTCGCGGCTGCGTTGAGCTGCGCCGGCTATGGCCTTTTCGCCTTCATCCGGCCGCGTTCTTTGCGGCCGCGTGAAGGCGAAGTTTTAGATTCTTCGGCTGCCGGAGGCACGCTCTACCAGATGCGCCGAGGTTGGCAGAGT
>CAYVOX010000219.1:1374-3755 GCA_964453035.1 uncultured Anaerolineaceae bacterium
CGCAGGGATACGGTATAATCTCGGTCTATACACCTGATATGGAGGATTCGATGCGAATCAGCATTGCTAAAACATTCCTGTTGGCCGCGCTCGCGCTGACCGTCCTGGCGGGCTGCTCCGGCGGCAGTCCAACTTCCGCTCCCGCCACCGCCGCCCCCGGCGCGACCAATCCCCCCGCTGCCACCGCCCCCGCCGCGGATAGCGCCGCCGCTAAAACCGTGGAAGCCTACCTCAAAGCCATGATTGCCAAAGACGCCACCCGCCTCACCACCCTCTCCTGCAAGGAATGGGAAAACCAGGCCCTGCTGGAAATGGACGGTTTCCAGGCGGTAAAAGCCGAGTTGGAAGGCCTGGCCTGCTCGGCGGTTGGAAGCGACGGTCCGGCTGCCCTGGTCAACTGCAAGGGCAACATCGCCGCCACGTATAACAACGAAGTGCAAAAAATCAGCCTCGAACGCCAGACCTACAAAGTGCAGCAGGTGGGTGGCGAATGGCGCGTGTGCGGATACAAATGAGCCGCCTCTTCTCGCGCCAGAACCTGTGGGCGCTGGCGCTGTGCCTTATCATCATCCTGCTGGTGATTTTCACCGCCGACAGCGCCCCGCTGTGGATTTACCAGAGCTTTTAGCCCCGTGTAGCGCCCGGAACGACGCCGCTTCATGTCTCTAACTCATCTCTTCGTCTTTATCGCCGCCGCCCTGGCGCTGCGCCTGCTGCCCTGGAGCGCCGCGCGCCGCTGGGGGTTGTTTGCCGCCTCCGCGCTGGCCATCTACTGGCTGCAGCCGCTCAGCCCGGTACGCTACCTCGATTACTGGTTCCCCACCCTCACCCTGGCGCTCACCGCGCTGGCCTGGCTGCTCACCACCCCTGCCGAGGCACGCGCCTGGAAAACCAACTGGCTGTCTGCCGCCGCCCTGGCGGGCATTGCGCTGCTGGTGGCCCTCACCCGCCACCTTTCGCTGGAGGGTCTCATCACCCCCGGGCGCCCGCCCGCCACCGAGCAGCCCCTGCTGGCGCTGGCGCTGGTGGGCCTGCTGGGACTGGGCCTCGCGCGCCTGCGGGGTATATCGAAGGGCATGCTGTGGGCCGCCATCGCTCTGCTGATTGCGCTGCTGGTGGCGCTCAAACTGCCCGAGGTTGCCGCGGCGATCAGCGTGGGGCTGCGCAACCTGTTTGAGCAATCCACCGCCCGCGCCGCCGCCAGTGACCTGCGCTGGCTGGGCTTCTCCTACGTGGCTTTTCGCCTCATCCACACCCTGCGCGACCGGCAATCTGGCCGGTTGCCCGCCGTGAGCCTGCAGGAATTTGTCATCTACGTCATCTTTTTCCCGTCGTTCACCGCCGGCCCCATCGACCGGCTCGACCGCTTCATTAAAGACCTGCGCAAAGAGCAGCCGCTCAACGCCGAACAGGCCGCCGGCGCGGGACAGCGGCTGGCGCTGGGGCTGCTGAAAAAGTTCGTCATCGCCGACGGCCTGGCCCTGGTGGCGCTCAACGCGCAAAACGCCGCGCAGATTGTCCAGCCGGGGTTTGCCTGGCTGCTGCTCTACGCCTACGCCCTGCAGATTTACTTCGATTTTTCGGGTTACACCGACCTTGCCATCGGGGTCGGGCGTATCCTGGGCATTAACCTGCCGGAAAACTTCAACAACCCCTACCTGCGTCCCAACCTCACCCTGTTCTGGAACAACTGGCACATGACGCTGACCAACTGGTTCCGGGCATATTTCTTCAACCCGGTGACGCGCGCCCTGCGCAGCGGCCCGCGCCCGCTGAACCCCATCCTCGGCCTGTTCCTCACCCAGCTGGCAACCTTTGTGCTGATTGGCCTGTGGCACGGCATGACCTGGAACTTTGTGCTGTGGGGTGCCTGGCACGGCGTAGGACTCTTCCTGCAGAACCGCTGGAGCGAGTGGATGCGCCCGCGCTACGAGGCGCTGGAGAGCCGCCCGCGCCTGCATGCCGGGGTGACGGCGCTCACCACGCTGGTGACGTTTCACTTTGTGGCGCTGGGCTGGGTGTGGTTTGCCCTGCCGGATGTCTCCCTCTCCCTGCGCGTGCTGGGGATGCTGTTTGGATTGACGCCATGACCTCTCCACGCGCTGCGAACGGCCTTTTATCCGCCCGCCCGGCTCAAAAAACCATGCGCCTGCCCGCCCTACTTGCCACCCTCGCCCTCCTCGTCCTGCTGGCGGCGTGCGCCCCCGCGCCCGCCCCTGCCACACCGCCCGCGCAGATGACCGCGGTCGCCTCCGCGGTCAATGCCACCCTGGCAGCCCTCACCGCCACGCCCGCCCCCACGCCAACCCCACCCGCGCCTGGGACCGCCATTCCCACCCGCCCCGCGCCCACCCCCACCCCCAGCGCGGTGCCCGCCACGC
>CAYVOX010000220.1:0-1910 GCA_964453035.1 uncultured Anaerolineaceae bacterium
TGGATGCCGGTGCGCATCTTTGGGTCCGCGCCGATGGGGTTGAAGTAGCGCAGCGAGATGCCGCGCATGCCGTAGGCGGCGCAGTAATCGCGCAGGATCATCTCAATCATGTACTTGGTGCGCGCGTAGGGGCTCAGCGGGCGCAGCGGTGATTCCTCGGTGACCATAAAGCCGGGCACGTTATCGTACAGCGAGGCGGAGGAGCTGAACAGCACGCGCTTCTGCCCGAGGCGGTGGAGGGTGTGGAAGAACTCGATGGATTTACCCACGTTCTCGCGGTAGTATTCGTAGGGCCTGGCAGTGGATTCCGGCACCACAATCAGCGCGGCGCAGTGCACCGTGGCGTGGATATCCGGGTGCTCGCGGAAGACGTGCTCAACGGCAGCCGGGTCGCCAATATCGGCTTTGTAGAAAATGCGCCCCCGGGTAAACTCGGGGCGGCCGACGGCCAGGTTATCGAGCAAGATGGGGGTGTGGCCCGCATCCAGCAGGGCTGAAGCAATGGTGCTGCCGATGTAGCCGGCTCCGCCGGTGATTAAGATTTTCATGCAACCTCCAATCAGGGATTGTTCATGCCGGGGTTAATCATCACACGCTAATTTTACCCGAACCTGTTCCCAGGCGGCGGAGCGCTGCGCTGAGGGTGGGGTTGCGTTGAGCAGCTTGCGCCACAGCGTGCAAACCACCGCGGAGGGGTCGGGCTTCTGGGCGGCAGCCTGAACCGAGAGCTGCGCGGCGCGCTCCCAGGCGTTGAGGCGGGCATGCGCCTCGATAAAGGGCAGCAGTTCGGCAGGCAGGCCGGGTTTAAGCCCCAGGCGCTCGGCCTCGCTGCCCAGGGCCGCCACCTGCTGCCAGTCGCCCTGCTGGCGGGCCAGGCCGGCCTTTTGATAGTAGTAACACCAGGTATGGGCAGGTTCCGCGCCGAAAATTTGCGCCATGGGCTGCGCGGCGCGCGCCGGGGCCGGCACAATCAGCGCCGCCTGGCTGAGCACCGCGGCTTTGCGCATCGCATCTGGCAGGGCGGGATCGTTGCCGTCGGCGGGTTCCAGCACGCGCAGGCAGCCGGGAGGCTCGTAATAAATGGCTACGGCGCGGTCGGTGGAGCCGCGGTACTCGGCCACGAGGTAATCTTTGTAGGAGATTTGCCCTTTTTCCAGCGCGGGCAACGAGGCATTGCCCAGACGGATGGAGGGGTACACCAGCATGAAGGGCAGCGTGCCGGGCTGCGGGCTGGCGGGCAGGGCGGGAACGTACATCCAGTTGAGCGGGGCGGTGAGCGAGTTGTCGGTGGAGTAGGCGGTGGAGCGCATCTCGTTGCCGATGAGCAGCGTGCCTTCCTGCAGGGCAGGGATGCGCCAGCTGAGCTGCCAGAAGAAGCTCTTCTGGGCGGTCCAATCCTGCACAAAGGCATACCCCACGCCAAGCTGCAGGCCCACCGCCAGCGCGACCAGACCACCCAGCAGCGCGGCGCGCAGCCAGCGGCCCAGCGGCAGCAGGTGCAGCAGACCGCCCAGCAAAAGGCTGACGCCCAGCATGAAGGGCAGAGTGAAGCGGTCAAAGGCGAACTGCAGACTGAACGGCACGCCGGTCAGCCAGAAAGGCCAGCCCGCCAGCAGCAGCGCAACCGCGCCCACAGCCAGCATCTGCAGGGCAGGCTGACGCGGCGCTTCCGCCGCGGGTTGCGGCTTTTGCGCAGCCAGCCACGCCAGCAGACCAGCCAGGCACACGGGAACGGCCAGCCAGTAACGCCGCGCCAGGGTGGCATCGGCAGCCAGGGGCGGGTCGAAGACCCTCCCCCAGGCCTGGACGAGCACAATCCAGAACTGCTCAAGCGCGCGCAGCGCCAGGCTCACCAGGGTTTGCATGGGCTGGGCTTTGAGCTGCTCAACCACCACCAGGCGGTAGTTGTT
>CAYVOX010000220.1:2010-3727 GCA_964453035.1 uncultured Anaerolineaceae bacterium
GCCACGCCGGTGAGCCAGCGCAGGATGAGCGCCGAGACCTGCCAGGGCAGGGGCGCAGCACCAAGCAGGGGGGTGGTGAGCTGGTAGAAGACGCCCCACACCGGGCGATTGGTAGAAAAATAACGCGCCAACCCCTCGCCCCCCAGCACCTGCGCCATCCAGTTCATCGGCCAGGAATCCCAGTAAAAGCCCAGGTGGGGCAGCCAGAGGCCGTAAGCCGCCAGGCTCACCACCAGCAGGGCCAGGGGCGGGCTCCACTTCCAGCGCAGCAGGGCGAGGGCGCGGTTAAACAGGCGGGTCATGGGGGGAAGGAGGCGGGGAATCAACGCGGGCGGCGGGCAGGACCCGGCGGCGCACGAGATAGACCGGGCGGTCTTTGACTTCCTGGAAGATGTAGCCGACGTAGATGCCGATGAAGCCGAGCGAAATCATCACTGCCCCGCCCACAAACAGCAGCACGAACATCAGCGAGCTCCAGCCGGGGGCCAGTTGCGCCTGGTTGCCGCTGACCCAGAAGCTGAGCACGTAAATCACTTCAAGCAGCGCCAGGATGATGAAAACCACGCCCACCGAGATGCTCAGGTAGAGCGGCACCAGCGAAAACGAGAAGATGGCATCCATCGCCAGGCGCAGCATCTTCTTGAGGGAATATTTGGAGCTTCCGGCCAGGCGCTCCGGCTGCTGGTAGGGCAGGATGACGGTTTTATAGCCCATCCAGCTGACCATGCCACGTAAAAAGCGGTGGTACTCGCGCATGCTGCGCAGGCCGTCGGCGGCGGCGCGGCTGAGCAGCCTGAAATCCGCCGAGCCAGGCACCACACGGGTATCGGCGATGCGGTTGATGAGCGTGTAAAACAAATTTGAGGTGCGGCGCTTGAAGGGAGAAAGCGCTTGCTCCTCCATGCGCTGGGTGAGGACGATATCGTAGCCGCTTTCGGCCTGGCGCAACATCTCAGCAATCAGGGCAGGGGGGTGCTGCCCGTCGCCATCGAGCGAGATGACAAAATCGCCATCGGCCTGGTCCATTCCGGCGGTGAGGGCGGCCTGGTGGCCAAAATTGCGGCTCAGTTCGAGGATGGCAACGCGCTCATCGGCGGCGGCAATGGCATCCAGGCGCTCGGCGGTGCGGTCTTTCGAGCCGTCGTTGACGTACCGGATGGTGAAGCGGTAGGGCAGGGAATCAATGGCCTGGCGCAGTTGCTGGTGGAAGGCGAAGATGCCTTCTTCCTCGTTGAAGACGGGAATTACCAGGTCAACGCGCGGCAGGGGCGTTTGCATGGCATTAAGTATACCCCAACTGGCCCTTCACCCGGTTGATATACGCGCGGACGAAAGCAGCCAGTTCCGGGAGGTTGCTGCCGTGCTCCGCGATGACGCCGAGCAGGTCATCCACCCGCGGCCGGTTTGCCTGGCTGAACGCGCCGAGCTGCGCGAGATGCAACCAGCCGAGGACTTCCCACCACACATTGCCCGTTTGCGCCGCGGATTCAATCACCTGCAAGGTGTAATTGTGCGCGGCGGTGGCATCGCCCTGGCGGTGGGCCAGAATGGCCTGGATGTATTGGGCGCCGGTGTCAACCTCGGCAATGCCGCGCTGACTGGCGCGCTGCAGGTAGCCCGGCAGGGCGGCCTGCAGCGCCTCAACCTGCCCATCCTGCAGTTGGGTCATCAGCAGCGCGGTTTCGGTCAGCAGGCTGACCAGCTCCAGGTTGGTCTC
>CAYVOX010000221.1:0-3671 GCA_964453035.1 uncultured Anaerolineaceae bacterium
AGCGACCTGACAGTTTGTCATCCTGAGGATCTCGATATTCGGTCTTCAAGTTCTTGATCACAACGAGATTCTTCGCCTTCGCTGCGCTCAGGCTCAGAATGACAACACTTCTTTTGTTAATATTCGTGTAACTGTCAGGTAGCTAGATGTTAATCTAAGAATGCCTCTAAATTGAGGATGAAGGCGTGCAATGCGCGGGCAGTTTCTTCCAGACGGGCGGCATCCACCAGTTCCGGCAGGTCGCGGGGGGTGTGGGCAATTTCAGACCACAGCGGGGCCATTAACTCGGAGGTGAAGGCCACCGCAGGCAGGTCGTTCTGGACAAAGATCATGTGGTCGCCCTGGTACCAGGCTGGCCCCTCGATGAGGCCGGGGAAGGCGGTAAAAGCGCGCCTCGCCAGGTTTTGCAGCTCCGGCGGGCACTGGTAGAAGGAGAAGGCCGTGGCACCCTCAACATACCCCAGCCCATCCAGGTTGATGTTGAGGACGATATCCTTGAGGGTGGTGACGTTTGCGCGTAAATACTGGATTTCTCCAGGGGCGGCGTAGTAATCCTCTCCGTTGACGGCGACCATTTCCACACCCAGCCTGCCGCAGTAACTGCGCAGCAGGTTAGCCAATAGCAGCAGCGTGGTTACCCCGGCGGCATTATCCAGCGCGCCGGGCGTGCCTTCTTTGGCATCCAGGTGGGCGGTGAGCAGCACGCGCTTTGGGCCGCTGCCTTGGCGGCGGGCGATGACGTTGCTGCCTGTGGCGGGACGGCGCTCAGCGGAAATTTGGAGGGCGGCCGGGCAAGGGATGCAGGCTGCCAGCCGCGCGCCTTCGGTCTCCGTCATATACACCGAGGGGATGTCAAAATCGCCGTCCTCAAACAGGGGGAAAGGATAGATAGCCCCGGCAAGCTCCGGGTTGCGCGAGGTGGCGCACACCAGCGCCGCCGGATGCGAGCCTTCCACCATGCGGTAGATGGATTTGTGCTCTTCGGGGCAGTAGAACGGGAAGTTTTTGGGCATCAACTGCTCGCGGGTCAGCTCGCCGTGCAGCAGGAGCAGCCTGCCTTCAGCCTGAACGGCTTCAAGTTCATCCAGGGTGGCGGCTGAGACCAACTGGGCCCGCACCTGGCAGCCCGGAGAGAAGGGGCTGACAAGTACTTCAAAGCTCTGTCCGCCGGCCCGCAGGCTGGCGCCTTGCTGGTTCCAATCCAGGCAGTCGAATGGCGGGCATTCCACTTCAAAACCGGCTGCGGCGAACTGCGCGGCGATAAAATCGGCGGCGGCGCGGTTGCCGGGGGACCCTACCCGACGGGAGGGAAGTTGAAGGCAAAGGTGATCGAGGATGTGGGTGGCCGTGTGAGTGGGGGGTGTCATCGGGGCATCTCCATGGGTTCCCTCCATTTTACATCCCATTTGGAATATACTGGGGCAGCCCGCGGCAGAAATCCAATGTATTAACGATAAAATACTCCTGTGTTTCTTATTCCGCGCGACAGGGTTTAACTAAAGAGGCTTGCATGGTTGAAGATGTTTATGAACAGCTGGCGCAATTTTTGAACGAACTCCCGGGTGGGTTTGCGCGCACAACTGGCGGGGTGGAACTGCGTATCCTGCGCCGCCTGTTCAGCCCGCGGGAGGCAGAGCTGGCGCAGCACCTGGCGTTGATTGCCGAGGAACCGCGCGTGATTGCGCTCCGTGCCGGGCTGCCGTTGGCTGAGACCACCCGGATGCTGGAGGAGATGGCGCGTAAACGCGTGATCTATGACGAAGTCCAGCCTGGTCAACCCACACGCTACATGGCATTCCAGTTTGTGGTTGGATTCTGGGAGGGCCAGGTGAACCGCCTTGACCGCGAATTGGCGCAGGATTTTGAGGAATACCTGCCGTACCACATGGCGAGCAACCCGTGGGGTAAGGCGCCGCAACTGCGCACCATTCCCATCAAAGAGAGCATCACGGTTAGAAATGTGGTGCTGGCTTACGAAGATGTGGAGCAGATTGTGCGCTCGCATGAGAAGTTTGGGGTGGCCAACTGCATTTGCCGCCAGGAAATGCGTCTGCTGGGACAGGATGACGGCAAACCGCTGGAAACTTGCCTGGCGTTTGACGGCGGCGCTGATTATTACGTCCGCTCCGGGCGAGGGCGGTTGATTACGCGCGAGGAAGCTCTGGCTATCCTTTTGCAGGCAAAAAACGCCGGGCTGGTGCTGCAACCGGGCAACGACAAAAATGCCGGTAATATTTGCATGTGTTGCGGCTGCTGCTGCGGCGTGCTGCGCGGGATTAAACAACATCCGCACCCGGCCAGCCAGGTGGCAAGCCCGTTCCAGGCACAACTGGAGGCCGGCCTGTGCAGCGGTTGCGGTAAGTGCGTCAAGCGCTGCCCGATGGATGCGTTGGTGATTGAAAATAAAAAAGCGGTATTGAATGTGGCGCGCTGCATCGGGTGCGGGTTGTGCGTGGCAAACTGCCCAAGCGGGGCGCTGACGCTGAGCCGCAAAGCTGCCGCCGAGCAGCGCAGCGTTCCGCGAAACATTGTGGAGCTGTACCTGAGGATGGCCTGGTCGCGCGGGAAGATGGGGCCGCTCAGCCTGGCGCGCCTTGCGCTGCGCTCGGCTGCCGACCGGCTGGTGGTGCGTCTGCGCCCACCGGATTAATCATCCCCTGAGAATATAAAATTCGTAGCTGTACCAGTCTGAATAGCGGCGGTGCAGGTCCATTTCAAGCTGGGTGGCTGCCAGAATTTGCTGCGCGGCTTCATCCTGCGCGTATTTCTGGCGCAGGCTTGCCAGGCGGGCTTCAATGGGGTGATAGTAGGAATCCCACCAGGTGGAGGGGGGCAGGGTGAAGTGTCCCACCGGGGTGTAGCCCGCCCGGACGATGCGCTGCAGGTTGCCATCCACCGATTGCATGCCGGGGTAATCATCCTCCCAGTATTTGCACAGGTCAGCAGGCGGGTTGGGTTTTAGCCAGCTAATTTCGGTGAAGGCCAGGTAGCCGCCGGGTTTGAGCAGCGGGCGCCAGGTTTTCAGGCCGGCCTCGACGCCGATGATGTAGATGGCACCCTCGCACCAGATGACATCAAAGGCGGCGTCGAACGCCAACTCAAACATGGACATTTTTAACGCGGAGATACGCTGGCTGACACCAGCCTGTTCGGCGCTGCGGCGCAACTGGTCAAGGAAGGGAGCATGCGTATCCACGGCGGTGATGCTGCCGCCGGAAATTTGCGCCAGGTGGATGGTTTGCATGCCCGGTCCGCAGGCAATATCCAGAATGCGCGGGGCGGGGGGCAGACCAGTCAACATTTCAAAAGCGCGGCGGGTGGAAGCGTTATCGCCTGGCCCTTCGCGGGGCAGGTCGGTGTGGATCTCGAAAAAGATTTCATGGGGGGTGGGCATGCTTGTTCCTTTGCGGGCTATTGGGCGTTTTGATGGCTTTCTTAGCGTTTGCTTATTGTTCCCAAAGGGAATCCACAGCGTGGGAGGATAAACTTTCTCTATATCCGGCAGGATAGATTCTGACGGGATATTTTATAAAGGCATTTTATTCCTGGCGACCTGAGAGTTTGTCATCCTGAGGCTTGAAAAGCCGAAGGATCTCGATATCCGGTCTTCAAGTTCTTCATCTATAACGAGATTCTTCGCCTTCGCTGCGCTCAGGCTCAGAATGACAACA
>CAYVOX010000222.1:0-3665 GCA_964453035.1 uncultured Anaerolineaceae bacterium
CCTTCCCTAAAACGAACTTAAGTTCTATAATACCCCCATGCCTGCTCCCATCACCCTCACCCTGCCCCAGGCGCGCGCCCTGATGCTGGCCGCCCAGGGCCTGCTCACCCCACCCGCCGCCCCTGCCGTCAAAGCCGATGTGCTCTCCGCCATCCGCCGCATGGGCGCCCTGCAAATTGATACCATCAACGTTGTAGCGCGCAGTCCCTACTTTGTGCTCTTCAGCCGCCTGGGCAGCTACGATCTCCGCTGGCTGGATGACCTGCTGGCTGAAGGCCACCTTTTTGAGTACTGGTCGCACGCTGCCTGCTTCCTGCCGATTGAAGATTACCCCCTCTACCGTCACATCATGCTCCACGACCTCAAAGGCTGGTTCGTCACCTGGATTCAAACCCATCCAGACGTGGTCAACATGGTGCTGGAACGCATCACCGCCGAAGGCGCGCTGCGTTCTGCTGATTTTAAAGCTGAAAAGCCTCAGCCTGGCGGCTGGTGGAACTGGAAACAGGAGAAAATTGCCCTGGAGCAGCTCTTTACCTCCGGCAAGCTGATGGTGGATCGGCGCGTCAACTTCCAGCGCGTTTATAACCTGCGCGAGCGCGTTCTGCCCAAACAGTTGCCCGCCTGGGATGAGACTCAGGTTCCCTCCCACGAGGAGACCAACAACACCCTCATCCTGCGCAGCGTCCAGGCTCTGGGTTTCGCCCGCGCCGCCTGGGTAGCCGATTACTTCCGCCTGCCCAAACGCGGCATAGCTGAGCAGCTTGCCAGCCTGGAGCAGGCCGGTTTGCTCAACCTGGTTGAGGTGCAGGGCCTGGAAGGTCCCATTTACACGCATCCCGGGCAAGCCACGCTGGTTGAGCAGGCTGCCGCCGGCGCCCTGCAGCCCACCCACACCACCCTGCTCTCCCCCTTTGACCCACTCACCTGGGACCGCGCCCGCGCCCGCCAGCTTTTCGGCTTCAACTACACCATCGAAACCTACATTCCTCGTGAGAAGCGTGTTTTTGGTTACTTTACGCTCCCCATTCTGCACCGCGGTGCTGTGATTGGCCGCCTGGCACCCAAAACCCACCGCAGCCAGAAGCTGTTTGAGGTGCGCAACCTGGTGGTGGAGCCGGGCGTGGAGGTGACCGGCGAGTTGGCCGCCTCGGTCGGCGCGGCTATTCAACAATGTGCCGCCTGGCACGCCTGCCCGCAGGTATCCATTACCCAGAGCGACATTCCCGCCGCCGCGCTGGGGCTGTAACCCACTCTCCCTCCACGGGAAGTCTGCCCGGGCATAGAAACCCCACCTCTTTCGCTCCCACCCGGTTACCCTTGGGTCATGCTGCGCGATCCTCGCGGGCGGGGGGACCTGTCAGTTTTCAAAACCCCCCCAAAAGGTTTCAGAAAATACCTTTTGGGGGGTGGTGTTAGAGAGTAAAAAAACCGCGCCCTTGCGGGCTGTCGCTACAACCCGGCATGGGCAAAGGCAGCCGCCACAATCTTCTGCGCTTCGGTCATCATCTGTCTCAGGTGCTCTTGCCCGAGGAAGCTCTCGGCGTAAATCTTGTAGAGGTCCTCCGTGCCCGATGGGCGGGCAGCAAACCAGCCGTTCCGCGTCACCACCTTCAACCCGCCGATGGGCGCATCGTTGAAGGGCGCGCGCGTCAGCCGGGCCAGGATCTCCTCGCCAGCCAGGTTTTGCGCTGTCACCATCTCCGGCGAGAGGCGCTCCAGGGCGGCTTTTTGGGCCGGAGAGGCCACCACATCCGTGCGCTCGTACACCGGGCTGCCGAACTGCTCGGTCAGCGCCCGGTAATGCAGGCCCGGGTCGCGCCCGGTCACTGCGGTGATCTCCGCAGCCAGCAGGTCAAGGATGATGCCGTCCTTGTCGGTGGTCCACACCGTGCCGTCATGGCGCAGGAAGGATGCTCCCGCGCTTTCCTCACCGCCAAAGCCGAAGGAACCGTTCACCAGTCCATCCACAAACCACTTGAAGCCCACCGGGGTTTCCGCCAGCTTCCGTCCCAGGTGGGCCGCCACCCGGTCAATCATCGAACTGGAGACCAGCGTCTTGCCAACGGCTGCCTCCGCGCGCCAGCCCGGGCGGTGTTGGAAGAGATACCAGATGGCGACCGAAAGGTAGTGGTTGGGGTTCATCAACCCCACGCTGGGGGTGACGATGCCGTGCCGGTCCGCATCCGAATCGTTGCCGAAGGCGATATCAAAGCGGTCCTTGAGCACAATCAGGCTGGCCATGGCGTAGGGCGATGAGCAATCCATGCGGATTTTGCCGTCCTTATCCACGGTCATGAAGCCGAAGGTGGGATCCACGCGTGGGTTGACCACCTCAAGATTCAGGCCGTACGTCTCGGCAATCGGCTGCCAGAAGCCGACGCTGGCCCCGCCCATGGGGTCAACCCCAATCTTCAGCCCGGAGGCCTTGATAGCCGCCATATCCACCACGTTGCGCAAATCCGCCACGTAAGGGGTGATGTAATCATATAAGTGCGTGGTTTGAGCCTGCATGGCGCGGGACAGCGGCATGCGTTTCACCTCGCGCAAGCCGTTTGCCAGGATCTCATTGGCGCGCGCCTGCATGGCTTTGGTGGTGCCCGTATCCGCCGGGCCGCCGGAGGGTGGGTTGTACTTGAAGCCACCGTCATCCGGGGGGTTGTGCGAGGGGGTGATGACCACGCCGTCGGCTAACCCCGTCTTGCGCCCGCGGTTGTAGTTGAGGATGGCGTGCGAAATGGCGGGGGTGGGCGTGTAACCGGCGGATGCATCAATCATGATGTGCTGCTCGTTGGCGGCAAACACTTCGATGGCGCTGGCAAGTGCCGGTTCGGAGAGGGCGTGGGTATCCATGCCGATGAACAACGGCCCGCTGATGCCCTGCGCCTGGCGGAACTCGCAGATGGCCTGCGAAACCGCCAAAATGTGAGCTTCATTGAAGCTGTTTTTGAGAGACGAACCGCGGTGCCCGGATGTGCCAAAGGCCACGCGCTGAGCGGGGTCGGCGGAGTCTGGCTGTCGGGTGTAGTAAGCCGAGACCAGCCGCGGTACGTTGACCAGCATTTCATAGGGGGCGGGCTTTCCCGCCAGAGGGTGTAAACTCATCGTTCTGCTCCTGTGCCGCCCACGCAGGCGGCGAACGCCAATAGTTACCGGCTGTGCTTAAGATTATATCCTAGTGCTTTGTCAAACCTGATGATGATCATTCAAATCCGCGCATTTGCGCGCAAATGCGCGGATTTGAAACGCTATGTGGATGTTTGACAAAGTACTTGAGACGCGGCTTTCTTCAAAGGAACCTGGTCAGGGCTTTCGTAGCAGTAGCAAAGATTAAGGTCAGCCCCACGGAAAGAAGGGGGATTCACGGGTTACAGGCGCGTCATCAACAAATCCTCCTCAGAATGACCAAACCAACCATTAAACCGGCTAATCCTCGCTTTTCATCTGCTTGACGGCGTTAATCAGCCCGTTGGTGGATGAATCGTGGCTGGTAACCGCTCCGCTGCTCTGAAGCTCCGGCAGAATCACTTTGGCAAGCTGTTTTCCCAATTCCACCCCCCACTGGTCAAAGGAGTTGACATCCCAGATGGCGCCCTGGGTGAAAATCTTGTGCTCGTAGAGCGCAATCAGCGCGCCCAGCACGGCGGGGGTTAACTTGGGATAGA
>CAYVOX010000223.1:0-3516 GCA_964453035.1 uncultured Anaerolineaceae bacterium
GTGAAGGTTTACTTTCAATGCGCCTGCGGGGACGCAGGCTGGAGCAAAACACGGTGCCTGTATGGGTGTGGTCGCGAAGCACACTTTAGTATTTCCACGCCCAGGTAAGCCGCCGCGGCAGGCGTAATTCACGCAATTTTTTGCTTTTTCTGATCATCAGGGGATCTCACTGCACAGAAAAACGGTTAGAAAAAACCTCAACAATCCGTTCTCATCTTGTTTTAACAAAAGTCATTGTTTTGCCAGGTGAATAGTGTTACACAACTAAGTGCGGGGCAGTAAATTCGTTTTTTGATATGGCTTTTTTCAAGGAGGAAAAATGTCACCAGGAAGTATCACGAAATCCAAACTTACCCTCATTGTTGTTCTTCTGGGCTTGCTGGTTGTCGCCTCATTGTTGCTAAGCGGCTGTCAGAATTCACCGCAAGGCGCTGAACCAACCAAGAAGCCGGTTGACCAGGCCAAGATGCTGGCGGATTGGGAAGGCGGGGCTCACAGCATGCCTTACGACCTGGGAAAAGGGCCCAACACCTTTTGCTCGCGCTGCCACTCCCCTCAAAACTGGGATCCCGAATCCAAGGTGAGCACGGCTCCATCTTGCGTTACCTGCAAGTTTGCAACGGATAAGGAGTTGCGCATCGCTCCAACCATGAAACTGGTTGAGGAAAAGGACTGGAAGGGAATCCCCTGTGAAACCTGCCACCAGACCGAAAAAGGTGTCATCAAGAGCAAACTGGTGTGGTTCGATCCGATCAAGAAAACCTATGAGCAGATGAGCAGCGTCAATGACCTGTGCGAAAAATGCCATGCCACAACTCAGGGTGTAAAATTTACTGGAGGCCGGGGGGTCGACCATAAAGTTGTGCTGGGCGGCAGCGCCCACCTGAATTACGCCGGGGCATGGCCGCAATCCGATCGGCCGGATAAGTGCACGGACTGCCACGATCCTCATTCCCTCAAGCCCAAAGGCTGCCTGGATTGCCATCCCAACGTGTTGACGCTGGCCACGCACATGAAAGGCACCAATGACAAGCACGCCAACGTCACCTGCCAGGCCTGCCATGACGCCAGCGGTAAGAGCGTTGGCCCTGACCCGACGGCAAAAGAGAATCCGAAGTGGATCACGATGGTCAGCAGCCTTGACCGGGCAACCGGAAAGACCACCAGTACCCCCGCGCTTTCACACAGTTCGCAGTGGCAGGTTAGCTGCGACCGGTGCCATTTTGCCAAGAACCCGAACAACCTCTCGGTCTTAACGGCGGATGGTAAAACACCTACCCCGGTGCCTGCTCCATCGGCCACACCCACCAAATAGATGGTTGATCGCATGTTCGGGAAAAATATAACCAAAAACGCACATAAAACATCAGGCAGTGCAAATGCCCATACCGCCTTCATCCTGGTTGGCATTCTACTCGTGGCGTGCCTGTTCATAACGGGATGCCAATCTTCATCGCCGCCGCCCAGCAGCACCGAGCAGGCGGCAGCCGCCCAGGCGGCCAGTGCCATTAAGAGCCAGTGGGATTCTGGCGCGCATGCGGATACGTATGTTGAGAAAGATGGCGAGAACGCAACCTGTACGCGCTGCCATGCGCCGGTCAATTACGTTCCCCCCGCCAGCGAGATTCCTCAATCCTGCTATGTGTGCAAGTTCGAGGTTAAGCCTCCCCCACCGCTGACAGCCAAAGCTGAATGGAAATCTGTGTCTTGCGACGTATGCCACCAGGTGAAAAACAATGTGGTGGATCCCAGGGTGAAGTGGTTGGTCTCACTGGCTGCCAGTGAATACCAGGATATCTCCACCAGCAGCCTGCTCTGCCAGAAGTGCCACCAGGTTGATGTCAAAGCGCCGCACAAACCGGTTGCCGTTGCGGGCTCACACGCCGATATGACCTGCACGCAGTGTCATGATGCGCACAGCACGGTTGCCACCTGCTCCAATGCTGAGTGCCATAAGGATATCCTGGTTTCTTCCAGCATACCCGGCCATGATGCCAGGCACCAGGTTGTCGCCTGCGCCGCCTGCCATGATGGAAGTAATTTGAAGGTTGCGCCTGATCCAAAGAATAAGGATATCTGGAACACCCTTTCTGCAGATGGCGTTGCCTTTACTTCTCATAACCTCGTCCGTGAGGCGTTATGCGAACGATGCCACTTCCCCGCAAACCCGTGGAAACTGCTGGAAAAGGTGGAAAAGACTGTAACCAGGTAACCGTTAAAATCCATGTGTGAGATGAATAGCGAGTTGCCAGAAATTTCACATTGAACTGCCCCTGAATTAAAGAGCACCTCCTGCGAGAAAATGCAGGAGGTGCTTTTGGTTGCGTTGAGCAAAATCGCGAGTGTGGGTGTGGAGACCTCGCCCGTTCTCAGCTTACTTCTTGATTTCTTTGAGGATTTGGCCGTGCAGGGCAGGGGTGGCAGCCAGGATGGAATAGGGCGGGTGCATGATATCTGGGTTGCCGTCCAGGTCCGAGACGGTGCCGCCTGCCTCGGAGACAATCAACCAGCCGGCTGCCAGGTCCCAGGGCTTGAGGCGCACTTCCCAGTAGCCGTCCAGCCGCCCGCAGGCGATGTAGCACAGGTCCATAGCCGCCGAGCCCAGGCGGCGCACCCCCTGGCTGACCAGCGAGACGCGGTTGAAGTTTTCAAGGTTGTTGGAATATTGCCCGATGATATCGTAGGGGAAACCGGTCACCATCAGCCCCTGCAGCAGCTCGGTCTGACCTGAGACGCGAATACGGCGATTGTTGAGCCAGGCGCCCTTGCCCGCCTCAGCGCTGAACATCTCGTTACGGGTGGGGTCGTAGATGACGCCCAGCTTCATCTTGCCGTGCTCGCCGTAACCGATGGAGACGACGTAAATGGGCACGCCGTGGGCATAATTGACCGTGCCGTCCAGCGGGTCCACAAACCAGGTGCAGTCGCAGTCGCTGCTGCCCTCAAAATTTCCGCTTTCCTCGCTGACGATGGCATGGTGGGGGAAGTGCTGGCGGATTTGCCCCAGCAGGTAATCCTCAGAGAGCTTGTCCATCTCGGTGACCAGGTCCACCCGGCCTTTATGTTCAATTTTGAAAGAGGTCTTCTGGCCGCGGCGCAGCAGGTCGCCCGCCTGGCGCGCCCAGTTTTTAAGGTGTGATAAGGTTGGCTGCATAAGGCTCGCTTTTTGGTTCAGGAATTGAGTTCGGAGAGGATGCGCACCAGCTGGTTGAGCTCCGCCTGGATTTCATCACGGTCGTTGATGACCTGATTGAGCAGGGTTTCGAAAGCCGGTTTTTGCTCATCGGTGAGAGTTTGCAGCAGGCGCTCGGTGCGGGTGATTTGCGTGTTTTTGTGGCGCAGCTTGCTCTCCAGGCGCTCGCGGTAGCCTTTGAAGAAGGCCTGTTCATCCATCGGTTGCACGGTGGCGGGCACGCCCTGGGTGAGGATTTCGGCAACGGTGAGCAGAAAGTCCTCGGTATCAATGGGCTTTTCGATGAAGCGCATGGCGCCCAAATTGAGCGCAAAATTTTTATC
>CAYVOX010000224.1:0-3424 GCA_964453035.1 uncultured Anaerolineaceae bacterium
TTTCAATGTCACCCTGTCTAGCAAACCCAGCCTTTCCAGGTTCTTGCGCGCCATCTGTTGCATTTCCGGGCGCGCCTCATAAGAGACGATACTACCCGTCGCGCCCACGATGTAGGCCATAGCAGAGGTCAGCGCCCCTGATCCTGTGCCTGCTTCCAACACATGGCTTCCCGGTCCAATGCCCATCGTGACCAGGATAAAACCGATATCCTTGGGATACAGAATCTGAGTATTTCGTGGAATTTCCCGCAACAAATCAGCCAGCGAAGGTTGAAAAAGGTAAAATGGGTTACCCATATGGCTGGTAACCAGGCTTCCCCAGGGTTTTCCAATGATTTCGTCGTATTTTACAACCCCGCGGTGAGTCTACAACTCTCCGCCCGTTTTGAGGCGAAAAATGAAGGATTTATGATTCAAGCCAACCAGCTGCACCAGGTCGCCTTCTTGTGCGGTAATTCCATGTGAATTCCAGCTCAATTTAAACTCCTTAATTTTGCGAATAATCCCGTAATTCTAATCACTTCTTTTCTTCAGGTTTGACGAGACTGAGCCAGTACCCGGCAGCCAGCACCATCAGGCAGCCGATGATAGCCGTCCCAAGCCGCAAAGGTCCGACGCTGAAGAAGGTCCATCCCAACACTTCGCCCAAAATATGCCCTGCCCAAAACCCCACCCAGCTGAAAAGGATATACAGGATCATCCTGCCCAGATTTCCTCCCAGCACCAGGTGAAACCCAGCGCCAATCAGACTGGAAACCACAAGCCCCAAGGCAATTGCCGGAAACGTCATGTCTCATCCCTCCATTCGATAAATCCGCTACCCAGCACGGATTCACCGTCATAAAAAACCGCAAGCTGACCGGGTGTCACATCCCTTAAGGGCTGCTCTGAGTCGACCTGCGCTTTTCTGCCCACTTCCGGTCTGATGGCGACCGGAACCAGGTTTGCCTTATAACGAATTTTAACTTCAGCCCTGATGATTTTGCCCGGCGGCTCACCGGCAATCCAATGAACATCATTCACCCGGAATGTGCTTCTCCCAAGTTCGTTTTCGCTGCCAACCACCAGAACGTTATCCTTCAGGTTTTTCTCAATAACGTACAACGGGTTCGAAGAGGCGATCTTCAATCCTTTTCGCTGGCCAATCGTATAGAAGGCCAACCCCTGATGCATACCAAGCACTTCCCCCTGCCTCGTCACAATTTTTCCCGGGCAGGCAGTCTCTGGCACGTGCCGAAGCAAGAAGGGACGGTAATCACCTTCATCAATGAAGCACAGATCCTGGCTGTCCGCGCGTTCCGCAACCGGCAATTTCAGACTCCGTGCATGCTCTCTTACTTCGGTTTTCTTCAACCCACCCAATGGAAGCATCGTTTGCGAGAGTTGAACCTGATTCAGCCGGCTCAGAACATAAGATTGATCCTTCCGGTCATCTACACCCTTAAGCAAACGCATTCTCCCACTTTCATCTGAGACAATCCGCGCGTAATGCCCCGTCGCCAGGTATTGCGCCCTAATCTTCTGGGCTTGCTCCAGCAGGAATCCCCAGCGGATAACCCGGTTGCACAACACGCAGGGATTGGGAGTCTCGCCTTTGCGGTAGCCATCTAAAAATGATTCAACCACGGTTTCTCGAAACAACATTTTTGCATCAACCACGTAAAAGGGAATGTCCAGAATTGCAGCAACCCGCCTGGCTTGCGCCACCGCATCAGGCGTACAGCATCGGTTTTTTTCTTCCACTCCCGTTTCATTCCACAGGCGCAGCATCATACCTGCTACCTGGTAGCCACTCTCAACAAGCAACCCCGCAGCCACCGAGCTATCCACGCCGCCGCTCATCGCAACAACAACCAGGGGTCGTTCACTCATAAGGCAGCTTTTTCCACCAGTCCTGGTAGGGCATCCAGTAACCTTTCGACATCCTCCCGGGTCGTGTCTCTGCCGGTGGTGACTCGCAGCGAGCCTAACGCCCAACTGGCAGGTAATCCCAGGGCTGTGAGCACCTCAGAGGGCTGAGGGTTGCCAACTTTGCAGGCTGAGCCAGATGAACAGGCAAAACCTTCCTGGTCAAGCAGCATTAAAAGCTGATTTCCATCTACATGCTCAAAAACAAAACTGGCGTGGTTTGGCAATCTCTGCACAGGGTGTCCGGTCAGACGAGCGTTTGGAATGCGATTCAGCACTCCCGCAATCAACTGATCCCGCCAGATGGCGTTTTGCCTGCCTCTTTCCTCCACAGTACGTTGCGCCAGTTGCAGCGCTTCAGCCAGTCCCACAATATATGGAACGTTTTGTGTCCCGGCACGAAGCCCGCTTTCCTGCTTGCCGCCAGTCATTGTGCTGATGTACGGCGTGCCCTTACGAATGTACAGCGCGCCAATCCCCTTGGGTCCATAAAACTTATGCGCCCCAATCGACATCAAATCCACCTGGTCTCGAACCACATCCATTTTCAGGTGCGCTGCTGCCTGCACTGCATCAGTGTGGAAAATCACTCCCCTCTCCCTGCACACTGCGCCAATTTCAGCAATCGGTGCGATACTGCCAATCTCATTGTTGGCATACACCACAGAAACCAAAGCAGTGTCTTCGTGAATGCAGCGTTGCACTTCCTCAGGTTTTACCATTCCAAATTCATCCACCGGTAAATAATCCACCACAAAACCAAAATCACTGGCCAACTGCTGAGCCGTGTGCGCAACGGCGTGGTGCTCAACCGGGCTAATCAAAATCCGCTTAGCCCCCCTGTGCTTGCGCTCTGCCAGTGCCGCGCCTCGCAGCGCCAGGTTGTCGCTCTCCGTCCCACAGGCAGTGAATACCACCTCATCAACCTCAGCGTTGAGCATTTCCGCAACGCTCATCCTCGCTCGTTCGACCGCAGCATCAGCCTGTTGTCCAAAAAAATGAATGGAAGAGGGATTCCCGAAACGGTCTGTAAAATATGGCAGCATTGTTTTCAACACCTGCTCATCAAGAGGTGTTGTCGCTGCATAATCAAAGTAAGTCTTCTTGTTACTCATTTGTTCTCCATGCCAGTATCGAAAATCAATTATAGCATGCTACATTAAAACACCTTCTAAACGATAACCTGATATAATACGAGAGGTTTGGGATGATTATGCTTAGGTTGACTGATACACACTGTCACTTGAACTTTAACTTATTTGATGACGACCTACCAGAAGTTATCCAACGCGCCATCGAAAACGGTATCGAGCGCATTTTAGTTCCCGGAATCAATCTCGAGACCAGCCAGCAGGCGGTGCAGCTCAGCGAAAGATATCCAATTGTTTTTGCTGCTGTCGGCGTTCACCCCAACGATGCCAACGGCTGGAATGCATCAATGCTTGCCGGGATTGAAGCCCTCGCCTCTCACCCTAAGGTTGTGGCAATTGGCGAAATTGGTCTGGATTTCTATCGC
>CAYVOX010000225.1:0-3409 GCA_964453035.1 uncultured Anaerolineaceae bacterium
ATTTCGATCGCTTCCAGTCGCGGAGTAACCATGCCATAACGCGAAGCCCCCAGGTACAGGATCTCCAGGATGAGGTCGCGGTAGCTCAGGTTTTCGCCGTTGGCAATCACACACAGGTCGCTGAAATCCGGTGTCAGACCCGGCAGGGTGTTGATTTCAAGCAGGCGCGGCTGACCGTCAATATCCAGGCGGATATCCACGCGGGAGATATCCAGCGCGCCCAAAGCATTGTGCGCCTGGATGGCCAGGTTGCACAGGTGGGCTTCCAGCAGGGGATCGACCGGCGCCGGGCAGATGATGCCGGGCATGCCGTCATCGCCGAAGTGCAGGGTCTTGGCGGCGTTGCCGTAAATTCCCGGGGTGATGGATCGGGCGTTATCCACTTCCAAAATCGGGAAGCGGTGAAAACCATCGCTGGCATACAGGTCAGGCCGCAACGTGTACTGACCGGCGTCCTTGCGCCCCATCACCGCGACGGTGAACTCGCGCCCGGGTAAAAACTCTTCAACCAGCGCCGGTTGCGAGTAATTGGAAATCACCCAGTTCACCCGGCGGCGCAATTCTTTTTCGTTATAAACCACAGCACCCGCATCCATGCCCATGCCAGTGCCTTCGCGCGCCGGTTTGACAAACATCGGGAAGCGCATGCCATCCGCCAGCGGCTCGTTGCCCTCGGAGAACTCCTGGAAGGCAGCCGTGGGCAGGCCGTGAGTCTGCCAGATGCGCTTGGTCATGGTTTTATCGAGTGCCACCGCGTTAGCCACCACGCGTGAGGCCGTGTAAGGGATACGCAGCAGTTCCAGCAAAGCCGGAACGTGCGCTTCGCGTCCATCTCCGCCCAGTCCTTCGGAAATGTTAAAGCAAATATCCGGCCGGACTTCGCGCAGGGTATAGGTCAGGGATGCATCAGCAGGGAGGAAAACCGTTTCGTGGCCGTCAGATTCAATCGCATCCTGGATAGCCTGGATGGTCTCTCTGCGGTCAAACTCCGCGCCGGCGTCTGCGGGGGCATCGATTGGAAGTGCCGTCTCCCCCTTTACATTGGCAATGACAGCCACCCGCCAGCGACGCACCGGTCGCGGCAAAATACTGGGAGGCTTGTCTTCCGACGATTCCGAATCGTCAAAAACAGGTATCAACTGGTTATCATCCATTTTTCATCCTTTTTTGTTGGGCCGGACCACCCGGCCTCAAATACAAACGTGTATTATATGAAATTGTCCCAAAAATACAAGAGGTTAAAAGAAAAATAAGAAAACTGTAATCTTAAAATATGTTAGCTACACGCAGCCATATAGCTGGGGGGCGAGCAATTTACCCCTCCCAGCCGTGGCGGGTGAATATCCACCAGATACGCTACAACTCTTCTCACCAGGTTGACAGTTCGCCCGCCTTTGAGTATGCTTAACCCTGGGAGTGGATAGGTCCCGGTGGGCTTCCCGGTCTTCAAAACCGGTGGCGGGCTGGACAGTCCGCGGTGGGTTCGACCCCCATCCATTCCCGCCTTTTATTTAATTGAAATGGAGCGAAAATGGATCAGCCATTTTTTCAGGAAAACCTGGATGTCATTGTTAGCCGTATCTTTCTGATTGAGGATTTCACCCTGGGCAACTCCAGGCAGGACTATGTCGTCCGCTACCGCGGTCGCCTCAGGCTGCAGGATTCAGCCGCCGCTTACGACCAGCTGGCTTCCGCTCTGCGCCCGCAGAATCTCACGCCGCTCTTTCGTATTGAGGAAGGAAGGCAGGTGGTTTACGTTGTGCCCGGTCGTCCCACCCCTAAGGCTTCCAATCCGGTGGTTAACCTGGTGCTCGGTGTTCTTACCTTCTTCAGCGTTGTGCTCACCGGCGCGCTGTTTGGAATGACGGAAGAGCTGCCTGCGGATATCGGCCGGGCTATCCTTGTTCTACTCGACCGCGGCTGGCCCTTTGCGGTGAGCATGCTGGCCATCCTCAGCGCCCACGAGTTCGGTCACTACCTGGCTGGCCGCCGTCACGGCGTCCACGTCACGCTGCCGTATTTCATTCCCATGCCGTTCAGCGCTTTTGGCACCATGGGAGCCTTTATCAACATGAAGGAACCGCCCAAAAATCGCAATCACCTGCTGGATATCGGCATTGCCGGGCCGCTATCCGGATTGGTGGTGGCCATCCCGGTGCTCTTCATCGGGCTGGCGCTCTCAAATATTACTCGCCTTGTCCCCGAACCCGGAACAATGATCCAACTGGAGGGCAATTCCATCCTCTACCTGCTGGCCAAGTTCCTCACCTTCGGGCAGCTTCTACCCGCGCCGGCCAGTTACGACACGTCTCCCCTGCTCTACTGGATCATCTACTTCTTCACCGGTCAACCGCTGCCGCTGGGCGGCATAGATGTGAACCTCCACCCGGTAGCCTGGGCGGGCTGGGCCGGTTTGCTGGTCACCGCTATGAACCTGATCCCGGCCGGGCAGCTGGACGGCGGACACATGCTCTACGTGCTTATCGGACGCGAGAAAGCCCGCAAAGTGCTCCCCTTTGTGCTGGGCGCGCTGGTTTTACTCGGTCTCTTCTGGCAGGGCTGGTGGATCTGGGCGGTGATTATCTTCCTGCTGGGTCGCTCTTACGCCGAGCCGATGGATCAAATCACTCCGCTGGATGATAACCGAAAAAAGCTGGCAGTACTGGCGCTGGTCGTTTTCTTGCTCACCTTTATCCCTGTTCCGCTGGGCATTGCCGGGTAGCGCTCAATAGCTCAAGCTGCTCAGAGCCGCGACCTGCTCAATCTTTTTCCAGGCGGAAGGGAGCCTGGTTCATATCGCCGACGAATTCTGGCAGGCGGGTGTGACCCAGCATCTGCCGAATGGCAGAAGCCTCTCCGGTGTGGAACCAGTAGTGGTAAATATTGCGCAGCAGAAGCGTTCCTGTGCTCTCGGTAACCGGCTTGCCCTTGAGCATGTAGGTCACCAGCAAATCAGTGCTGGTTAAGTTCTCCAGATAGGCGTCAGCTTCGGCAGTCACCGCATGCCAGATACCCCACATCTCATCCAGGGGCGGCGTTGAGGCAGGCTTGCCATACCCAACCAGGTCGTTGAGCTCCGGGAAAAGCTTTTTCCCCTGCGCCAGCATCAACCAGTAGCGGTGTTCCTGGTTGGCAAGGTGACCCACCATCCAACTGATGCAATTCATCGGCAAAAACCGCCGCTGAGCTTCCTCGGGGGTAACCCCTTCAAGCCCGCGTGTAAACTCACTGCGCGCAAAGCGTAATTGTGTGACCAGCAGATGCGCCATGGGTGCCTCCGGTGTTAATCAAATTTCTGGTTTGATAAAGAAATTATACGCCATCAAATCCAATTGATAGTCTTCCACCCCCTTTTTTCTTGACAATATATTCGATAATGATAAAATCATTTTGATATCTGAAGATGATG
>CAYVOX010000226.1:0-3392 GCA_964453035.1 uncultured Anaerolineaceae bacterium
GAAAGTTTCGCTTACGGGAAAATTCAGAATTGGGATTAAAATAAATTTGTAGTGAAATGCCATGAGTTTTCATAGTACTTGTTTTTCGATGTAGTGTTAGCGAAGAAATGAACAAGAAAGGGTTGATGAGATGAAAAATATCAGTCTCGTCGGAACAATTGTTCTTGTGATGTTAATTTTCTTTGGCTGCCGACCTACCACTCCCACACCAACCCCTACTAGAACCCCCATACAATTGGAAACCAAAAACCCTCATATACGGGGGCAAATTATCAATGTCTACACATCCGGTGGCAAAATCACTGGGATACTGGTTGAGGGGGGTAAAGAAACAGATACAGTCTACGATAAAGCCATCGTTGGCATCAATAGTGAAACACATATTTATATTAATACAGATGGAAATTTTATGGATGCCGATTCAAACCTGCTCGAAGAAGGCCAAACTGTTGAAGTGCTTTTTACCGGTCCAATTCAAACATCGGATCCAGTACAGGCAATCGCTATAGAAATCATAATACTCAAATAGGGAAAGGAAATTAAGATGGCGCGTTCAGGTATCCGAAAGGCATTGTTTCAGCTTACGATGCTTGTATTTGCTTGTTTGATGGCCTTCCTTGTTGCCGGATTTGGTAAAAGTGGAACAACGACACTTGCATATCCACCTCTACAAAACGATGTTTCTCCGATTATTCCTCTCGATGAACCTTATCCTGCACCTGAATCAAACTTGCTGCCCCAAGATTCTTCGATTGGGGATTCGGCATACCCACCACCTGAAAGTGGGTAAACAAGCAGTACCGTTTTGCCCACTTTAGCCCCTATTCCAAAAGATCGCATTGTGGCGTTATATAGTGATGGTCACTTCGTTGATTTCAATCAAAATGTAGCTCAATATTCAGGCAATGTTTCGATTATTGGAGATTCGGTGTTTGTTTCACCCACCTACCCGGAAAATTCCGGTAATCCAGCATCATTACGTATTATTGGTGGTGATGATCGCATCCCAATTTCGGACACAAAAGTATTCCCCTGGACAACCGTTGTTCAAATAGTAGGTCAATGGGATTCTAATACTTTTTTTGGATGTACAGGCTGGATGTTAGGACCCAGTACAGTGGTTACTGCCGGGCATTGCGTATATAATTTTATTGGAACTAAAACATTTGCTTACAATGTAACTATTACTCCAGCCCTCAACACAGATGATCCTCAATCAACGCCCTTTGGCAGTTGTCGTACACTCGGCGAGTCAGTGCTTACCCCATGGTTTGATAATGGCGACGGAGGGTATGATTATGGCGTATATAGATTGGCATGTAGGGTTGGGCAACAAACGGGAAATCTTGGCTTTAAGATTGTTGCAGGAGATGGGGTAGGAACATCCATAGCTGTGACTGGTTATCCAAGTGATAAGGGTGGATCTACAATGTGGGCATCATTGGGTAGCATTACTTCATCAACAGCAACGTTGTTTTTCTATGATAATGACACAATGGGTGGCCAAAGTGGTGGGCCTGCTTGGGATTACCTTGACCCTAATTGCCACGTATGTGTTGTGGCAGTGCATGCTCATGAGTACGATCCGCCAACAATGAACAGTGGGCCAAGAATCAATGAAACAGCTTTTAATTATTTCCTTACTGAACAGCAATTCGTGGCACCTATTATGATATTTCTTCCTCTCGTTATGAGAGATTATTGATGAATGAGTGGAACAAAAGATAGATACCTGTTACCAAAGTAAGAATTCTTTTTGGTAGCCATATTAATCGGAGACGCTCTTAGCCCAAAGTTCTTCCAAATCCTGGCGGACAAAATACATGTGGTGTCCGAAAGCCTTTTGGGGCTTGATCAAACCCGCTCCCACCCAATCCATCACAATACGGTGGAAAAAGCCCTTTTCACGCGCAAATACACATCCTGAGATCCAACCCGTCCCTCCTGGAATGGGAACGATTGGCGCGGGGTTGCCGTCCTAGGGGTGAGGTCAAAGGAGCGTGTGAGATGAAAGAGAAACTGTGCAATTTCCTGGCGATGTGTATCGGTTTTGCCATCCTGGTGGCCATTCTTTCCAGCTGCGCGCCCTCTCCGCTGGAACTGACCGAAAAGGATAACGACAGCCGGGCGAGCGTGGCGCGCGGGCAGATGATTATCATCACGCTGGAATCCAACATCACCACCGGCTACACCTGGGAAGTGAAGGACGTGAACAGCGCCCTGCTGGAACAGGTGGGCGAGGCGGAATACCTGGCGCCTGCCAGCAGCGCAACGCCGGCGCTGGGAGCAGGCGGCAGCCAGGTTTTTCGCTTCAAGAGCAAAGCCAGCGGGCCGGTGGTGCTGAGGCTGGTTTATCACCGCCCGTGGGAAAAGGATACCCCCGCGGCGAAAACCTTCACCGTGGTGCTGGAGATCAAGTAATTATCCGTTTGGGCTGGGGTTAACTCATCACGAGCCTGTCCCGTTTTTTCCTGCCAGCCTCCTTTTGCCCTGTCCCGGGTGGAAAGCAGGCTGGTTTAAAAGGGGAGGCAGAAATCACAATCTCTGGTATAATCATATTCAATATTATGAATATAATCAACCAGACCGAAACCCTCTCCGCTTTTGAAAACCAGGCGCAGGTTTTTAGAGCCCTGGCGCATCCCGTCAGGCTGCTCATTCTCTATGCGCTGCGCGACGGCGAGCACTGCGTGTGCCACCTGGAAGCCCACCTGGGCCTGCGCCAGGCGTATCTCTCGCAGCAGCTGGGCGAATTGCGCCGCGCCGGGCTGGTGGCGTTGCGCCGCGACGGACGCAATCGCTATTACCGCATCACCCGCCCGGAGATTTTCAACGTGGTGGATGAAAGTCTCGTTCTGCTGCCGGAAGGCGAGTTGCAGTTCAAGGTATCCCCCAACCCGGATTGTCCCTGCCCGTGCTGCGCTGCGCGGCGCGAGCGGGCGGCTAAGTGAAACCAAAATTCCATACGTTAAATAAAGGAGCACAACATGATGAATATCAAAATCCTGGGCGGCGGCTGCGCCAACTGCAAACGGCTGGAGCAAATTGCCCGCAAAGTGGCCTCAGACCTGGGCCTGGAAGCTGAGTTTGAAAAAGTGACCGACTTCAACGACATCATGAAGTGGCCGATTATCTCGACGCCGGGACTGGTGGTAAACGGCAAAGTGGTTTGCTCGGGGCGCATTCCCGCCGAAGCCGAAGTGGTTGCCTGGTTGAAGCAGGCCTAGCTTGGAAGGCGCACTCAGCTTGCTGGGCGGGCTGTTGGCTGCCGGTTGGAGCAGCCTGCTGGATTACCTGGCTGCGCATGTGCTGCTGTGCCTGGTGCCGGCCTTCATCATTGCCGGTTTCATCAGCTCGCTGATCCCCAAAGAGGCCGTCACCCGCTACCTGGG
>CAYVOX010000227.1:0-3354 GCA_964453035.1 uncultured Anaerolineaceae bacterium
AGTGGCGAGGGTGGGATTTGAACCCACATCCAAGGGCTTATGAGTCCCCTGCTCCACCGTTGAGCTACCTCGCCAGCGGGTGAAAGTTTACTACACCCTCATTTTTTTGTCAATTAAAACCAAGCCCTTTCTCCTTCAGGGAAACATACTTCCCCTGCCCGATGACCACGTGATCCAGCACATCAATATCCAGCAGCTTTCCTGCATTCACCACAGCGCGCGTCAGCGTAACATCCTCCGGGCTCGGAGAAGGGTCTCCGGAGGGGTGATTGTGAATCAGCAGGATGCCCGCGGCATTTTTATGAATGGCAGCCCGGAAAACCTCACCCACCCGCACCATGGAACTGTTGAGCGAGCCTTTGTACAGCTTTTCCACGTTGAGCAATTGGTTGCGGGTATCCAGGTTCAACACCCAAAGGTTTTCCTGGGGGAGGTTAGACATCTCGTACATCACAAGCCGCGCAGCATCAGCCGGGCTTTGGATGGTGGGGCGTGATTTATCCGACTCCGAACTGAGGCGGCGTCCCAATTCTATCGCCGCCTTGATTTGAATAGCCTTAACCATGCCAATTCCCCGCTGCTTGCTCAAATCCTCAAAATGGGCTTCGTAAAGCCCCTTCAGCCCGTTGAAATGTTCCAGCAAGCGGTGCCCAACCTCCACGGCGTTTTCCCCCCGAACCCCAACGCGAATGAGAATGGCAATCAATTCGTCATCATCCAGCTTCTCAGGTCCGTATTTCACCAGCTTCTCGCGCGGGCGCTCGGTGGGGGCCAGGTCACGAATGCGGTAAGCAGAACGGTTTTCCTGCATCATTCACTCCGGTCAGAGAAATTTCTCATACTATACTTGAAGCCCCCCAAACCGGCAAGCAACCCTGCGGATATTTTCGGGGGATTCGCCAACCTCAACGGGCATCCCGTGCTATAATTCCTTTCAATGGAGCAGGTATGACCTTTGATCCGGCTTTGCTCAACAACATTTCTCTGGTGGCAATTGCCTTTGCCTCCGCTTTTTTGATCGCCCTGTGGATCAGCCTGGTGTTCTGGACGTTTCGAGATATTCGCCGCCGCTCGCGCGACCCGCTCCTGCGCGTGCTGGCTGCTCTGGTCGCAGCCGTCCTGTTCTTGCCGGGCGTTCTCATCTACCTGGTTATGCGTCCCCCACGCACGCTGGATGAAGAATATCAGCACACCCTCGAAGAAGAAGCGCTGCTCCAATCCATTGAGGATAAACCTCTCTGTCCGGGCTGCGGCAGGCAGGTTAAGGAAGATTGGATTGCCTGTCCAACCTGTTTTACCCGCCTCAAAAAAACCTGCCAGAAGTGCACCAGAAACATGGATCTTGCCTGGAATTTATGCCCGTACTGCGGAACGCCCGTCCCCGGAATGCGGCGTGAAAGCCTGACCGTTGATGAAGTTCTCTCACCCCTTCCAGATGAAGGTGAGAGCGAAGAGCCATCACCATCATCCATCCTTTAGAGGTAATATATTGACGATTCCCCATATCGCGCCCCTTGAACCGATCGATTATCTTGTTATCGGTCATGTCGCCCGTGATCTAACGCCAAAAGGCCCCATCCTGGGTGGAACGGTTTCTTATTCTGCGCTCACCGCCCATGCGCTGGGCATGCGCGTGGGCATCATCACCGCCTGCGAGCCCGATTTTCCCATGCCGGAGTTGGAAGGCGTGCCCAAAGCCATCCACCTCTCTGATGTGACCACCACGTTCGAAAACATCATGACGCACTCCGGTCGCGTACAGATTATTCACCACCAGGCACCGATTCTCACCCTGGCAGATGTTCCCGAAGCCTGGCGCAAAACGCCTGTGGTTCACCTGGGACCCATCGCCAATGAAATTGATCCTAAACTGGCGCGCGCCTTCCCCGATTCCCTGGTTTGCCTCACCCCACAGGGATGGCTGCGCACCTGGGATGAACAGGGTCACGTCCGTCCTGGAGAGTGGCCCGAAGCAGCCTTCGTCCTGGAAAGCGCCGCCATCGCCATCCTCAGCGTAGAAGATGTGAGAGGAAACGAGGATTGGATTGAGGAGATGGCCGCCTCAACCCGCATCCTGGCGGTCACTGAGGGCTATAATGGGTCTCGCCTGTACTGGAATGGCGACTTGCGGCGCTTCCATGCCCGCAAAGTGAAGGAGCTTGATCCAACCGGAGCGGGGGATATCTTTGCCACATCCTTCTTCTACCGCTACTATCACACCCGCGATCCATGGGAAGCCGCCCGGTTTGCTACCATCATCGCCTCTCATTCTGTCACCCGGCGTGGCCTCATGGGCGTCCCCACAGCTCAAGAGATCCGGGATTGCATGTTAGAAATCTTACCGAAGCTTTAATCTATGGCGCGGATTTACACGCTCGTCAACCAGAAAGGCGGGGTGGGAAAGACCACCACAGCAATCAACCTGGCGGCATACCTGGGGCATCACGGCATGCGCGTGCTGCTGGTTGACCTCGACCCGCAGTCCAATGCTACCTCCTCGGTTGGCCTGGATAAGCGCCTGGTCAAACACGGCACCTACGAAGCCCTGATTGGCTCAGAACCGCTTCATCCCAACATCTGGCATAGTTCCACCTTCAAATTCAGCCTCTTGCCGTCCTCTCCGGCCCTGGCTGGCGCTGAAATTGAACTGATCGACGTGTCCCACCGCGAGTTTCGACTGCGTGAAATGCTGCAGCCCGTGCTTGAGCGCTTTGACTATATTCTGATTGACTGTCCCCCGTCGCTGGGTTTATTGACGGTCAACGGGCTGGTGGCAGCCCAGAACGGTATCCTCATCCCCGTTCAGTGTGAATACCTGGCGCTTGAAGGGCTGGGGCAATTAACCCAGACCATCAACCGGCTTAAATCATCCATTTATCCGCAACTCAAGGTTCGCGGCGTTATTCTAACCATGTTCGACGGACGGATTAACCTGGCAAAAGGGGTCGTTTCTGAAGTGCGCCGGGTTTTCCCCAACCTCGTCTTTCAATCCGTCATCCCGCGCTCAACCCGTTTAGCCGAAGCCCCCTCCTACGGGCAGCCCATCTCAGTCTACGCCCCAGAATCAGCTGCCGCGCAAATGTATGCCGCCCTGGCCGAGGAGATTTTAACCCAGGACGGCGTCAGATTTACTGAAAAAAAGGAATAAGGCGGTCTTATGCCCAAAAAAGGTGGATTAGGTAAGGGATTAGAGGCTCTCATTCCAACGAACAACTCCCAGGGAGAAGGCGGGGCTTTGCTGGTGCCGATTGATGCCGTCCTCCCCAATCCGCGCCAACCCCGCCAGCAAATGGCTGAAAGCGACCTGCAGGAACTGGCCGATTCCATCCGCGAGCACGGAATTTTGCAGCCGCT
>CAYVOX010000228.1:0-1364 GCA_964453035.1 uncultured Anaerolineaceae bacterium
TGTGCGCGGCGCGCGGCTATAAGTGCGTGCTGACCATGCCTGAGACGATGAGCCGCGAGCGGCGCATGTTGCTGCGGGCTTACGGCGCGGAACTGGTGCTGACCCCGGGCGCCGAGGGCATGGGGGGCGCCATCCGCAGGGCGGAGGAACTGGCAGCCAGCGACCCGGGAAGGTACTTTTTACCGCAGCAGTTCACCAACCCGGCCAATCCTGAGGTTCACCGGCGCACCACGGCGGAGGAAATCTGGCGGGATACCGAAGGCCAGGTGGATGTGCTGGTGGCGGGGGTGGGCACGGGCGGCACCATCACCGGGGTTGGCGAGGTGCTCAAAGCGCGCAAAGCGGTGCTGCGGGTCATCGCGGTTGAGCCGGAGGCTTCGCCGGTGCTCTCGGGCGGGCAGCGCGGGGCGCATCCCATCCAGGGTATCGGGGCGGGGTTTGTACCGGCGGTGCTTAACACGCGCATTTACGATGAGGTGGTGCGGGTGAAGGATGAGGATGCCTTCCAGACGGCGCGCGAGATGGCGCGGCGCGAAGGGCTGCTGGTGGGCATTTCCTCCGGCGCGGCAGTGTGGGCTGCGCTGCAGGTAGCCCGCCGGGCGGAGAGCGCTGGCAAGCTGATTGTGGTCATCATTCCATCCTTCGGCGAGCGCTACCTGAGCACGGCGCTGTTTGCCGACCTGGCAGAGTGAGGAGGGAGACATGTCTGGCACGTTGAAAGAGGATCTGGATGCTGTTCTGCAGCGCGACCCGGCGGCGCGCAGCCGCTGGGAAGTGGCGCTGCTTTACCCCGGGCTGCACGCGCTGTGGGCGCACCGCGCGGCGCACTGGCTATGGCGGCGGGGGTTCAAATTTATGGCGCGCGGGCTATCGCAGATGGCGCGCTTCATCACGGGGATCGAAATTCACCCCGGGGCGCGGATTGGGAAGGGATTCTTCATTGACCACGGCATGGGGGTGGTGATTGGCGAGACCGCGGAAGTGGGCGAGAACGTGACGCTGTATCACGGCGTGACGCTGGGCGGCACCAGCCTGGCAAAGGGCAAACGCCACCCGACCATCGGGGATAACGTGGTGATCGGCGCGGGGAGCAAGATCCTGGGGGCGATCGAGGTGGGCGCAGGCAGCCGCATCGGGGCGAATGCTGTGGTGGTCAAACCGGTTCCGGCTAATTCGGTGGTGGTGGGCGTGCCCGGGCAGGTGGTGGCGCGCAGCAAGGCGCAGCCCGCCCAGCCGGACCTGAACCACTCGCAACTGCCGGATGCGATCGGGGCATCACTGGTGGCGATGATGACGCGCCTGGAGCGCTTGGAATCGCAGGTGCGCGGGCACGTGGATGAGGAGCATCCGGTGCTGGAGCTGGC
>CAYVOX010000228.1:1464-3351 GCA_964453035.1 uncultured Anaerolineaceae bacterium
CAGGCGCCATCCCTTAACCATGCAAACCCTCAAAATCTTCCTCCTGCAGAACCCCGCCGTCCAATGGGGAGAAACCCCCATCCAGCTTCAGCGCCGGAACGCGCGCAACCTGCTATTTTACCTGGCCTGCACAGAGACGGCCGACCGCGCCAGCCTGTACGCGCTCTTCTGGCCGGGAATGGAAGATCCGGATGCCAGAAACCAGCTGCGCACCACCCTCAGCAAGCTAAGATCAGACCTGCCCGATAGGACCCTGCTTTACGCCACGCCAGAAATTGCCCGCCTTGACCCAGAGCGCGTCTGGGTAGATGTGCGTGAATTCCAGCAGATTGCCGCCCGGCACCTGCACCCCGCCCTGCAAATCCCCAACCAGCGCCCCCTCCCCGAGGCGCTTGCTCAGCAGCTGCGCCGCGCCGCCAATCTCTTTTCGGGCAACCAGTTCTGGCCCAGCGCCGATTTTTTGGGCCAGCCCGACCTGGAAGACTGGCTGCGCGATCTGCGCCAGGCGCTTGATGATGACCTCCAGCGCGTTCTGCAACGCCTGGCCTTCAACGCTGCCGCCAATGGCGACTACGACCGCGCTCTCATTCGCGCCCGCCGCGCCCTGCAGTGCGACCCGTTCAACGACGACATGCACGCCGCCATTTTCAACTGGTTGGTGGAATCCGGCCAGCACGCGCTGGCTGTGGAACACTGCCAGGAGATGTGCACCCTCTACAAACGCGAGAACATCCCCATGCCGGAGACGCTCCAGAGCCTGTGCGAGACCGCCCGTCGGATGAACGCCACACTACAGCCGGTTGAACCCGACCCATGGCCGCGTGCCCTGGTCAATACCGGCTTCTACATCAGTCGCCCGCCCCTGCTGCATGCCCTGCGCCAGGCTGCCCAGAAGGGCGGTCGCCTGCTGCTGGAAGGCGAAGCCGGGGTGGGCAAAACCCGCCTCATGTACGAAGCCTTTCGCGCCCTGGAGCCGCCCCCGCGCCTGATTTTTGCTGCCGGGCACGATTACGAAAAACACCTCCCCTACCAGGCCGTCATCAATACCCTGCGCCACCAGGTGCTGCAGGCCGAGTGGTTGGCTCTCGACCGCGTGTGGGCCGCCCACCTGGCGCGCCTGCTGCCGGAACTGACCACCCTGCGCCCGGATATCGCCTCGGTCTCCAACCTCAGCGCAGGCGAGACCACCCTTTCCGAAGCTGTGCTGCAGTTGATGCTGGTGGTGGCTAAAAACCGCAGGCTGCTGCTGATTCTGGATAACGCCCACTGGCACGACCAGGCCTCGCTCAATGCGCTCACTTACATCATCAACCGCGGCTTTTTCAACCAGCACGGGCTGCTGGTGCTGGCTTACCGCCCCGAAGAGCTGACCGGAGAACTTCAAAAGTTTCTATCCGCCCTGCCCTCCGGTATGACCGACCGGCGCATCCGCCTGGAACCCTTCTCGCCTGAAGAGGTGGATCAGTTCACCCGGCGCATGGTTGGCCAATCCCCCACCCCGCAGACGATCTCCCTGCTGCTGCGCGAGACCGGCGGTAACCCGCTCTTCCTGCAGGAAAGCCTCTACCAGCTGCTGGACCGTTCCCCCCTGGACCTCAACCAGATGGTTGAGCAACTGCCGCTCGGCAAGACCCTCCAGTCACTGGCTTATGAGCGCCTGCAGCGCCTGAGCCCCGCTACCCGCCAGGTGGTGGGCGTGGCGGCGGTGATTGGCAACGAATTTATCCCTAAACTGATTGAAATCGCCGGCAACCTGCCTCCCGAGACGGTGGTGGAAGCGCTGGAAGAGCTGGAGCAGGCCCGCCTGATCCAGCCGGGCAAGAACGCCTCTCACCCACAGATTTACACCTTTGTGTATGCCAGGTTGCGCGAGGCCATCCTGCTGGA
>CAYVOX010000229.1:0-3336 GCA_964453035.1 uncultured Anaerolineaceae bacterium
GCTGCTCGAGCAGGTGATCAATGTGCTCGATGAGCTCGTCGCCTTCTTTGCATTTGGCGCGGGCATCGGTGAGCAGCGGAGCGATGTCATCCCAGCGCTTCTGCTCGATACGGCACTGTGCCAGGTAGAACATGCCGACGGTGAAATTGGGCGCAATTTGCAGGGCTTCTTCCAGGAAGGGGGCGGCTTTATCCGCCTGTTTCTTTTGCATTAAATCCTGGGCGCGTTTGAACCACGGGCCGATGGCATAGTTGGTGACCAGCTGCTGCATATCGGTATCTTCTTCCAACTGCTTGACGGCTTTGAGCACGGCAGGCTTGAGCGCCTGGTGGGGGAAGGCCATCAGCCCGCGGGCGACGATGGCATAGCGTTGGCGGCTCTGGAGGTCGTCGAGGTTGAGCTTTTCGGCAGAGGGCAGCAGCACCTGGAAGAGCAGTTGCAGGTACTGGTGACCGGCAATCTCGCGGAAACCCTTGAAGGCTTCTTTTTCCTCGTCATAGTGGCGGTAGGCGGCATCTCCGCCGGCTGCGGCTTGCTGGTAGGCGCGCTCGAGGCGGCGCAGGCGTTTTTGCGCCAAAGCGGAGGAATCGCTGAGTCCCAGCCACTCGTGGCTCATGCGCAGCAGGGCAGCGGTGCTGGTGTAACCCTCTTCCAAACGTTCGCCGCGCTCATCTTTGCCAACGTAATCATCGGTCATCACCCCGCAGCGGTAGAGCGGGTTGCGGAAGGAGATCTGGCGCAGGGCCAGCAGGGGGGCGGCTTCTTTCATCCACAGGGCGCCCAGTTCCAGCACCTCCTCGGGAGCGAGCATGGTAGGCAGTTTGGCTTCGGCGCCCTGCACAAAAGCCTGGTGCTTCTGGATGATGTGGCGGGTGTAGCCGTCGGCCTCGGGCATCAACTCGGTGAGCTGGGTCCAGGTGCGCGTGAGTTGCTGCCAGTGCCACTCCTGGGCGGCGTCTTCGCCCAGGCGGGTGTTGACAATGGCAAGGTTCTGCTGAATCACAGGGGTGTTGGGGGCAACGCGCCCGGCTTCGCCCCACAGGGTGGCTGCCAGGTCAAAATCCTTCTTCTTGTAAGCCTGGATGGCCCAGTCGCTGAGCTGGTGCAGATACGCGCCGCGCAATTCGGGCCAGCGCGAGTCGGCATGCTCGACCATTTTGCGCCATTCACCCAGGCGGGCGACGCGGTCCTCCGCGGTTGCGGCGGGCAAGACGCGCGCCAGGCGGTAGGCGGTGAGCACGCGCAGCAGGGTTTGCGCCGCGGCTGAATCGCCAGAGGTGGGCGGTTGGTTCACCTCAACCAGGTTGGTGGGCAGCTTATAACCGGCTGCCTGGCGTATGGTCGCCACAGCGGGATGGTTGGATTGCGGATAACAGGCGTTGACCAGGTTCAAAATGGCCTGGGGGGCTTCGGGCGCTTCCCACTCGCTGAGCAGCTTGAGGCATTTTTCGCAGAAGGGGCCTTCTTCACCGGGTTTGCCGCCCAGGCGGGTGAGGGAATCGAGAATCTTTTTCCAATCCTCATCGCCGGCTTTGCGCAGGTCAATTTCCAGCAGGTCATAGGCGGCGCGCCTGCCGGGTTTGCCTTCGGGGGGCACTTTGGAAAGCGCCTGGCGGGCTTCATCCAGGTTGCCGGCAGCCAGCTGGGCTTCGCCCATCAGCAGGTGGATGCGCGCCTCACCCGGGCGCAGTTCGAGAGCCTGCTTGAGGCTGGCAACCGCTTCTTCAGCCAGTCCCAGTTCCTGCAGAACCTGCCCCAGGGCCAGTCGGATCTGGGTGTTGAAGGGGTCCAAAGAGACGGCCTGCTGCAGCAGGTTCAACCGGTCTTGCGGGTCGAGCTCCGGTTTAAGGGCCTGCTTGAGCATCGATTCAGCCAGGGCGATGCGCTTTTTGGGGTTTTTGAGGCTGGCGGGTGCCATTTGCAGCAGCAACTGCGCATCAGAGGCGGTGCTGGATGGCGCTGAAGATTGACCCGGGGCAAGATCTGCTGTGATGAAAGAGAAGGTCAGTCCGTTCGGGTTGTTTCGGGTGGCGGGCACATCTGGATCGAACTGGCGTTTGTGCTCGTTGATCACGTAGCGGAACAGCACCTCGCTTTTTCTGGGCACGGTTACGCTGGCTTCCCATGGGCCGTTGGCGACGCTCTGCCTGAGGGGGGTGGCGCTTTCGCTGAAATCGTTGAAGGTTCCTGCTACGCAAACGCTTTTAATTTCCCTGGAATGGGGGAGAGAGAAAATCAGGGTGAGGTTAGTGGGTTTTGGGCCAGGTACCAGGTAGATCATGGGGGGTAACCTTTCTCAATCAACGATCGGGGCGGTCACTGCACTTCAATTCCCATCACCAGGTTGGCTTTGCGCAGCGCAACGATGATTCGGCCAGCCGGATCAACATCAAAATCTTCCAGCGCGCCGGAATCGGGCGGCAGGAAAATCTGGTAGATAAAACAGCCGGTCGGGTCAAACTTCTGGATGCGTTCGCCGTTGCAATCGGCTACGTAGATGTTGCTGCGGTTATCCAGGCGGATATTGGCGGGGTAGCTGAACTGCCCGGCGATTTCACCTTCCTGTCCAAAGCTGGAATCAAACTGCCCGGCGGGGTTGAACTTTTGGATGCGGTGGTTGTTGGTGTCGGCAACGAAAACAAAGCCCTGCTCATCCACGCACACGCTCAACGGTTCATCCAGTTGACCGGGCGCTTCGCCGGGTTCCAGGTAGCCCTCAGTTTGATCAGCCTGGTAGCCCATCACCAGGCGGCACTGACCGGTTTCATCCCACTTGAGGATGCGATTGTTGCCGGAATCGGCAATGTAGAGATTGTTACCCGCATCCACAGCCAGGTCGCGCGGATTGGTGAGCTGCTGGGGGCCTTCCCCTGAACAGCCAAAAGTGAACTGGTAGTGCCCTTCGGGTGAGAACTTTTTGATGCAATTTGAGCCGAGATCCACGATGAACAGGTTACCGGCGCTATCCTCGGCAATGTTGGCGGGGGTGTCGAGAGATTGATCCTGGATGCCGTACTCAAACTCAGCCAGCACTTGAACCAGCGCGCCCGACGGGTTGAAGAGGGAGACGCGCGAGCGGCCAACCTCGTCAATGTAATTCATCACCATAATGTGTCCATCCGGGCGGCAGAGCAGGCTGAAGGGCATGCGCAGGGGGGGCTGGTCCGGGTCGCCGCGCCCGATGGCAAAGACGGGACGGTAGGGGCGGCCCTCGGAAACTTTACCGGCGGCGAAATCAATACCGGCGGCGCTTAGATCCAGCGGTTTGGGGATATCCGGCAGGTTGCCGAGCACCAGGTCTGCGCCGGGGGTGAGGTTGCTGCCCAAAAAGGAGGG
>CAYVOX010000230.1:0-1782 GCA_964453035.1 uncultured Anaerolineaceae bacterium
ATCACCACCAATACGCCGCCACTCTTCAGTTGCAAAAAGCTGCAGCGCATCAGCGGCGCGCTCGCCAGGTCAAAAGGCTCCTGGTTCAGCTGCGTCGCCATCTCTCGTGCCCAGGTCTCGCCATCGCCCTCCCCCTCCGGGCAATTGAGCACCGCCAGTGTTACATCCACCATCGCCTCAACCGCCACACGCGGTACGCCCTCCACTGCCGGGTAAGCCGACCGGAGCACCTCATGCCGCGCAATCACCGCGTTCAATGCGCGCCGCAGCCGCCCCGGGTCAACTTCACCCCTCACCCGGGCTGCCAGCGGACGGTTATACGCCGGGCTCTCCGGTTCAAGCTGGCTTAAAAACCACAAACGCTCCTGAGAAATCGAAAGTTGCGGCGCCTCTCCTGCGAGACGCCGTCCGGGACGTGCCCCTGCCCCCCCTTGCCGCAAGCGCTGCGCCAGTTTGGTCTGGCGGCTCAGTCCGGAATTTTCCTTGCTTTCATCAGGGACAGGGTGCTCCATCCTAATCCTCTTCCGTTGCAGTCAGCTCTTCGATTAGCTTTGCCAGGTTAGCCACTGTTGGCGCGGCGAAAAATTCCGCCAGTGAAATCTCAATCTCCAGCGCTGCATTCAATCTGGAAACCAGCAGCGCCGCCTTGAGTGAATCCCCGCCCAGATCAAGAAAGTGGTCATGGATGCCCACCTTCTGCAATTGCAGGATCTCCATCCACGCTTCCGCCAGCGCTTCCTCCAGCGGATTGCCCGGAGCCACGTATTCCTCAGCGCGCACCCGCTCCATCTTATCCACCGGTCCGATCCCCAGTTTTTCCGCCAGCCCGACCCGCTGCAGCTTGCCGGTCGGCCCCTTAGGTAATTGCTCCATAAACACAACCACCTCCGGAACCTTGATATACGCCACCCGCTTTGCCACAAACGCGCGCAACGCGTTGGCCGTCACCGTTGAATTTGCTTTCAACACCACCGCCGCGGCCACGCTTTCTCCCAGCTGCGTGTGCGGCGCAGCGAAGGTCACCGCCTGCGCCACAGCCGGGTGTTCCAGCAATATCTCATCCACCTCGCGCGGAGAAATCTTCTCGCCACCGCGGTTAATGATTTCTTTCACCCGCCCCTGGATGAAAATATACCCGTCTTCATCAATCCAGCCCTGGTCCCCCGTCCTGAACCAGCCGTCCGTGAAGGTTTTCCGGTTGGCTTCCGGATTGCTCTCATACCCCGCGGTGACGTTCACCCCCCGCAAACAAATTTCGCCAATTTGGCCAACAGGCAATCTGCTGCCCTTCTCATCCAGGATGCACACTTCCGGCCCCGCGGGCAGCCCCACCGAGCCCGGTTTGCGCTTGCCAGGTGGAAGCGGGTTGCTCGCCACCTGGTGAGAGGATTCCGTCATCCCGTAAGCCTCAACCACCGGCACGGCGAACACTTCTTCAAGCTCAGCCATCACAGGCGGTGGTAGCGGCGCCGAGCATGACCGGATCATGCGCAGCGTATGGCGCACCTCTGGCAGTTTGCGTGCCTGCTCCAGTACCGCCTGGTGAATCGTCGGCACTGCCGTCGTCCAGCTCGGCGAAAATCGCGCCATCCATCCAAGAAACTCACCGGCGACAAAGCCCGGCGTGCACACCACGCTGCCCCCGGCAAACAGGCTACCCATCACCGCCGCCATCAGCCCATGAACGTGAAACAACGGCATCACATTCAGGCAGCGGTCTTTTTCAGTCAATTCCAGAGCCACCCGCGAGTTATGTGCCGAAACCGTCAGGTTTGCCTGTGT
>CAYVOX010000230.1:1882-3299 GCA_964453035.1 uncultured Anaerolineaceae bacterium
CGCAGACCGCACAGACAAAGCAACTCGCCATTTCAGGCCCGTTTGGTAAAACAATCGCGATGCGGTCATTGCGCCCCAGGCCATGCCGGTTTAGCCACGCCATCGTCAACTCAATCTGCTTGATCAATCCCTCGTAGGTCAAACCCGGCCGATCCACCCCCAGGATAGCGCTCTTTTCTGGTTGGCTCAGGCTGATGCCTTTGAGGGTGCTGAAGATGGTATCCGTTGCAGATTTCTGCATGTCTTACCTCCAAGTGCGATGTGTTCGCTGATTATACCCAAAAACAAACGCTTCGCCCTTGCTTGCGGTATTATAATTATTCCACCAACCTTCCCCCAGGAGAATCTTATGTCAAAGACCTCAAAAAACACCATCCAGGCTGAAGATCTCTACCGGTTTGAACTCATCTCGGGTACCCGCATCTCGCCCGATGGAAACACGGTTGCCTTCACCCTTCACCGCGTGGATCGCAAAACCGAGAAAAAATACGCCAACCTGTGGATCGTCCCCACGCGAGGTGGCGCTCCGCGGCGCTTCACCGCCGGTGATCAGAACGATTCCACCCCGCGCTGGTCGCCCGATGGTAGCCAGATTGCCTTCCTCTCAAACCGCGCCGACAAAGATAAACCTCCGCAAATTTATCTTATCCCTTTCACAGGTGGCGAAGCCCTGCCCCTCACCTCCATCCCGGGTGCCATCTCCGCGTTTTCCTGGTCTCCGGATGGCAAGAACCTGCTCTGCCAGGTGCGCAAAACCGATGCTGAAATCCTGGAACGCGAGAAAGACGAGCAGAAGAAGAAGCTGGGCGTTGTGGCCCGCCATTATCACCGGCTTTTTTACAAGCTGGATGGCTTCGGCTACCTGCCCCATGAGCGCTACCACATCTGGGTGGTAGATGCTGCCACCGGCAAAGCCCACCAGCTCACCGATCACCCCGTCTGGGATGAGACCAACCCGGCCTGGTCACCTGACGGCAAAACCATCGCCTTCATCTCCAATCATGCCGAAGATCCCGACTCTTACCCCGACCACGAGGACATCTTCACCCTGCCCATCATCGGTGGAGAAGCTCGCCTCATCAAAACGCCAATTGGACCCAAATCTTCGCCCTCTTTCTCCCCGGATGGCAAACTGATTGCCTATTACGGCAGCGAAGGTGAAGGCCTGGGTTACAAAAACCTCTCCCTGTGGGTCGTCCCCACGGATGGCTCCACCGCTCCCGTCAACCTCACGCAGCAATCCGACCTTCACGCCTCCGCCTGGACCATCAACGACCTCGGCGAGCCGGAATCCATGCCGCCCCTCTGGTCACTTGATGGCAAAACCATCTACTTTCCCGTCGTTCTGCACGGCAGCAGCGTTCTCATGTCCGTCGGCGTTGATGGCAAGCCTCTCCTCACCGTCATTGGCGAAGGT
>CAYVOX010000231.1:0-3294 GCA_964453035.1 uncultured Anaerolineaceae bacterium
CCCGCGCCCTGGCCTGCGCCCGGGACAACATCGCCCGGCTCGGCATCGCCGACCGGGTCGAGGTGATCGAGGCCGACCTGTTTCCCGAGGGTCGGGCGCCCCTGGTGGTGTGCAACCCGCCCTGGCTGCCTGCCCGGCCCAGTTCCCGCCTGGAGGCGGCCGTCTACGATCCCGACAGCCGCATGCTGAAGGGTTTCCTGGCCGGCCTGGCGGCGCATCTGGCGCCAGGCGGCGAGGGCTGGCTGATCCTCTCGGACCTGGCCGAACACCTGGGCCTGCGCAGCCGCGAGGAACTGCCGGCCATGATCGAAGCAGCCGGCCTGGAAGTGCGCGGCCGCCTGGATGCCCGGCCCACCCATGGCCGCGCCGCCGATGCCGACGATCCGCTCCACGCGGCGCGGGCGGCGGAAGTCACTTCTCTGTGGCGGCTGGGGGTACGGGGTTAGGCGTGCTATTGGCAGGCGAAGGACCAGCGCATGTCGACGGCGCCGTCCTTCTCGTCCTCCACCGCCGCCGATGCGGCCTCCTGGCGCAGGCTGGACAGCGCGGCGCGCAGGCGGCCCGGCTGCACCGGCTTGTGGAGCAGCAGGAAGCCGCTGGCGCTGGTTTCCATCAGCCGCTCGGGCGCCGTGTCGCCGGTCAGGATGGCGGCCGGCACCGGCCAGCCCAATCGCTGCCTGACCTGGGCGATGGCCGTGGTGCCGGTGCGCCCTTCCCGCAGCCGGTAGTCGGCCACGATCGCGTCCGGGCGAAAATCGCCTTCGGCCAGCCGGGCCAGGGCGTCCTCGGCGCTCTCGGTGGCCAGCACGCGGCAGCCCCAGCGGTGTTGATTTGCACCCAAATTTGACCCGGGATTTGCATTGAATTTTGACCCACCCCTTGTTGTCAGAATTATGTCTCGATTTTCAGTTTGCGGGTCTGTTTTTCCTCCTGCTTATTCTGAGTTGAACTGTGTTTGAAGCGGTAACTTTCATTGCCGGTTTCCAGGATGTGGCAGTGGTGGGTTAGTCGGTCCAACAACGCTGTTGTCATCTTTTCATCGCCAAACACTCGGCTCCATTCCGAGAAGCTCAAGTTGGTGGTCAGTATCACGCTGGTTTTTTCGTACAGCTTTGAGAGCAGGTGAAACAGCAGTGCCCCACCGGTTTGGCTAAAAGGCAAATATCCCAGCTCATCCAGAATCACCAAATCGGCATACAACAGACGGTTTGCGATTTGTCCCTGACGCCCAGATGATTTCTCTTGCTCCAGTGCATTGACCAAATCCACGGTGGAGAAGAAACGCACCCGTCGGTTCAAGTGCATCACTGCTTGTGTACCAATGGCTGTGGCCAGGTGAGTCTTGCCTGTGCCTGGCCCACCAATCAGCACCACGTTCTGGGCTTGTTCCATGAAGTCGCACCGGTGCAATTGTTTGACCGTGGCCTCATTAACCAGGCTTTGACTGAAGTCAAAGCCCACCAAGTCCCGATACACGGGGAACTTGGCCACCCGCAATTGATAGTTCACCGAACGTACTTCACGCTCTGCCACTTCAGCTTTAATCAAGCTGTCCAGCATGGGCAAGGCTTGATTAAATGCTGGTGAATTCTGATTGCCCAACTCCTCAATGGCGTGTGCCATGCCAAAGAGTTTCAAGGATTTGAGGATTCTCACATGGCCTTCATGCTGCATCATGGGCTCTCCTTAAACTGTCATAGCGGTTCACGTTGGCCTGTGGTTCCAATGTCAGCCTTAACCCCTTGGGAATTGGAATCGGTTTGGGTGGAGGTTCTTCGGTCAAACGTCCCAACAGATTAAGCACATGCTCCTTCGATGGCTTGCCACACTCCAATGCCAATTCCACAGCACTGAGTACCGCACCTTCATCGTGGTGCAATACAAGGGCCAGAATTTCCACCATGTCACGGTCACCGCCGGGGCGTTGCAGCAAGATGGATTGAAGCTTCTTGAACGCGGGTGGCAATTCAGCAAATGGCGCACCATTGCGCAACGCCCCAGGTTTCTTCTGAAGCACAGACAAGTAATGGTGCCAGTCGTATTGTGTGTGGCCACGCCGAGCGTGGCCACTGCCAAACAATCTTGGATGCTCGGCAATGTGTTGGCCTTCGGCAGCCATCACCAGCTTGTCTGCATAAATCCGAAGGCTGATGGCCCTGTTGGCGTAACTGGCAGGAACGCTGTAGCGATTGCCCTCGTGGTGAACAAGGCAGGTTGAAGTGACTCGCTTGGTTTGCTCCACGAATGCATCAAAGGCATTGGGTAGCGCCATCAACTCGCCTTGTTCATCGGCAAAGGCCTCTTGCACGGTTTGGTCCAATTCGGGGTGGCGCAGCTCAGACCACAGCGCTTTGCAGCGATGCTCAAGCCACACATTCAAATCAGCAAGGCTTTGAAAGTCTGGTGCCCCTTGCCACAGGCGTTGGCGGGAATCCTGCACGTTCTTCTCAATCTGGCCTTTCTCCCAACCCGATGCTGGATTACAGAACTGCGCATCAAACAGGTAGTGGCTGACCATGGCAGTGAACCGCTGATTGACCCTGCGCTCTTTGCCACGCCCCACCGAATCCACAGCGGTCTTCATGTTGTCGTAGATGCCGCGCTTGGGAATGCCACCGAAGATTTGAAAGGCATGCCAGTGGGCATCAAACAGCATTTCATGTTTTTGCTGGTAGTAAGCCCGAAGCACAAAGGCCCGGCTGTGGGCCAACTTAAACTGGGCAATCTGAAGTTTGACCTGTTTGCCCGCTATGCGGGCAAAGTCCTCACTCCAATCGAATTGGAAGGCTTCGCCACAAGCAAAGCGCAAGGGGATGAAACAACCCTTGCCCGAGGTTTGCGCCTTGAACTGTTCGGAATCTTTCCACTGTCGGGCAAAGGCACACACTCGGTCATAAGACCCGGTAAAGCCCAAAGCGACCAAATCCCGGTACATGCTGCGCAGGTTTCTGCGCAGCTTCTTTGTCTTTTTGTGCTCGGTGGAGAGCCACTGCCTTAACTTGGGCTCAAAAGGACTTAACTTGCCAACGCTGTCTCGCGCTGGGTACTGCGGTTCAACCACCTTGCTTTGCAAATACTTGCGAACGGTGTTCCTGGACAGGCCGCTTCGTCGGGCTATTTCCCGAATCGACGCACCATCGCGAAAATGCCAGCGTCGAATTGCGCTCAATATCGCCACGTTTATCACTCCTTGATTTCTCCCGCCATATCCAGACGGGAAACAGTGTCATACGTGGGTCAAATTTCGACGCAAATCTTTACCCTAAGTGGGTCAATTTTAGATGCAACTCAACA
>CAYVOX010000232.1:0-3208 GCA_964453035.1 uncultured Anaerolineaceae bacterium
GGTACCGCGCGTGAGGAGATCAGGGTTAAGATAATCCCGTCGTTGCGGGCCAAACAGTAGCTGCGCCGCATTTTGAATAAAGATGGATGCTCCGATGGCGCTAATCAGGGGTACCAGGCGCGGAGCATTTCTCAAGGGACGGTAGGCAATTTTTTCCAGAAAGTATCCCAGCAAAGCAGCCACGCCCATCCCCACCACGAAGCTCAGGATAACCGATGGAATGGGGTATGCATTTAAGAACGTGAGTTTGGGGTCAGTCGCGGTCGGCGTAGGAATGGCACCAAGTATTTCAAAGACAAAGTAACCGCCAAACGCCCCAATCATCATCACTTCGCCATGGGCAAAGTTAATCATAAACAAGATACCATAAACCAACGTGTAACCAATTGCGATCAGCGCGTAAACGCCGCCGATTATTAGCCCCGAAATGGTAAATCTCACCCAGGTATCCGGTCCATAAACCGGATTAAGAATGAAAACAGTATAAAAACGCCACAAAAGAAATATCCCGATGAGAACGGCCAAACCGATTCTTACCAGGGCGCTGATTTTTATTGATCCAGTTTGTTTGGTGCTTACTTTTTGAACGGTCATGGGCAATTCGCTTGATAGAGAAAATGTGAAGGGAGGAGAGTAAGCCCCCCCTCCCTTCATGATGCTCTAATTATACTTACTTGAGGGCTTCAGCAGCAACCCATTTACCGTCTTTAACAATGTAGAAGATAGGACCGGTGGCATTGCATTCACCTACTTTGTCGCAGGTGATGGTGCCGGTCAGGCCTTTGTAATCCTTCAGGTTGCGAACGCCATCAACAAGCGCGCCGCGTGGGATGTACAGGTTGCCGTCGCTGCCCTTAACCGCCACTTTCTTGACCACGGAAACCAAAGCCGCAGTTACATCGTAGCCGTTCCAGGTGAAGGGAGAGAGCACACCGGGTTCCTTGCCGAATTGTTTCTTGTAAGCCTCATCGAACTTGGTTTTCGCGTCAGAAGCAGGGGGCACCAGCGATACAGCATACGCGCCTTCGCCGTTCTTCTTGGAGCGATCAACAAAGTCCTGCCCGTAGGTTCCATCGCAACCAAAGAAGATGGTGCTGGTCAGGCCTGATTGCTTCATCTGGTTGACCAGGATCACAGCTTCCTGGATATAACCACCGAAGTACAGCGCTTCGGGTTTCTTGGCAGCGACAGCTGAAAGCACGGGTACATAGTCCGCTTTACCAGGGGTGATGCCTTCAAAAGCCACGACCTCACCGCCGAGGGCTTTGAAGTTATCGCGCACGACTTCCGCCAGGCCTTTACCATATGCCTGACCGTCGTGCATGGCAGCCAGCTTCTTGATGCCGAGCTTCTTAAACAGGTACTCTGCAGCGAACTTGCCCTGGGTGGCATCCGTGAAGGCGATGCGGTTGAAAACCTTGGAGCCTTTGGAAGTCAGGGGCGGGTTGGTGGCAGAAGGAGAAAGCATGGGCAGACCAGCTTTCTCATAAACTGCCATGGCAGCTTCAGTGGCGCCAGAGAAGATGTGCCCGGCGATGGCAACAACCGTCGGATCAGACACCAGCTTATTGGCAACCGCAGCGCCGCCTTCCGGCGTGCCACCATCATCCTGAGATACCAGTTCAAACTTGAAACCCTGGATATCGCCGCCGTCAATGACGGCAATCTTGCTGCCCTGAGAGATGTCAATACCAAAGTTGGCATTGTCACCGGACATTGGAGCACCCATGCCAATTTTTACGGTCTGGCCGGTGGCGATTTTTGCGCAGCCAAAGGCATCCTTGGTGCAGACCTCAGGTACGGCGGCCTTGGTGGGCTCTGCCGGTTTGGCAGTTGCGGGTACAGCTGTCGCAGGAACAGCCGTGGGGGCGACCGTCGCGGCTTTAGTCGGCGCAACGGTGGGGACAGGCGTCGCAGCGGGCGCGCAAGCCGAGAGCAACACTGTCACCAGAACAATCACTGAAACAAATAACTTGAACTTCATGATACTCCTCCTTTGGAATTTTTCTTGGCGTTTATGCATTTGGACAAATTGATACGGGGAAAATTTCAGTAAGGCTCACCTCCTTTCAGTTCCATCATATCCATCATAAATAATAGAGCGTTGGCTCAACAACTTGAGCCGTATTTCCTGATAAAATAAATTTAGAAAAAATGAGATGGGTGAGGCTACCGGTAAAAATTTAAAATATTCGCCCATTTTATGGCGTAGATTGATATTTGTCAATGCTTTTTAAGCGCCAATTTTAATATTTCTCTAATGAAATCCCCATGAATTTTGTAAGGTCGCATAGAATTGAAAGCGACTTGATCAGCGGAGCAACCCTGTGAGCCTTCGGAAAACGGTAATCTTTACGATAGTCATCACCTTCATCGGTTTGTTCGCTTTATTAATTATCAACTTGCGGACAATCTTATCGGATTATTTTTACCTGCAAGAACGCAACAGCATCATCTACGACCTTCAGCGCTCGCAATCCGCAATTCAATCGGAAATTGATACTTTCCATGCGTTGATGACCGACTGGGTCAAGGCGAGTGGTGCGTCACCATCCTCTGAGCCCAATCTGCAGAACCTTCAAAGCCAGCTTTCCAAAACCACTCTTGAGACTCTTCGCGTAGCATTTGCCACTGCCTTTGATCTGACTGGCGTGCAATTGTTTACCAATACCCTGCTTCCTACACAGGTAGATTTGTCCCAGGGTGATTCACTCAATAACCTTCTCGGCCAGCCAGACCAGTCTATGACCGGGCTGTACCTGACACCCAGCGGCTCTTTTCTACTGGATAGACAGGTGATTAAGGATGTTCAGGGAACAACCAGAGCAGTAATCATCTTCGGCCGGTCGGTGGATCCTGCCCGGGTTGGCGGTAGTGCGCAGTTCCCCGGTCTGCAACCCAGGCTGCTTTCAGCCCAGGACCCGACTGTGCCCCAGGAGGTGACTGGCGCACTCGCCAGGTCAGCGGGTAATCCACAGCCTTACATTCAAATCCAGGATCAGGATGTCATCATCGGATATGCGGTGCAAAAGAATATGCTCGGCCAACCTAACATTATTTTGAAGTTGACCGAACCTCGCAGCGTGTATCGCAACGGTCAATTGATGATTAATTACTTGATTCTGTTCCTGGTGCTGGCCTCCATCATTTTTTCCATCATTATGTTGCTGCTCATGGAACGTCTTATTGTCTCCCGGCTGCTTAAACT
>CAYVOX010000233.1:0-3195 GCA_964453035.1 uncultured Anaerolineaceae bacterium
TCGCAGGCCCAACTGGCTGCATACGTCTCATACGTCAAAAATAACCTCGTCCAAACCTGGAATAAAGCCGTCTGCAACTTTCCCATCGTCGCCTTTGACCAGCCCGAACGCAAGCAGCTTATCTATTTTGATTACCCCGTGTGCATTTGCGGACAGGAGACGCCCTACAAAAAAATCGCTGGCTTTATCATTGAAGTAACCGGGCGCAATACCATGTATGGCATCATTTCGCAGGTATGGACGCCTACCGGCAACGCTTTCGTCACCGCCCTGGGCGATCTTTTCGGCAGCCGCCTGGTGGATGCCACCGCCCGCGCCCTGCTCACCAACGGCGATTCGTACATGTCCATCTACGGTGACTACCTCAAAACCCCGGGAAAGGATATGCCCCACCCCACCCTCATCGAGTCGCCCATCATCTTCATGCTGGATTATGGATGGATCAAGATGGACGAGTACAACGCCGCCTTTAAGGAGTGGAGCAAGACCGGCTTCCCCCCAAAATACTTTGAGGACCACCCCGGCACAGGTGAAATTACCCAGTTCTTCATCCAGTGGCAGCACTGATGCGCTCAGCAGCCGTTCGCCAGTCTCCCAGGCTTAAAAAATAAAAAAACAGGGCGCTGACGCGCCCTGTTCGCAATATCACCCCTCGTTCAGCTCAACGTAAATGCGTTTGTTGATTTTTCCCTTGCTCTTGTAATCCACAATGCGCATCTGCCCCACCTCCGCGGTGTTGCCCACATGCGTCCCCCCATCCGCCTGCAGATCCAGCCCTTCAATTTCAATGGTGCGAATTTCACTAATATTCGGAGGCAGCAGGTTGATTTTCGTCCGAATCAGGTCCGGAATCTGCAGCGCCGCCTCGCGGGACAAAATTTGCACCTTCACCGGGCGCGCCGCTTTGACTTCCGCATTCACCGCCTGCTCAATCACCCGTACCAGCTCCCCGCTCATCGATTCGAACTCAAAATCCATGCGCCCCTTGAGCGGCTCCATGTCGCCGCCCGTCACCAGCGCGCCGTAATCTCTGAACACCACCCCGCACAGGATGTGCATGGCTGTGTGCGTGCGCATGTTGGCATAGCGCCGCGCCCAGTCCAATTCACCATGCACAACTGCCCCCACTGCAGGTAAAGGCTGGTTGCCTTCCAGTTGATGCCACACGCCCTCCGGGCTTTTGTGCGCCCGGCTGACGGGATACGTGATACCGGCGCAGGTCAGCGTGCCGGTATCAAACATCTGCCCGCCCCCGCCCGGGAAAAAGGCGGTCTGGTCAAGCAGCACCGACCTGAAAGGTTCATTGACTTGAACGATGGTCGCGTCAAATTCCCGTAGATAACTGTTGGTCTGGTAGAGTAATTGGGTCATTTTCGTTCGATGTGGAAAACCAATCCTGGTTTCAATTTTGGCTTCATGGTTGTCAATCCACTTGCGCGCTTTTTCCTCGGCTGGTTCTAGATTTTTTCCTTCTTCATACGTCCAGATCCACCTGTACCTGCCCAGGTCTCCCATGAACGCGATGACCTGGCACAGGTAGCGTCCCCGGGCCGTGCGTAAAACCTTGGTCCACAGGCGTCCATCCGATGTTTTGAGGCTTAACACCTCTTCCGACACGAGCTGGCTGTACAGCTTTTTTGCCAGCGCTTCACATTTAGCGTCAGTCCTGGACTGGCGCGTCCTTCTTGTCGTCATTCACTTACCCTCCGCATCACTGGTCACGGGTGTCAACGCGCGCTGATCAGCGATACACTGGTTGAATCTAAAAATTTATAGTTTAGCCGCCTCGCGCAGCTGCAGAGCCTTGTTGGTGCGCTCCCAGGTCAGGTCCAGGTCATCGCGCCCGAAGTGCCCGTAAGCCGCCGTCTGGCGGAAGATGGGCCGCCGCAGGTCCAGGTCGCGGATAATCGCGCCGGGGCGCAGGTCAAAGGTCTCGTCAATCAGTTCGGCGATCAATTCATCCGAGATGACGCCCGTGCCAAAGGTTTCAACGTTGATGCTCAGCGGGCGCGCCACGCCAATGGCATAGCTCACCTGCACCTCGCACCGTTCTGCCAGTCCGGCAGCCACCACATTCTTGGCCACCCAGCGGCAGGCATACGCCGCCGAGCGGTCCACTTTGGTCGGGTCCTTGCCGCTGAAAGCACCGCCGCCGTGCCGCCCCATCCCACCGTAGGTATCCACAATGATTTTTCGCCCGGTCACGCCCGCGTCGCCCATCGGCCCGCCGATGACAAAGCGCCCGGTGGGGTTCACAAAGATTTTGAGCTTATCATCCACCAGCTCTTCCGGCAGGGTGGGTTTGATGACGTGTTCGATCACCGCCTCGTAGATATCCGAGTGCGAGATCTCTGGCGCGTGCTGCGTGCTGATGAGCACCGTATCTATGCGCGCCGGCTTGCCGTGATGGTATTCCACCGTCACCTGAGTTTTGCCATCCGGGCGCAGCCACGGCAGGGTGTTATCCTTGCGCACTTTGGCCAGGCGCCGCGCCAGGTTGTGGGCGGTGTAGATGGGCATCGGCATCAGCGTGGGCGTCTCCGTACAGGCGTAACCAAACATCATGCCCTGGTCGCCCGCGCCAACTTTTTCAATGGCTTCCTCGCTCATCTGCCCGGATTTATCCTCCAGGGCATGATCCACGCCCAGGGCGATATCCGGTGACTGGCTGGCAATCGCCACCTGCACAGCGCAGGTGTTGCCGTCAAAGCCCTTTTCGCTGGAATCGTATCCGATCTCTTTGACCACTTTGCGAATGAGTTCATCAAAATTGACAAACCCGTGCGAGGTGATCTCGCCCAGCACCATCACAAAACCGGTTTTGGTGGCTGTCTCGCACGCCACGCGTGAGTACGGGTCCTGCCTGAACAGCTCATCCAGAACCGCATCGCTGACCTGGTCGCACAGCTTATCGGGGTGCCCTTCGGTTACCGATTCAGAGGTGAACAGGTAACGGGCAGAATTCATAAACGTGTTGTTCATCTTGAAAAGCCTCCTCTTTAAAGAAAAATCCCCTTCCGGTGTCACGAGGGGGCAAGCAAAGTTAGATCGGGCTGCCCTCCTATCTACCAGAAATTATCCATCTGACGGAATTGGCACCTTGTAGGCTGTTCCCACACCCGCCATACAGGTTGCCGAGGTTTCAAAGGGCCGGTCCCTCCACCTCTCTGGATAAGAGTGCCGTTAGGGGCTATT
>CAYVOX010000234.1:0-3183 GCA_964453035.1 uncultured Anaerolineaceae bacterium
TACAGCCACTGCATCGCCCACGGCATCGATATGCGCAAAGGTCTCGACCAGCAGCGCCTGGCGGTTGCCTCCGGCATCTGGCCGCTCTACCGTTACAACCCCTCGCTGGCCGATGAAGGCAAGAACCCCCTGCTCATCGATTCCAAGGATCCATCCGTTTCGGTGCAGGAATACGCCTACAATGAAACCCGCTACCGCATGCTGCTGCAGAGCGATGAAGCGCGCGCCGAAGCCTTGATGAAGAGCGCTCGCGAAGATGTGAGCAAACGCTGGGAACTCTACAAGCAAATGGCTGCCATCCAGTACAAAGCCCCAGAGGAAAAGTAACTCCGGCTGGGTTTTGAGAAAAGGAGACGAACAATGGTTGACCTTTCGACAACATACCTTGGTTTACCGCTCAAGAATCCGCTGGTCGCTTCGGCCTCTCCGCTTTCCAAAAAGCTGGATACGGCCCGCCGCGTGGAAGACGCCGGCGCAAGCGCCCTGGTGATGTATTCGCTGTTTGAAGAGCAAATCATCCACGAAAGCCGCGCGCTGGATTACTTCCTCAACCGCGGTACCGAATCCTTTGCCGAGGCTATGACCTACTTCCCCGACCTGGGACACTACAACATCGGCCCGGATGCCTACCTGGAACTCATCCAGAAGCTCAAAGGCGCCCTGCAAATCCCGGTCATCGCCAGCCTCAACGGCGTTTCCAGCGGCGGCTGGGTGGAATATGCCAAAAAGATGGAAAGCGCGGGCGCGGATGCGCTGGAACTCAACGTTTACTTCGTGCCCACCGATCCCGACATCCCCGCCCAGGACCTGGAACAGGCCTACATTGACCTTGTGGCGGATGTGCGCAAGCAAATCCACATCCCCCTGGCAGTCAAGCTCAGCCCGTTCTACACCTCCCTGCCCCACTTTGCCGCCCGCCTGGTCAAAGCCGGCGCAGATGGGCTGGTGCTCTTCAACCGCTTCCTCCAGCCGGATATTGACATCGAAACGCTGGAAGTCGTCCCGCACCTGGTGCTGAGCACCTCCGATGAACTGCGCCTGCCGCTGCGCTGGATTGCCATCCTGTACGGCAAGCTCAAAGCCGACCTGGCCCTCACCAGCGGAGCCCACACCACCCAGGACGTGCTTAAAGCCACCATGTCCGGAGCCAGCGTGACGATGATGGCCTCCGAACTGCTCAGCCGCGGGCCAAAGCGCATCGGCGAAATTCTCACCGAAATGCAAACCTGGATGGAGAACTTTGAGTACGAGTCGGTGAAGCAAATGATAGGCAGCATGAGCCAGCGCGCTGTGGCCGAGCCCGCCGCGTTTGAACGCGCTAACTATATGAAGGCGCTCACCAGCTTCGACAACAAAGCGATACCGTAAATTTCTTTCATTGATTACTCAATCAAAGGGCGCCCGCGTGGCGCCCTTTCTCATCTACCAAAAAAACACCCCTCAGTTTTCTGAGGGGTGTCGTCTTTCTTGCGGCGGGTACGGCTTACGTCACTTCTTCTTCCGGCGGCGCAAACTCGTTTGGCCTTCTCTGGCGGTAAACGATGCGGCCGCGGGTCAGATCGTAGGGAGACATCTCCACGCGCACGTGGTCTCCCAGCAGGATGCGGATATAGTATTTGCGCATCCTTCCAGAAAGGTAAGCCAGCACCAGGTGACCGTTCTCCAGTTTGACGCGAAACTGCGTGCCTGGTAGAGCCTCCACAATGGTACCTTCCACCTGAATTTTATCCTCTTCTTTGGCCATCCATCCTCCTTCCAGAGCCTGCCCGGTGAGCAAAAGGGCAGCGCCTGTGAGCACAATGCAACTGCATTTTTATTCCATAATCCGACCGATTTGCCGGCGCTTGATGCGGCGAATGGCCTTTTTCTTCTCAACGCGGCGCAGTTCGCTCTTGGAAACGAACCAGCGCTTGCGGCGAACGGTGCTCAACACACCACTCTTAACCACCTTCTTGCGGAAGCGCTTCAGCAGCTGCTCTTGAGACTCATTGGGGCGCAAATTGACGACTGCCACTCTTGTTCACCTCCCTTCTTTCCCTGGCTGGTAGAAGGACCTGAGATTAAAAACTCGGTTCGCAAGGCGCAACCGAGTTGAGTGACAGAAGGGTGATCTGAACAAAACTCAGGAAGCTGCCCGCGTGACCTCCATTAAGGAATGTTGCTGACAACACGGTTAGCAAAGCCACCTAACCGCATCCTATTATACAGGATATGTTAAGGAATGTCAAACTGGCAAAATCCAAAAACATACGATCGCCTGGCCAAAATCACAAAAACCACCTTTGGGCACATTAAAACCTGCCTCCTCTTCTGAATAAGCCGTACGCGCTGTAAATTACCGGCATCCAGTCATGACGAATCCGGAGATTCTTCAGCAAGTCAGCCTTCCGTCTAGCCGCCTTCTCCTCAGAGGAGAGGCTTCAGGTGCAGCCTGGCGGTTTTTCACTTCTAAATCAGCCGGTTTACCACTCAACCCATCCTGTGCTATCATGTGGGGTGTGGTCATAATGATCAACCTGTCCTTTTCTCGTCTCAGCTCCAGGACGGGTCTCGCCGCAAGCCGCCTTTCTCTTCTTTATATCGGGTAATCTCTATGGAGGGTGAAGCATGAGCGGGCAACCAACTTTCTTTGACTTTGCCGCCGAAGTAGGGCTGACAAAACACATCGGGGGGATTGCCGCCACTGAAGCGCTCATCGAACATTGTAAAATCGGCAAAGAAAGCTACGTTTTAGATGTCGGTTGCGGCGTTGGCGTAACTGCCTGTTTCCTCGCCGATCGTCTCGGCTGCCGGGTGGTTGGCGTGGATATTCTGGAAAAAATGGTCGAAAGATCCAGAGATAGAGCATCCAGGCAGAAATTAACCCACCTGATCGAGTTCAAAGTGGCCGACGCCCAGAATCTGCCGTTTGAGGATAACCTCTTCGATGCCGTGCTCACCGAATCGGTAACTGCCTTTCCGGAAGACAAACAAAAAGCGGTCAATGAGTATGCCAGGGTGACCAGGCCCGGTGGGTATGTTGGCCTGAACGAGACTGTCTGGCTGAAGATACCCCCACCGCCAGAGGTGGTTGCCTGGGCTTCGCAGGACGTGGGCGCCAGCGTTAAACCCCTCACGACAGATGAATGGAAAGGATTGCTAACCGCAGCTGGGCTTAGGGACATCACGTCCAGCATTCACACC
>CAYVOX010000235.1:0-1945 GCA_964453035.1 uncultured Anaerolineaceae bacterium
GGTGCGGTTGTTCCAAAGTTGAACGGTCTCTTCAACCAGCGCCTTAAGGTCAATCTCCACCGTCATTGGCAGGTTGCGGTTGGACTCGATGCGCGAGAGATCCAATAAATCATTGACCGTCCGGCTCATCAGGTCAATCTCATCCTCAAGCTGAGCCAGAAAGCGCCTGGAAACCGCCGGGTCCTCTAAAGCCCCACCCTGGAGCGCCTCGGTGTTCAAGCGCATGGCGGTCAGCGGGGTACGCAACTCATGGCTGGCATTGGCCACAAAAGCCCGCATGCCATCCAGGTTATCCTGCAGCTGGGCAGCCATCTGGTTGAGGCTGAGAGCCAGTTGTACCAGTTCCGCGGGACCAGCCAGCTCAGCCCGGGATCGAAAATCCCCTGCGCTCATGCGTTCGGCCATTTGGGTGAGATTTCGGATTGGCCGGTTGAAGGATTGGGCTACCAGGTAGGCTCCCAGGCCCACTGCTGCCAGCACCAGCCAGGCGACTGCCAGCATGGTCAGCAGGGATTGGCGCGTTGTTCCCAGGTTGGGTTCGTAAGGGATGGTCAGCATCAGAGCACCGTAAACCACATCCAGGTGCGAGACCGGCACAATGGTGTAAAAAACATCGCCCTGTTGCGGGTCTTTAGAAGAGAAATGGATCGTTTTGCCTTCCAGGCTGCGCTGCACCTGCGGCGCAACTTGAGCGATGCGCGAGGGTGCAGGGGTGCTCTGGCTGGCCAACAAAGCGCTGCCGTCCCTGGCAAAAACCACGTAGTCAATCAGGTTTTTGTGGGCGATTGTGGTTTGCAGCACCTGGCGCACGACGGGGATGAAATCCTGGCTCTGGGAAAGGTTCAGGAAGGGATTTTCCAGGCTGTTGGAGGTGTTGAGCGCCAGGTCGGTCAACTCATCCTCGATCATGCGCCGCCCGCCCTGCAGGATGAAGTTGTAAGCTACCAGGGTGATTAGCCCGATCCCCACCACCCCAACCAGCAGGTGGGAGAGGATTAAGCGGGTGGTCAGGCGCTGCGCGGAGAAGCGTTTCACGCCAGCTCATCAGGGGTGATAAAGCGGTAGCCGTATCCCCGCACCGTCTGGATGTATCCCGGGTTGGTCGGGTCGTCCTCGATCTTCATGCGCAGCCAGCGGATGTGCACCTCCAGCGTACGCGGGTCACCCGACCAGTCCTCTCCCCATACCTGGTTGAGCAGCTCCTGCCGGCTGCATGCCCGCCCGGCCTGTGAGACCAGAAAATAGAGCAGGTCAAATTCGCGCGTGGAGAGCTGCACTTCCTGCCGGTTCTTCAGCACCCTGCGGCTGACGATATCAACGCTGAGATTGCCAATGCGGAAAACATTGGCCGAATCGGATTGTTTATCCAGCGCCAGGCGGCGCTGCAGAGAGTGGATGCGCGCCAGGAGCTCGCGAAACGAGAAGGGTTTGGGCAGGTAGTCATCCGCGCCGATCTCCAACCCCAGGATTTTGTCCACCTCGTCGCTGCGCGCCGTGAGCATGATGATGGGCACGCTGCTGCGCGCGCGCAGGCGGCGGCACACCTCCAGCCCATCCATACCCGGCAGCATGATATCCAGGATGACCAGGTCGGGCTGCACGCGGTCAAAAAGCTCCAACGCGTCAATTCCGTTGGGTGTGACACTCACATTGTATCCTTCACGCCTCAAGCTGTAGGCCAGCGATTCCATAATAACGGGTTCGTCATCTACGACTAAAATGGTAGTCAAGCTCACACCTTCCCCGGTCAACAATATTTAACTAATATTATTATATGGATAATATGAGTTTAATGTTCTGGCGCAAGGCCAGAATTTCGCGGGCAGCTCCTTGTGGGAACTGGCGCAGTTCTTGTAACGTCTTCCAATAGGAAGTTGACATTCTCTATCATCGGATATACACTTATTTAAACTCAGTTCAGGCAGGAGGTAAGGATGCTCCCCAC
>CAYVOX010000235.1:2045-3169 GCA_964453035.1 uncultured Anaerolineaceae bacterium
GCTGCCAACGCCGCCCAGACGATCCCCGAAGCCCACCGCGATTTCACCGCACAGGGCGCGCCAGCCGTTCCGCCTCCCCCTGTTTATCCACCCCAGGCGCCTGCGACCCCCGGCGGCTACTCCGCCACGCAGATTGAGCCTCCCGCGGTTCAACGTCCTGCTGCACCGGTCATGCCACCAGCACCGCCGCAGCAACCGGTTTACCAGCCCGCGCTGCAACCGCAGCCGGTTTACCCACCGGCTCCACCACCGCAACCGATGTATCAGCAGCCTGCGCCGCCCCCTCAAACCTATGATCCTTACCAGCCCGCACAGCAGATGCAGCCCCCGCCGTATGCCGGGCAGGTTCCCATGCCGCCACCTGAGGTTAAAAAGGTGATCCCGGCCTGGGTGTGGGTGGTGGTAGCTATCCTGCTGCTCATCATTGTGGTGCTCGTCATTGATGATTTCAGGTTGTGGTCCATATTTGGATTCAAATAAATAGCGCCTCCAGCTTGCGCTTGATGATGCCTTTCACCCCGGCTGCTCTTCACCAGGCAGCCGGGTTTTTATTTGCTGGGGCTGCAGATGGTGTACAATTCGATTATGCCGCAACCTTCATCAGGTCCCGGTCGTCCGCCTCGCAGGCCGCGCCACTCTCCCTCCCTGCGCCTGGCATTGCGCCGCGCTGCCAGCACCTACCCCGCTGCCGACCGCCCGGGGCGCGCCTCACCCACGTGGGGCAGCACCACCAAGCTGCTGGTGGGGCTGACCATTGTGGCGGTGATGGTTGTGCTCGTCTCGAGCATGCGCTTTATTTTGGGGCCGATCTTGCTGGCGGTGCTGATTGCCTACCTCACCTATCCTCTGGCTGACCTGCTCCATCGCGCCACAAAACTCAACTGGCGCCTTTTGGTATCGATTTTATACCTGGTCATTTACCTGGTAGTGCTCGGTTTGCTCACCTGGGGCGGCATTGCGCTGGTTGAGCAGGTGCAAAGTCTCATCAGGTTTGTTGAAGGCGCGGTGCAAGACCTGCCGAAGATTGTGCAGGGCTGGATTGATACCCCGCCCACCCTGGGACCCTTCATTTTGGATTTCAAGCAACTGGACGTCGTCACCGCCGCCAACCAGGTGTTGAGCAC
>CAYVOX010000236.1:0-3093 GCA_964453035.1 uncultured Anaerolineaceae bacterium
CCCCGGCCATTTTGTGGCCTGCCACTTCGCCGAATCACTCAGTTTAATGGGTGTCGTCCCTGCCTGAAAGGACTCTTCTCCGGGGTGGGTTAAGGGGTTGGCCTGCGTGCCTGCAAGCGCCGCGCTGAATCCCTCAACCCACCCTCTTGCTGCCTGTTGACCCTCAAAAAAGGATGCCCGTGATGCCGTCTTCACCCTACCACCTGACCGCCGCTCAACTGCGCAAAGCCCTGCGCGCCGACCTGCCCGCGCTGCCCGAACTGGAGCCCTACCGCGCCAGACCGGCGGCCCTCAGAGCGCAGCCTGCCGCGCAGCATGTTCTCAAAATCACCGCGCCGCTGCTGGAGGGCATTGAAGCCCTGCCGCAGACGCGCTACACTCATTTCCGCTATTTTGTTTCCACCGGCGATCGTAAAACCTACGAAACGCCCTATTTCCTCAAGCGCCAGGCGCTGGGAGGATTGGCTCTGCGCCTCTTTCTGGGTGAAACGCGCTGGAAGCCGTTGGTGCAGGATTACCTGTGGGATATCTGCGAGGAGAGCACCTGGGTGCTGCCCGCCCACGAGCGCGGCGGCGATAACGACCTGTTCTCGGCGGAGACGGCTTTTGCGCTGGCTTCAACCCTTCACCTGCTGGGCGACACGCTGGATGCCGAAGTGCGCGCCCGTGTGCGCTTTGAGGTTGAGCGGCGCGTCTTCCAGCCTTATCTCAGCCATCCGAACACCTACTGGTGGTACAAAGGCTACAACAACTGGAACGGCGTGTGCAACGGCTCGATCGGCTGCGCCTTCCTGCTCCTGGAACCGGACCAGGCGCGCGTGGCGCAGGCGCTGGAAATTATCCTGGCGGGGCTGGATACCTTCCTCGACGTGGCTTTTGAAGCGGACGGCACCTCCACCGAGGGCGTGGCCTACTGGCACTACGGGCTGATTAACCTGGTGACCCTGGCGGAAATGTTGCGCGCCCGCACTGCCGGCGCGGTGGACCTGTTGCAGGACCGCCGCATGCGCAAAATTGGGGCCTACCCCGCGCAGATGCTGCTCTCCGGCTCGATGTTTGCGGCCTTCTCGGATGCCGATGAGGTGATTCACTTTAACCCGGGCATCGTGGCGCGCCTGGCGGAGCGCACCGGCGAGGATTCGCTCTACGACCTGCTGGCCCGGCCGGTGGAATTCCCCGGTGACTGGCGGCTGGCGATGATGCTGCGCAACGCGCTGTGGTGGGATGGTCAACAGCCCGCCGCGCCCGCCCTGGCGGATGCCGTGCTGCAAGGCGGCGGGGTGGCGCGCCTGGTGGAATCGCTGGCTTGCTGCGATAAAAAGCTGGTGGCGGCGATCAAAGCCGGGCACAACGCCGAAAACCACAACCAGAACGATATCGGCAGCTTCATCCTGCACGTGGACGGCGAAAACCTGCTCACCGACCCCGGGCGCGGGCTGTATTCACGTGATTATTTCAATGAAAAGCGTTACGAAAACATCTTTGCCAATTCCTACGGTCACAGCGTGCCGCGCATCGGCGGGGCGCTGCAATCGTACGGGGCAGCCTTCCGCGGCGAGCTGGTGGCGGTGAGCGCGAAGGGCAAGCGCAAGTTTGCCGTGGTGGAGTTTTCAGGGACGTACGCTGTGCCCACCCTCAAGGGGCTGCGCCGGCAGCTTTCGCTGGCCCCGGGCGGGGTGGTGGAACTGGAGGATAGCTTCACCTTCGCGGGCGCGCCCGCCGCCGTGGAAGAGGCTTTCATCACCTGGTTTGACGTTGAGGTGAACGGCAGCAGCGCCCTGGTGAAGGGGCAGCGCCACACATTGCTGCTCAGCGTTGAGGCGCCTGCGGGGGTTCCCTTTGCCCTGGAGCGCCTGGAGGAGGCCTGTCGCGCCAACGATAAACCCGGCGTGCTCAAGCGCCTCACCCTCAACCTGCCGCCTGCCGAGGCGCAGCGTGTTTGCATTAAAATGACCATCTCACACTGATCCAGAAGGAGCAGCCTATGCCTGCATTTGACCCCCAAAGCGCTATTTCCGCCGCGCTGGAAAAAATTGACGGCAACCTCAAGCCGTTCGAAACCCTTTTTCCTGATGATACCAGCGTGAAGAACGTTTACTATCCCCGCGCCATCCCGCCCCAGCACCAGGCCCTGGGGCTTAAACCCGGCGCCAACATCGGCTGGACCACGGCCTTTTGGACCGGGCAACTATGGCTGGCTTATGAATGGACCGGCGAAGCCCGTTACCGCCGCGTTGGAGAAATTCACCTGGAAAACTTCAAGGACCGCATCGAGCGCCAGGTGCTGGTGGATCATCACGACATGGGCTTTCTCTACACTCTGGCAGCGGTGGCTCCCTGGCGGCTCACCGGCAACCCCACGGCGCGCGAGACGGCCCTGATGGCAGCGCGCACCATGTTGAAGCGCTTTCACCCGGTACCGGGCATCTTCCAGGCCTGGGGCAGCATGGATGACCCCCAGCAGCGCGGGCGCACCATCGTGGATTGCATGATGAACCTGCCCCTGCTCTACTGGGCCAGCCAGGTGACAGATGACCCGGTCTTTTTTGAATCTGCCGGGCGCCACGCCAACCAGACCGCGGATAACTTCATCCGCCCGGACGCGACCACCTTTCACACCTTTTACTTTGACACGCAAACCGGCACGCCGCGCTACGGGCAAACCCACCAGGGCTATAGCGACGATTCGTGCTGGGCGCGCGGGCAGGCCTGGGCCATTTACGGCTTTGTGCTCTCCTACCGCTACACGCGCAACCCGCTCTTCCTGCAAGCCAGCCAGCGCGTGGCGGAGTACTTCCTGGCGCACCTGCCCAAAGATAAGGTGGCCTACTGGGACCTGGTGTTCACCGACGGCAGCGCGGAGGAGCGTGACAGCTCGGCTTCGGCGATTGCCGCCTGCGGGCTGCTGGAGTTGGCCCGCTGGCTGCCCGACCGGGCTCAGGCGGCGCGCTACCAGGCTGCCGCTGAGCAGATGACCCAATCGCTGTACGAGATTTACTCCACGCGCAACGATCCCCGCTCCAATGCGCTCATCCTGCACGGGGTGTACGGCAAGCCGCTCGGTCACGGCGTGGATGAAGCCAACCTGTGGGG
>CAYVOX010000237.1:0-2955 GCA_964453035.1 uncultured Anaerolineaceae bacterium
GTGACCGCCAAGTTTCAATCTCAGCGAGTGAGAATGGGGGATTCTGACTGACAAAGTGAGATGCGGCATGTGTGGGTTTGAATATGTTTCAATCTCAGCGAGTGAGAATGGGGGATTCTGACTGCCACCCCTGGGGGTACCTGCATTCATTATACAACCAAAACGGCAAGCAGTGCTGTTTTCACAGCATCAATCTCCACCCCTGGGGGGTATCTGATGTTTGCGAAGCAGAGAATTATCACAAAAACCAATCTCTGCTTCGCAAAACGCGTGCTTTGATTGCTTCAAACGCCTTCATTTTCTCATTTTACCCCCCACCTGTGGGGGCAGGTAAAAAAACCTTGCGAAGCAGAAGGATTCAGGTTTATCCCCCCTTCTGCTTCGCAGAATCACCCACAATCATGGGTTCATTCGTCATTGATAGCACCTCCACCCCACTGGTCACCTCCGTCTTCGCCAGGCAAGTGGCACACAGGTAATAATATCGAACCTGATCTACCCGCGGGCGGATGACCTTGCGGACGGCTTTTCGCATCAGGGCTAATTCTTTGGCTTCCAGCAAACACTCAAACACGCTGTACTGTACCGGTGTGCCGAAATTTAGGAGCTCATCGTGGAGTTTGGTTCTACGCTTATCGCTGCTGATATCATACACCACCAGAAGAAATGTTTTATTAGCCATATTATCGAATCCGAAAAGGGAGATAGTCTGATTTCTTGCCCTCAATCCATCGCGCGATGGACCTGGCCTGAACCTCAAAGTGCTTCTGATATGCAATTGGCCGTTCAACCGTTAATGTTTTTACAGCAGACTGCACCTTCCGATGATATTGCTGGAAGAAGATGCGCCTGCCTCTATCCGTTAATCGCACGCCTTCTTCGTCTCGATTATCATCAAAATGCTCGGCCTTGATAATGTGATGCCCGATTAAATCCAGCACCAGCGAATCCACCACCGGCGCACGGAACTCCTCCTCCAGGTCCAGGGCCAGCGCCGGGTGTCCGTATTGCTCGGTGTGGTAATAGCCCAGGTAAGGATCCAGCCCCACAATCTCCAGCGCGGCGGTCAAGTTGCAGTGCAGCAGGGTGTAGCCCAGGCTGAGCAGCGCATTGATCGGGTCGCGTGGGGGGCGGCGGTTGCGCGTCTCAAATTCCCAACAAGGATCAAACAGGCTCTGGTACAGGTCAAAGTAGAGCGCAGCCGCTGCGCCTTCAATCCCCAGCAAGGAATCCATCATGAGGCAGCGCGGTACCTCATCCAACAGGTGGTTCAGGGCGTCCAGGTCGGGGTGATTGGCATCCCCCTTCAGCCGCAGCCAGCGCCGCGCCAGCGTCAGCTGGTTGCGCAGCTTGCCCTCTACAATCATTTTCGCCAGGTTGAACGAAAACCCATCGTCGGCATCGCGCTGATACTGGGCTTTGCGCAGGGGGATATTCAGTCCGCGCGGGCCGATCAGCCGGCCGAGCAGGGTGCCGCCAGAGCTGAGCAGAAAGACGGGCACCTCGCGGTGAAGCAGGTCGTGCATGGCCGGGGTGGTGAGCCCGATGCGCCCCATCAATACCACGTGCGAGACCTGGTCCAACCGGGCACGGAAGAGCACTTCATCCTCAAAGGTGACGAGGATGCGCTGGTGCTCCACTTCGAGGCGGGAGCCGACCTGGTAAACGTATAATCCGGGCATGGCTATTCGTACTCCGGCATGTAATCATCAAACCAGAGGTTGACACGGTCGCCCTCCACATCCACCTGTTTCTCGCGCCAGGTGAAGGTGTAGGAATCAGCGTCAAAACGGACGCCGAGGAAATCAAAGCCTTCCTCAAAAGAGGTGAGGCGGGTTTTACGCGGCTCAGCAACGAGGAGGAGGGATTCTAGGATATCCTCCACCTCGGCGCGGGCGCGCTCAACCTGCTGGCGAGATTCCTCCAGGATGATGAAGTCATCGGCATAGCGCACCAGGTGATAACCGCGCTCCACCACCCGGGTATCGAAGCGGTGGAGGAAAACGTTGGCCAGCAAGGGCGAAAGCGGAGAACCCATCGGCAGGCCGCGCTTCTGGCTGCGGTTGAGCCAGGCGCTGATGAGCGGCAGGAGGGAATCATCGGGGAGATCGGATTGCAGAAAGCGCAGCAGCAGGGCGTGGTCTACGGAATCAAAGAAGGCGTCGATATCCGCATCCAGCACATGGGTGCGGTCATTGGCGCGGTGCAGCAAAATGCGCTGCACCGCCTTTAGCACGCTGAGGCGGGGACGGTAACCAAAGCTGCAATCGAGGAAAAGCTGCTCGTAGATGGGCTGGAGCACATCCGCCACAGCGCGCTGGAGGACGCGGTCGGTGACGGTGGGGATGCGCAGGACGCGATACTCACCCGGCTGGCGTTTGGGGATGCGGCGAATACGCAGCCTGGCGGGTTTGTAGGTGTTGGCACGCACGGAGCGCTGCAGGTTGACCAGGCGCTCCTCCCAGTTGCGCCGCCAGCGTTGGATGGAGACGGCATCCGCGCCGGGGATTCCGTCGTTTTGAGCCACGTTTTCCCAGGCCCGGCAGAGCATATCGGATTGGAGCGTAGTTTGCAGCAGAGACATCCCCCTGGATTGCACGGTTCACCCCGGATTCAGCAGGCGGGTCTGGCCCATGCCCTGGGTGGTATGGTAACCGGTGCCGCAGAAAAAGGCGAAATGCAGCAGCAGGTTGAGCGCCACCTGCAGGCAGGGTTTCATCTCAAGCGCGCGCAGGGTGATCGTGCCGGTGCAGCCCACCGTCTGGCGGGGGCCTTCAAACCAGCTGCGGGTCGCCAGTGAATAAGCGCTCACGGCGAGGTCATCGCGCACCGCGAGAAGGAGTTCCTCAGGCAGCATGAACGGCGCAAAGGCATTCCAGCGCTCCAGCCAGGAGCGAGCCATCAGATCGGGCACCGGGAAGGGGAATTGCGCCTTTTTACCGTTGAAAGCAGTGG
>CAYVOX010000238.1:0-2902 GCA_964453035.1 uncultured Anaerolineaceae bacterium
CACGCTCGTCCCGGGGTGGGGATGGGTGGTGGCGCTGGGTGTGTTTGCCGGTCTGGGCGCCGGAGCTATTGACGCGGGAATCAATACTTACATTGCCGCCAACCACGGCGAAAGCCTGATGCAGTGGCTGCATGCCAGCTTTGGCGCCGGCGTGACGCTCGGCCCGCTGATTATGACCGGCGCGTTGAACCTGTTCCACGCCTGGCGGGTGGGCTACCTGGTGGTGGGGGTTGCGCAACTGGCGCTGGCTGCCACTTTTGCGCTCACCGCCGCGCGCTGGAAGGTGCAGCGCAAACCCTCCGCGGAGGCTGAAACGCACCTGATGGATTACCGTACCCCGCTCAGCCAGACGCTGCGGCAGCGCGGTGCCTGGGTGAGCATTTTGCTTTTTTTCGTCTATACCGGCATCGAATTGACCCTGGGGCACTGGGCCTACACACTGCTGACGGAATCACGGGGGATTGCGCCTGAACTGGCCGGGTTGTGGGCGGGCAGCTACTGGGCTACCTTCACGGTGGGGCGCGTGCTGGCGGGGCTTTACGCGCGGCGGATTGCTCTGCCGCGGCTGCTCACCGGCAGCATGCTGCTGGCGCTGTGCGGAGCTGTGTTGCTGTGGTGGAATCCGGCTGAGGGGGTAAGCCTGGTGGGGGTGGGATTGGTGGGGTTCTCCATCGCGCCGATTTTCCCGGGATTGGTCTCTGGCACCACCCGGCGGGTAGGCGCGCCGCACGCTGCCAACACCATCGGCATGCAAATCAGCGCCGGCGGGCTGGGCATTGCCCTGCTGCCGGGGCTGGCAGGCGCCCTGGCGCAGCGCACCTCGCTGGAGATTATCCCCCCCTACATGGTGGGATTAATCCTTGTGCTGCTGGCGCTTTTTATGGTTTCGCTGCGGCGGAAAGAGACTTGATGTAGCACCTGCGGCGCTTGTGCTGCCGGCGCTCAAAGTACTTCCACTGCGTTTGCACCGCGGCGTTGGATTCGAGTTCCGGATTGGTTTCAATTTTCTTGAAGCCGCGCGCGATGATGACCCGGCTGAGGGCATCTATCAGCAGCGCGTTGACGCCTTTGCCCTGGTATTCGGATTTCACCGCCACCAGGTACAGGTCCAGGCGCTCATTTTGTCGCAGGGCATTGAGCAGGTGAATGAAGCCGAAGGGGAAGAGATCTCCGTGGGATTTTTGCAGCCCGCGCGATAGGGAAGGCAGGGTGATGCCAAAGGCCACCAGCTGGTGCTGCTCATCAAAAACGAGGGGGATGAAAGCAGGATTCATAAAGCCGAGATAGGCCTGGATGTAGCCCTCCACCTGGCGCGGGGTGAGCGGCACCACCCCGTAAAGGTGCTGGTACTCGTCATCAATCAACTGGAAGATTTCCCTGGCGTGGGCCACCAGCTCTTTTTTGTTACGCGGGAAGGTGAGGGTGAGCTTGTTACGCTTGAGAATGATGGCGGCGGCTTTGGCGATGGTGGGGTCGGGCTGAGGCGGTACGCTGATTTCGTATTCCACCCAGTCAGTATCCTTGACGTAGCCCAACTGTTCCATGTGGCGCGCATAGTACGGGAAATTGTAATTGGTTGCCAGCGTGCCCAGCTCGTCGAAGCCTTCAATCAGCATACCTTCGCGGTCCAGGTCGGTGAAACCCAGCGGGCCGTGCACGGCGGTCATGCCGCTTTGGGCAGCCCACTCCTCCACCACGTTAAGCAGGGCAGCCGAGACGGAAAAATCGTCAATGAAGTCAAACCAGCCGAAGCGCACGTAAGGCTGGTTCCATTTTTCAACGTGGCGGCGGTTGATGATGGCGGCAATGCGTCCCACCACCTGGCCCTGCGGGGAGAGAGCCAGCCAGTACCTGGCGCTGCAGGTTTCGAAGGCGGGGTTTTTATCCTTGCGCAGGGTGTTGAATTCATCTGAGGTGAGCGGCGGCACCCAGCAGGGATTGCCCTTATACAGAGCGTGGGGAAAGCGAATAAATTGAGATAACTCGCGCGGCGTGAGAACTTCTTTAAGCTGCACATCCATGTGGGCGGCCTTCTTAGGGGTGGGATGCTCTATTTTACCTGATTGCGCCCGAAATGCGGGCAAAGATGCGAGTCGATGTTCACAGGGAGGGGGTTAGCTGCCGTGGAGCAATTCGCGCTCGGTTTGCTCGGCTTCGCGGTTGATGGCTGCGACCTCGGCTTTCAGTTCATCGGTGGCGGTGACGCTGTAGGGGATGAACTTGACCATATCGCGGGCCTGGCGCATGAAGTCTTTGACCTTAGCGATGTAGGAAAAATCCCTGCGCCCGGCTTCAGCGGGGAGGGGCAGCGCGCGCGCTTTTTGGATGAGGGCGCGGGCTTTGAGGATGCGTTCAGCAGCCGGGATGAGGCGCGACATGTTTTATTACTCCGCGTAACCGCACAGGGCCACCGCCCCCGGGCCGGTGTGCACGCCCAGCGCCGGCGAGACGATGGTGATGAACATCTCCACGGGGGCGTACTCCTGCTGCACCTTCTCAGCGAGCGCCTGGGCCTCGGGCAGGGCGTTGTTATGCAACACGGTGATGTGCAGAGCCTGCCCGCGGGTGAAATGCTTGAAAAATTCTTTGTACAGGCCTTCAAGCGCGCCTTTGCGCGAGCGGGCCGGGATGGAAGCGCCAACGGTGCCGGTCTCTCGGTTCACATAGATGAGCGGTTTGATCTGGATGAGCGAGCCGAGGAACTTAACCGCGCCAGCGATGCGCCCGCCTTTACTCAGGAATTCAATCGTATCCAGGGAGATGTAATACACCATGCCCTGTTGCGCTTTTTTGGCAGCGGAGATCATTTCGTCCAGCCCGCCGCCGGCTTCGCGGGCGCGCGCAGCAGCGATTAACATCCAGCCCAGGCCCATCGAGTTGCTTTTGCTATCGAGGATGTGCA
>CAYVOX010000239.1:0-2860 GCA_964453035.1 uncultured Anaerolineaceae bacterium
GTGGGGGGGCGGGCCTTGAGGGCGCGGGCCTGTTCCGCAGAGATGCGCACCGGCGCGGCCTTTTTGAGCCCCACCCGCGTGGCGGGGCGGCGTGCATCCAGGCGGCGCTGCTCGGCGCGGTTGTAGCCCTGCACCGCGCGGATGAGGGCGTATTCCTGAGCGGAGAGCGCTCCGGCCTGGGCAGCCAGGCGGGCGTAGGTTTTAAGGGTGGAGAGGCGAATATTGACCGAGGTGAGGGCGTAGCCGGCCTGGATTTGCCACTTAACAAAGGCTTCCACCAGCCCCCAGGTGATGCCCGCCCAGGCGGAGGGGTCGGTGGATAGTTCGCCGACCGTCACGCCCAACCCGCCCAGGAAGCGCGTGAAGAGGGCCAGGTCGGCCTGCTGGCGGCGCAGGGTGTGCTCGGCGCGGCGGGAGTGGTAGTCGGCAAAGCGCTGGCGCGCGGCGGCCTGGTTGGCGGCTTCGCCGAGGCGCTGGAGGGAACGCGGGAGGAGGGATTTTTGGGGCATGGCAGCAACCGGCAGGCTGAGAAAGGATCATCAGGCCTGTATCCATTCTACCGGAAAAACGCTGCAACAGGGCCGGTTTATTTATCCAACAGCAGCGACCACAGCGAATAACGCGGAATTGAATCGAGCGAGTAGGGGCCGCCGTTCTGGATGGCTTCGGCAGCCAGCAGGCCGCTTTGCACTGCCGGGCCGATGCCTTCGCCCATATCGAGCGTGGAAAGCCCGGCGGAATCGCCCACCAGCAGCGCATTCCCCAGCCGCAGGGGGCCGGACGGGCGGCGCAGGTAATAGCTGTGCCCGGCGGGCTTGAAGGCATGCCCGCGCACCAGGCCCATCTCATCCAGCTTTTGCACCAGCCGATCCCAGTGCTGGCGCAGCGAGGTGCCGCTGTGCTGCAGGGCGCGGGCCGCCCCGCCGATACCCACGTTGAGATAGCCGCCCTGCTTGGGAACGTACCAGGCGTAGCCAGGCAGGCCGTTCTGTAAAAACCACAGGTGGCAGCGCGGGTCGCGCACGGGGTAGGGGAATTCCTGCTCCATGGCGGCGATGAGCGCATCGGCGGGGCGGGAGGCGGCGCTGAACAGGGCAGTTCGCACCGGGCAGTGCGTACCGCCCGCGCCCACCAGGTAGCGCCCCCAGTACAGGCCGTCGAGCGCGTACCCGCCATCCGCAGCCTGGATCTCCCGCACCCGGTGCTGCTCCAGCGGCGCGCCGGAGCGCTGCAGCAGCCAGGCATCGAACTCCACGCGGCGCACGGCGTACTGGCGGGTGGGCAGGGTGAAACGCAGGCTCCTGACGGCCACCTGGAAGGAATCGAAGCGAGTGAGCGAGAGGGGATAGCTGCCCGGGTCAACCGCCAGCTCGCGCCACAGGCGGGGAGTCACCCAGCCGGCGCACACCTTGGGGCGGGGAAAGGCGGCCTGGTCGAGCACCAGGCAATCCACGCCGGCCTGCACCAGGCGGGTGGCGCAGACTGCGCCGGCTGGCCCGCCGCCCACGATGAGCACTTCAACGCGGCGCACGCGGCCTCAACAGATGCGGCAATCCGGCTGGGGGGTGCCGGGGCGGGTGAGCACCACCTGCCAGAGCTGCTGGCAGCGCGCTCTGAAGCCGCCCGCGCTGCTGAGCAGGTAAAAGCGCCACATGCGCTGGAAGCGCTCGCCGTATCGATCTTTGAGGCCGGGCCAGGCGGCTTCAAAGTTGGCGTACCAGGCCATCAGGGTTTTATCGTAATCCGGGCCAAAGTTGTGCCAGTCTTCCATCACGAACAGGTCTTCCATGGCGCGGCCCAGCTGGGCAATGGAGGGCAGCATGCCGTTGGGGAAGATGTAGGTATCGGTCCAGTTATCGGCGTGGGTGACGCTGTAATTGCTGCCGATGGTGTGAAAGAAGGCCACTCCGCCGGGCTTGAGGGTGCGGTTAACTACCTGCATGTAGGCGCGGTAATTTTTGTAGCCGACGTGCTCCATGATGCCGATGGAGAGCACCACGTCGAACTGGCCCTCAACCTGGCGGTAATCCTGCAGGCGCAATTCCACGGGCAGCCCCTTGCACCGTTCCATGCCCAGCGCCACCTGCTCTTTTGAGACGGTGACGCCCAGAACGGAGACGCCGTACTGTTCGGCGGCGTATTTTGCAAACGCGCCCCAGCCGCAGCCCAGCTCCAGGACGCGCATGCCCGGCTTGAGCCCGGTTTTGCGGCAGACCAGCTCCAGCTTGGCCTGCTGGGCGTCATCCAGGTTGGCGGCGTTGCGCCAGTAGGCGCAGGTGTAGTTGAGGCGCTTATCCAGCATGGCGGTGTAGAGATCGTTGCCGATATCGTAATGGCGCTGGCCCACCTGGTAGGCGCGGGCGGAGGATTGCCGGTTGAAGAGGCGGGCGGCCAGGGCCTGGGCTGCCAGCTTCCAGTTGCCGGTGATTTTGCGGTCCAGTTGAGCCAGGTAGGCGCGGGTGACGAACTGGTCAATGGCCGGGCACTCCCACCAGCCGTCCAGGTAGGATTCGCCCAGCCCGAGGGCCTGGTCGCGCAGCACGCGCTGGTAAAAGAGCGGGTTTTTGACGTCAATATCCCAGGGATTTTGCCCGCCAACCTGGATGCCGGCTTCTTCAAGCAGGGGACGCAGCAAGGATTCGGAAGGGGAGACGGCCACAGCGACCTCCTTGGTGGGGATGATGCGCCGCGTGCGCCAGCGGAGGAAACGATGCTGCGGGCTATGTGTATGATAGCCCAAACGGGGGGTAGTTTCAACTGGCGGAGCGGTGGTTGTGATTTAAAACCCTGCCGAGCGGAAAGGGTGACGCGCCCGGCCAGTTGACATTTCCTGCCGCCCGGCCTACACTTGATTTATCCT
>CAYVOX010000240.1:0-2835 GCA_964453035.1 uncultured Anaerolineaceae bacterium
CCAACACCGTCGGCAACGACCACTACAACCTGTACGTGCGGCGCTCGTTCGACGGTGGTCTGACCTGGACGACCACCCCGGCAAGCCTGGGCGGAGCTGGTGTGACCGTCACTGAGTACTACTACGGTGAGAGCATTGGCGATGCTGTGCCTTATGAGTGGACCTACACCGCTGGAGCCTTTGAACAGGGCCGCAACGTCTCGCTGCTCACCGGCAACCAGATCACCATCCTGGATCCGCGGTACAGCCCCACCGGCGGCATGAAGCTCTACCCGACCATCAAGACCGACTGGCTGACCGCTAACGGCTTCTCCTCCGAAGGACTGCCTTACGCTGATGATGCCGTGCGCGCCCGCGACAAGTTCTTCATCGTCTACGAGACCGGCGACAACACCACCGTGGAATGGGGCGAAGCCACCCCGTTGGACCTGTACTACTCCCGCGGCACTGTTTACGGAAATGTCTGGGAAGTGATGGATTACCCGACCACAACCGATGATGAACTGCTGGACCGCTGGCCGTGGCTGGAAAATGCCGAGGACGACCTCTCCGGTGAAGCGGGTATGCTGGCCAACCCGGGCGGTACCTTCTGCTACGTGGTGTGGAACCAGTGGCGCGAAGAGATCCTGCCGGACGGCCACGAGCTCATCTACGACTCGGATATGTGGTTCCGCCGCTTGATGTACCTGCCTGATGATGAAACTGCGGTAACCGATGCGATGCCCAGCATCATCTGGACCTACGACGGCAACGCCACCTACACCCAGGATCAAACCATCACCCTGGCCGCCTTTGCCGATGACTACGACCAGATTGGCGAAGGGCCTGAAATCGAGCTGTACGAGTGGAGCATCGACGGCGTGGTCACCACCGAGTTCTGGAGCAACGGTCAGAAGAACGACACCTGCTACCAGACCAAGCAGTGCAACGTTCCACCACGCGTCCTCTCCAACGGCTGGCACGGCTTCAGCGTGCGCGGCAAGGATAACGACGGCAACTGGACCAAGAAGATTGTGAAGGAAAACGTGCTTGTGGCAGAGACTTTCTTCTACATGCACCTGCCCCTCACCATCAAATAACTAACCCCACCTGTACCGGCGCTTGCCCGTCCGAGAGAGACGGGCAGGCGCCCCAGGGAGACCTTCAGAATGAAACGACTGCTCACCCCCCTCCTTATCCTCCTGACCGCCCTGGCGCTTGCGCTGCCGGTCGGATTGACCTTCGCCGCCGCCGGGGGGGTGAGCGTTGACGCTTTACTGCCGGATGATGCCAACTGGTCCAAAATCGGCCCCACCCAGGGCGATCTTTACGGCCAATCGGTGGCCAGCGCCGGGGATGTGAACGACGACGGTTATGCGGATGTCATCATTGGTTCACCTTTATATGCAGAAACAGCCGGCGGTGATAAAATCGGTGCAGCCTTTATCTACCGCGGCAGCAACACAGGCATTGACTCAGAAACCTACGAGGTCAAATTGACCTCCAAGAAAGGCTCGAACTTCGGGGCTGCGGTGAGCAGCGCCGGGGATGTGAACGGCGACGGCTACGACGATGTGGTCATCGGTGCCCCGAAGCATCACGATCCCGATGGGATCGGGGCTAACGGCGCCGCTTATGTATTTCACGGCTCCGCCAGCGGCATTCAAACCACGCCTACCTGGAGCAAAATCGGGGCGGATAACTCGGAATTTGGCTGCGCGGTGGCGGGCGCCGGGGATGTGAACGGGGACGGCTACGACGATGTGCTGGTGGGAGCCTGCACCTACGGCGCAGATCCCATCGAAGGCGCCGGCGCGGTCTTCCTGTTCCTGGGTTCTGCCGGCGGCCTCAGCCCGGCCGCTGAGCCCTTCGCCGATTGGACCTCGGTTGGACTTTATGCAGGAGATTCCCTGGGTCATTCGGTGGCCGCGCTGGGCGACCTGAACAAAGACGGTTACGCTGATTTTGCGGCTGGCGCGCCGGGATTTGACGTCAATGTTTACGACCTCATCAGCGTCGGCGCGGTGTACGTGTGGTACGGTTCGGCCAGCGGTCCCTCCGCGGATCCTTCCTGGAGCGCGTATGGGGATCAGTACCTGCAGCAAATGGGGTATTCCTTGAGTGGCGCCGGGGATGTGGATGGCAACACCTACCCCGACCTGATTGTTGGCTCAAGGCGCTACAGCAGCACGCGCATTTTATATTCGGGCGGGGCGCATGTCTTCACCAACTCGGGTGGCATGCTCAATGCCGCCCCCTCAAGGGTTTACAGCGGCCCGAGCAGCAATTCAGGCTTTGGCATGTCGGTTGCCGGCGTGGGCGACCTCAACGATGATGGTTACGCAGATGTGAGCGTGGGAACGCCATACTGCGATGGCTTAACGGATAATAATGAAGGTTGCGTGTTCGTGTACCTGGGGAGTGTTATTGGTGTATCTGGGGAGGAGACGTGGTTGGGGTGGGGGGGAAAAGCGGATAGCGAATATGGGATGTCGGTGGGTGGCGCGGGAGATGTTAACGGTGATGGGTATGATGACCTTATTGTTGGCGCGCCGATCTTTAAGTGGGATGGTCAAACACCGCTGGGCAAAGTGGCCGTCTATCACGGCGCATTCGCTGAAGCAAACCCCTATTATAGTTTGAGTTATTTACCGGTAGTCATTCATTAACAATAACTATATAAATAATCACAACCTCATCCTCGGTTCACAGGCACGGGCATTTATGGCACAGTTTTCGATTCGTTCATTCTGGCAAAAACGTAAAGAACCGGAAAAAGCACCGGTCGGCGAGCGCAGAACCGGCCTGCAGGTGGGCAACAACCTCATCCTGCACCTCCATCCCATCAGCGTACCG
>CAYVOX010000241.1:0-2817 GCA_964453035.1 uncultured Anaerolineaceae bacterium
GATGGCGTTGAAAACCGCGGCGTTTTTGGTCACGGCTGCGTTAAGCACGCTGGTGAGCGTCACCGTGGCAGTGTTCTCATCGCCAGATTTGGCCGTGCTGGCCGCGTTGATGCGCGCCGTGATGGTTTTGGTCCACCCCTGGGTGATCGGGCCGGTGTCAATTTTTCCGTCGCCGTTGGTATCCGTCAGCGGGGTGGTTCCGGCGGCATCATAGAAGCTGACCGGCCAGGCGGAGGAAGCAGACAGGTTAAAGCGGTCTGTGCCCAGGCCGCCGTAGTTGGTCACGTCAAGGTGGGCGTCGTGGCTTTCGTTCACCACGATGATCGAGCGCTGGCTGGCGGGGGTCACCCCGATGCGCGCCGCCGGGGTGTAGGAGGTAATCCAGACGCCTCGCCAGTTACCATAAATTTCACTCCCCCGGGCGCTCATAAAGGTCATGGGAGGGGTCAGGATTGTTCCGCTGCCGTTCACCAGCGCATAGAACAGTCTTTGCGGCGCGCTGTACGACCCCTGCCAGGCGATGATGCCGTTCCCCAGGTTATCCGCGGCGACGGCGATGGAATCCGCGCCCAGGGATTCGAGGGGGGTGGGTAAGCAACCAGGTGCTCTTACAGATGTGAAATTGGAGGCCAAGATTGCATAACGCACACATTGCGCAGATGTAAAATTATTGATTGAATTCCAGCTGATAAGGATATTTCCATTGCTCATTTGAACGGCAGGTACTGGTCCGAAATCCAGAACATCTGTCCAGTCGCTTGTCAGAGATGTTGGTCCAATGATTTTTGTTCCACCGCTGTTATAAACCGCGTAATTGATTTCACTATATCCACCCAATGCAACCGTAAGCAAGAGGTTATTATTTATCAGGCTGGTAAACCTTGGACTAGCGTAATATTCATCATTTCCTGTATCTTGAAAACCGATGGATGGACTCTTGATAACTCCACCCGCCGAATCACGGACAGTGTAGTAAATGTGGTCATAATAAACACTATCAATGGATGTTTCATATAACCAGGCAATTCCAAAGCGGTTATCGCCAGTGGCTGCCAGGGTGGGTTCCCACAGGTTAGGTCCGCCGCTGACCGTCCAGACGGCGTTATTGGACAGATTTACCGGCCCGTAGGCCAACCCCCCGCCGGGGTTCAGGATGGCAAAATAGATGTTGTAAAGATACCCATTGGTGGAATTGTATTCTGAGCGCCGCCAGGTGATGCCAATCTTCCCGTTGGGCGCCACCGCCGCTGATGGGAGGTAATCACGGATTGACCAGGCAGCGCTGCTGTTTTCCGTCACGTTGGCCGGGCCGTAAATGATATCGCCGGTCGAATTGAGCAGCGCGTAATACAGGTTCAGGACGGAAAAAGCGCAATCCGGAACGGAGCAGCGTGATTCAGACCACAGCTGGATGAAATTCCCACCGGGCAACTCTTTGATGGCGGTGTCATCAATGTAATTGGGGCTGCTGACGTATTTGGTGATTTCAGAGCCTTTTTGTGCCAGGCCAACATAAGCATCGCCGTCCCAGTAGGCGCGCGCAAAGGAGGCGGGCACCGCTGATTGCAGCGTGGCTGATTTATATATGCTGGTATTGAGCGTTGACGTCGCGGTTAGCGTGACGTTGGTGTAGCTGCCAATCGCGGCGCCGTCGGGCTGCCTGAGCTTGACCACCAGGGTGATGGAACTGCCCTGGGTGAGCTGTCCGGTATCCTTGACGCCGTCGCCGTTGGTGTCGGTCAGCGGGGTGGTGCCGTCCCACTGGTATAAACTGACGGTCCAGGCTGCGTTGGAATTTGCGGTTGTTATCTTGTAGATATCCGTTCCCAGGTTGCCAGTATTGGTCACAGTGATGGTGAAGGAGACTGTGTCATTCCCGCCCGGGAATTGCCCGGCAATTTTCTTATCAAGCATCACCCGCGCTCGCGGGGCTGGAAAAGTGAACTTAATGGCTTTATTAGCCGTAATGCCTGAGGTATTGTAAAGATACTGCAGCCCATCGCTTCCCCGCGCATCTTCGATGCCCACCGTTGCGCTGGTCACAACGCCGTTGGCGGTCTGGTATTGCATGAGGATGTTGCCGTTTTGATACAGCACAACTTCAAAAGTTAGCAAGTCAGTCGAGGAGAGCTTTGAAATTTGCCACCACTCCACAATGAAGTATTTATCGGTGCCTGTATCCACCATTTTGGTGTAGACCTTTCCGCTGTTATAGGTGGATCCCACCCCCAGGTCATCCCAGAAGGGGGCGATAAAGTTGTTGGGCATGGCTAAATTGGGGATGTTCGTGTTGGCGAATTCACCGTCGGCACTCCCAAAGGTGATCACGCCGTTGCTGCTGATGTAAAGTTGGTCGTAAACGTTCTCGTAGAATGGGAAGGGAAATCCGATCGATGCGGAAGTGGTCACGTCGTCGCCAGCCAGGCCTGTGTCTGTGCCTGTGGTGGCATCCAGCCAGTTGTAAGTTACTGCGTCCGACCAGGTGTAGCCGTATTCGTCCGGCCCGCCGCTGGCAAGCGCTGTGACCGGCGCAACTAATCTCCGGCTGGAGCGCTCGTCTGCCAGACTCTTTGGCAAGTCATCCACAGATTTTTCAGGCAGCGCCGGCTTTTTTCCGGTTGATCCAGGCCCAGGTTCAGCCGACTCTGTTTGACGTGGCCAGGCCAACGCGGGGGTAATTCCCTGCATCGGTTGGGGGGTGATTTCTGGTGGAACGGGCACTTGAGCAGAAACCGAAAAGGTTGAAAGGAGAAAGATAGCCAAAATTATCCAGGTGAGCGTTTTTTTCATGATGGCGGCCTCTTATATCTCAGAATG
>CAYVOX010000242.1:0-2791 GCA_964453035.1 uncultured Anaerolineaceae bacterium
GAAGCCCTCGAACACCCTCAGCGTCCCATCATCCATGCGGACGGGGATGCGGAAGGTGAATTCGCGCAGCGGCCAGCGCAAGATAGCGCGCACCTGCGGATCCAGCTTGAGCAGTTCGGCCACGTGGTCAAACTGCCGCTGGGCCATTTCAAAAGCATTGGTTGTACCTGCCATTTGTTTAGCTCCTATTCATCAGATTAATGGTTGAATTCTGGCAATCTGGCAAAAAAATAAGCGGGCACAACGGATGCGCGCCCGCTTATGGGTGATTTATGGCAAAATCGCTGCTGCACCAGTGCCCTCCAGCTGCCAGGTGAATTTACATGTATAGATTAATCCACTCCGGGGGGTTCGTCAAGATGATGAAAATCATCCAAACATCGGACAAGTGATAGGGTTATCCGCTCAGCGCCGCCAGTTGCCTCTCCAGCTCCTGCCGCACCACCTTGGGGTCGGCGCGCCCGCCGGCGGCCTGCATCACCTGCCCGAAGAACCAGTTGGCCAGGGTATGCTTGCCCGCCAGGTAGCTTTGCACCTCGCGCGGATGCCCTGCCAGCACGTCCCGCACCAGCGCGGCAACCTGCCCCCCGTCGCTGATGGGCTGCAGCCCGCCCCCCGCGGTGATCTCCCCTGCCAGCCGCCCGCTCGAAAGCATCTCGTCCAGCACCGTTTTGGCCGTCGCCGCGGTGATTTGCCCCCGCCCCAGCATCCCCAGCAGCTCAGCCAGAGCCTGCGGGCCGGTCCTCAGTGCGTCCAACCCCGCGCCGCTCTGCCGCACCCACCCGAACAGTTCCCCGCTGATCCAGTTGGCTGCCACCTGCGGGGAGATCGCCTCCCCGGCCTGCAGCACGGCCTCAAAATAGCGCGCGGTGGGCGTCTCTTCCGCCATCTGCCAGGCCGAAGCCGGGTTCAGCCCCAGCTCGCGCTGGTAGCGCAAGGCGCGCGCCCGCGGCAGTTCCGGCAGCCCGGCCTTGATATTTGCCAGCCAGTCCTCATCCACCACCAGCGGCGGCAGATCGGGCTCGGGGAAGTAACGGTAATCGTGCGCCTCTTCCTTGCTGCGCTGGCTGTAGGTGACGCCGTTAACCTCGTCCCAGCCCACCGTTTCCTGCGATACCTGCCCACCGCCCGCCAGAACGCGGCCCTGGCGCTCAATTTCATAGGCCAGCGCCCGCTCCATCAGCCGGAAGCTGTTCAGGTTCTTGATTTCCACCCGCGTGCCCAGTTCAGCGCTACCCGCCCGGCGCAGCGAGATGTTGGCCTCAAAGCGCAGCGCGCCCTTTTCCATATCCCCGCTGCTCACCCCCAGCGCCCGCAGCAGCGAGCGCAGTTCCGCGGTGTATGCGCGCACCTCTTCCAGGGTGCCCAGGTCCGGCTCGCTGACGATTTCCAGCAGCGGCACGCCCGCCCGGTTGAGGTCCACCAGCGAGAAAGACTGCCCCTGGCGCGTGACGTGGGTCAGCTTGCCGGTATCCTCCTCCAGGTGCACGCGCCGGATGCGCACCACCTTCTCCCCGCCCGCCGCGCGGAAGGTCAACTGCCCGTTCACCGCCAGCGGCTGCTCGTATTGCGAAATCTGGTAGCCTTTGGGCAGGTCGGGGTAGAAGTAGTTCTTGCGCGCAAACAGGCTGCTGGGCGGGATGGCGCAGCCCAGCGCCAGAGCTGCCCGCAGGCCAAGTTCCACCGCCTGGCGGTTGACCACCGGCAGCACGCCCGGCATACCCGCGCACACCGGGCAGACCGCGCTGTTGGGAACTGCCTGCAGCGCGCTCAGCACCGCGCAGCCGCAAAACATCTTGCTCTGCGTGCAAAGCTCTGCGTGCACTTCCAATCCAATAACGGGTTCGTAGGGCATCATGTCAGGTCAATTCTACCACCTGTACAACCCTCCAAAAGCTGCTCTCGAACTTTGGAGTGGAATTTGGTAAAATGAAAGGGTGCCGGAAGCTCACACCGCCCTTAGGCGGCTAAGAAGAAGATACCCATCCGGCTTCTCAAGCTTCTTCTGGAATCTGTAAACAGCCTGCCCACCTGACGGCCTCTCCTACCGGGGCAGGGGTTAACCATAAGGAGGAGTTACTGTGACTGGAATGGAACGCTTTACCCAACGCGCGCGGCGCGTGCTCTCCCTGGCCCACCAGGAAGCCGAACGCCTGCGCCAGAGTGTGATTGGTACCGAACACCTGCTGATTGGCCTCATCCAGGAAGAGGGCGGCATTGCCGGGCGCGTGCTGCGCGACCTGGGCCTGGAACCCGAACGCGTGCGCGAGCTGGTTGAGCGCATCAGCGGCTTCGGCGAATCCCGCCCCGGAAAGATTGACCTCTCCCCGGGCGTCCAACAGGTGCTGGAGTTGGCCATCGAAGAGGCCCGCAAGATGGGCCACCACTACATCGGCACCGAGCATCTGCTGCTCGGGCTCTCCCGCTCCGAGGAGGGCCTCTCCGGCGACGTGCTGCGCAAGCTGGGCATCACCCCCGAACAAATCCGCCGCCAGACGCGCCGCGTGCTCTCTGAGAGCAACTCCGGCCCAACCCCCGCCGGCGCCCCCGACCAGGATGCCAAAAGTGGCGAATCCGGCAAGGAAAAAGACAAAGAAAAAGAAAAATCCAAGACCCCCCTGGTTGACCAGCTCGCCGCTGATCTGACCTCCATGGCTGAGGAAGGCAAGCTCGACCCCGTCATCGGGCGCCAGATGGAAATTGAGCGCGTCATCCAGATTCTGGCCCGCCGCACCAAGAACAACCCCGCCCTGATCGGCGAGCCCGGCGTGGGCAAAACCGCCATCGTCGA
>CAYVOX010000243.1:0-2759 GCA_964453035.1 uncultured Anaerolineaceae bacterium
TGGATGGCGCCTACCAGGTCTTTCATCTGCGACAGGAATACATCCCGGTCGGAGGCAATCGCCATGGGGTCGGCGAGCGGCGCGGTGGGGGTGAAGGTGGCATGATTCCAATCCACAAAATCCACCACCAGCTTTTCTGAAACCAGCCGCCATTCTTTTATCCATTTGTTGGGGATGGCGGCGTTGGTGGCGTAGATGACACCCAGCGCTCCGCTGGCAAAGGTGGCAACGGTTGCGCTGACATCTTCAATGGTGTATTTCGGAACCTCACGATGGAAAAGGTTGGTCTGCTTGCTGAACACGCTGACCGGCTCACCCAGCAGCACGCGCATCAGGTCAAAGAGGTGGATGATTTGCTCCACGGTTTGGCCGCCCGATTTATCGCGTTCGCGCCACCAGGGGGCGTGCAGCGCATTGCAAAAATAACGCGCGCTGAAGAGCCCCGGCGCGCCGGAGAGCCCCTCGACCTGCTTTTGTTTGAGCAGTTCCACAGCCTCGCCAAAACGGTACATGAACCCCACCTGCGTCTTGAGCCCGGCGGCTTCCACGGCTTCAACCATCTTCCAGGCCTGGTCGCTGTGCAAGGCGATGGGTTTTTCAACCAGCAGGTGAATCCCGCGCCGGGCAGCCGCCTCCACCTCGTCCGTGTGGGCGAAAGGCGGCAGGCATATCACGCACAGGTCCAGGTTGGCGCTGGCATACATGCTGTGATGGTCGCCAAACACCTGTGCTTTGCCGCCGCCATATTGCTGCGAGAAGGCCGCTGCCCTGCTTGCATCAAGATCACAGCAAGCTACCAATTCCACGTCTTCTTTGAGGCTGGCGATAGCCTGCGCGTGCCGGCTGGCGATTCCACCGCAACCCAATAATCCTGCTTTGAGCATCATGTTTTTCCTTTCCCTGGCTCACGTTCTAAAAAGAAATCACTGCCAGCATCACCTGCTCCGGAGTTTGATCCAGCGTCTCAAACAGCCGGGCTGCCTGCGCAAACGGCGCCGTGTGCGAGATGAGATGCTTCAAATTCAAGTGGCCGCTGGCCTGCAACTCCACTGCCGTGCGCCACAGGCGCGGTTTTGTCCAGCGGTGTTGAATCTCGGGCGCGACGCCGGAAATTTGTGAGCACACCAGGTTGATGCGGTTGTGGTGGAATTCTTCGCCCAGGATGAGCCCGCTGGCATCCCCCTGGAAGAAACCCATCGCCACCACGCGGGAGGAGTAGGCTGCCGAGCGGATGGCTTCGTTTAGCGCGGAGACCGCTCCGGTGACTTCGATGACCACATCGGCCCCGCGCCCTTCCGTCAAGTCTTTGATGGCTTCCGCAACCTTATCGCTGCGGGGATTGAGCGTCTGCCAGGCGCCGTTCTCGCTCGCTTTTTGCAGGCGGGAGGCGTGCAAATCCACGGCGATGACCCGCGCGCCGGATTTGACCGCAGCCTGCAGCACAATCTGCCCCAGTACGCCCATGCCAAACACCGCCACGGTATCCCCAATGCGGATGTTGGCATCGTGCACACCGTTGAGCGCCACCGCGCCGATGTGCGAGAAAATACCGAAGATGGGCTCTGCGCCTGAGGGCATCTTACGCTGGCGGGCATAGTCTGCCGAAATGACCGCGTGCGTGCGGTGGTTCCATGTGCCGTAAACCTGCAGGCCGGGCTGGATATCCTTCACATCGGATGCCACCTCAATTACTTCACCCACTTCCTCGTAGCCCAGGTTACGGATGGGGTACTCCCAGCTTGAGCTTTCACCCGGCAGAAAGAGCCGCCGGTCGGCATCCCAGCGTTTGTTCATGAAGACGTTGGTGCCGCGGTAGATGGTCATTTCGGTGCCGGCGCTGATGCCGGAAAAGAGTGTGCGCACGCGCACTTCGCCGGCATTGAGCGGCTGGTCGGGCTGGTCTTCATAGCCGAGCTGGCGCGGAGCGTTTAGCACGAGCAATGTACTCATTGGGATTTCCTTTCTAGCGCAATGATTTCAAGCAGCAAGCCCAGCCAGCTCTGACTTTTGGCGCCAAGGCCGGCGCCGGTCTCAGGGTGGTAGAACTCGCGGTAACCGGAGCGTTTTGCCACGGCAACGGTGCGCTCTGCCAGCTGGGAGGCCAGGTCATAATAACCGTAGCGGCGCAGGCCAATGTAGATCAGGTAATTGACCGGCGTCCACAGGTTGCCGCGCCAGTATTCATCAGGCGCATAGGAGGTAGCGCTGGTGGGGGTGGTGGGGATGGGAAAAGCGGTCCAGTAATCCGGCATTTTTAGGCGTTCAACCAGTTTTGCGGCCTGCTCAACCGTAGCGCAGCCGCCAAACAGGGCGATGAAGTGCGAGGCGCACTCCGAGTGCAGCGGAGTTTCCTCTGGACCTTCCAGGTCGTGGGGGATGGGCTGCAACAGTTTTGTGATTGCCGCGTGCTGAACGGCCTCAGCCCGCTTGCGCCAGTAGGCTGCATCTGCGGCTTTTCCCAGTTCTGCGGCAATCTCCGCCAGCGATTCCAGGTCGGCTGCGCGGATGGCGTTGAAATCCAGCGGTTCAATGTGATAATAACCGGCTTCAGCCAGTCGCAGCGCGTCGTGGTCATAATCAGGCAGCGTCACCGCCAGGGCTTTGCGCGCAGCGGTGCCCACGGAGGGCGCGAAGCGCTCCGGCAATTTCATACCGCGGTCCCAGCGCGGGGAAGAATCACAGCCGGCTTCCCAGGGATGGATGAGGGAAACCAGGTTGTCACCGTCCGGGTCGCGCCGGCGGTCAAACCAGGCGTGGAA
>CAYVOX010000244.1:0-2743 GCA_964453035.1 uncultured Anaerolineaceae bacterium
ATAACCTTCAGTCGATCATGAACGGAGATATAGAAGAAATCCTTGAAAAACTTCCGACCACCAAATTAGAGGGGCTCAAAAAACTGTTTTGGGAGGAGCTCAACTACAAGCGCGAAAACCATTTTCTTTCCTACACCGGTTGGGCTGCGGATTTAAGGAATTATTGTCCAGAAGGTCCAGTGCTGTTCGCCTCTGCCGGTTCAGGAAATGCTTTCCACGTCATCTATTGCCGGTTAATCTCAGAAAAGATGAGCATCACCGCTGAGCGTGCGCTCATTAACGAACTCATCAGCGGACATCCTCACAGCCTGTTTATATTTTCGAACCTTTCTCAAACCCACTGGCATTTTGTTAATTCAATTTTTGAAACAGACGAGAAAGCTCACCGGCGCCGGATTCTGCGACGCATCAGCATCAGCGTGGAAGACCGCTTGCGTACTGCCAGTGAACGGATTGCCCGCCTTGACACAACTCTCGCGGGCGCTGATCTCTTTGGGCTTGATCCTTTCAAGCTGCAAAAGCTGCATGAAGACGCATTCGATGTTGAAGCCGTCACGGAAGAATTCTTTAAAGATTACAAGGAAATCTTCACATTCATTAAGAACGACCTGGCACACCAGAGCAGAAATCAAGTTTGGGCGCATGATTTCGCTCTGCAATTTATGAATCGCTTGATGTTTTTGTATTACATCGAACGTAAACGCTGGTTGGGTAATGACCCTGATTTTCTGCACAACTTCTGGCGGGCTTATCGGCGCGCAAAACAACCGGTAAACACCTTTGTGTCCAACTGGCTGGAGATTCTGTTCTTCGAAGCGTTCAATAAAAGGTTTGCTGCCGGGGCTTCTCACGTGGCGCATTTGCCTCAGCCATTCCGTGATGCCCTCCAAATGGCTCCCTGGCTCAACGGCGGGCTCTTTACCAGAAACGCGCTCGATACGGAATACGCCTACCAGATCAAAGATTCTCTGATAGCGCGTGTCTTTGATTTCCTTGACCAGTACAACTTCACCATCAGCGAGGATACCCCCCTCGACCAGGAAGTGGCTGTTGATCCGGAAATGATTGGTAAGGTTTACGAATCACTGGTCAACGTCTCTTCCGAGGCGGATGACCGGGGAGATGCCGGTATTTTCTACACCCCGCGCATCGAGATCGATCTGATGTGCCGCCTCTCGCTGGTGGATTGCCTCACCAATCACCTTGTTGACATCTCCAAATCTGTTCTCTACGAGTTTATCTTCGCTTTCAGCCCTGAGGATAAAAAGACGGCTGATCAGGCGATCGCCCGGCAGAACCTGTGGCCTGAGCTTGAGTCCAAGCTCTGCAGCCTAACCGTGCTGGACCCAGCCTGCGGCTCTGGCTCCTTCCTGGTGGGGATGCTGATGATTCTGGATGACTTGCTGGCGCGCTGCGCGGACGCACTCGGCAAAGTTGAAACGCCTTACGAAAGACGCAAGCATATTGTCGCTTCGTCTTTGTATGGTGTTGATATCATGGAGTGGGCGGTGCATGTGGCTGAATTGCGCCTGTGGCTGCAGTTGGTGATTGATACCGAGATCGATGAAAACGAGCTGCGCCTGCGTCCGTTGTTGCCGAACCTTTCTTTCAAGATTCGCAAAGGGGATAGTTTGGTGCAGGAGATCGGCGGGTTGAACTTTAGCCTGCGCCAACGTGAAGGCGGACAACTCAGCCGCGAAATCAAAGGCAAGATCACCGCATTAAAGACAGCCAAACTGGATTACTTCAACAACAAAGAAGGGCGTCGCTTATCCTCTCGGGAGCAGCTTGAGCAGGCGGAACGGGTGCTATTCCGCGAGATTATTGAGGAGGAACTGCGCGGTAAGGTCAACCGGCAGGTGGAATTGCAGCAAGCGTTATCTCCGGCGCGCAACTTGTTTGGCGAGGTGCAGGATGCCCGATTGAAGCTGGCCGCAGTCAACCAGCAGCGTGAACTGGACCAGGTGACGGAAGCCATCAGCAAACTGAAGCCCGCGCTGGAGGTGTTGAAAACCAGTAAAACCATCCCCTTTGTGTGGGATGTGGCTTTTGTTGAGATCTTTGAAGATGAGGCGGCAGGGTTTGACATCGTGGTGGGCAACCCACCCTATATCCGCCAGGAAAAGATTCGCGACCCCGGGCTGCTGGCTGAAGCGGTGACGGAGGAAAATAAAAAAGCCTACAAGGCCAAGCTGGCGCGGGCGGTGTATGTAACTTATCCGAAGACGTTTGCCTATAATCCTGCCACCGGAGCTGTAGCCTGGTCACTGGATAAGAAAAGCGATTACTACATATACTTCTATTTTATCTGCCTGTCGCTGCTCAACAGCAAAGGCGCCTTCTGCTTCATTACCTCCAACTCCTGGCTGGATGTGGGCTACGGGGCTGACCTGCAGCGTTTTCTGCTGACCCGCAGCAAGGTCAAACTGATCATTGATAATCAGGTCAAGCGCAGCTTCAAGAGCGCGGATGTCAACACAATCATTGCGCTGCTCGCCCCGCCGCAGGATAGCAAAGCCGACTTGAAGGACTCACTGGCGCACCCCGCCCGCTTTGTTATGTTCAAAGTGCCCTTTGAGAACGGCCTTTCGCCGGTGCTGTGGGAAGAGGTGGAAGATGCCCGCGATAGGGCGACCACGGCTGAGACGCGCATTGTGGTGAAGACACAGGCTGAATTATTGGAAAGCGGTATGGATGCCGAGCAGGGTGCTTATGCCGGGGATAAATGGGGCGGCAAGTACCT
>CAYVOX010000245.1:0-2737 GCA_964453035.1 uncultured Anaerolineaceae bacterium
GCCGTCGTCTGGCAGAAGAGGCTAACCTGATGAAAAGCCGCTTCCTCTCGACAATCAGTCATGAGCTTCGTACACCGGTAAATTTGATTCTTGGGCTGAGCGGGATTGTGATGCGGCAATTTGAAGAATCGGATCATCCAATTCCTGAGAAAACTCGTAAAGACATCGAAAGAATCAGTGCCTATTCTCAACACCTGGGCGGATTAATTGGTGATGTGATCGACCTGGCCACTAGCGATGCAGGTCAATTGCGCCTCAACTTTGAAACCGTCAATCTTTCGCAGGCATTGACCATTATTGCGGAGAGTGGCAGGCAGCTTGCGAATGATAAAGGTCTGGAATGGGAAGCCAGTATTCCAAAAACCGGGCCATGGGTTTGGGGTGATCCAACCCGCCTTCGGCAAATTGTTCTTAACCTGATCAATAATGCCATTAAATTCACATCCGAAGGCTATGTTCGCCTGCTGATTAAGGATCATGGCGATACTGTATCCATAACGGTGAGCGATACCGGACTTGGCATTTCACCTGATGAACAAGAGGCCATCTTCGACGAATTCTGGCAATCCAAACGCAGTATTGCACTTGGATATGGTGGTCTGGGGCTCGGATTGGCAATCAGCAAACGGCTGGTCGAACTGCACGGTGGAACTATTTCTGTGCAATCAACTGGAAAAGAGGGATATGGTTCTGTTTTCTCCTTTACCCTGCCGACAGTGCATCGGACTAAGGAAGAAATCATCGCAACGAGTGATATCCAGCCTCTCAGACAACATATCGCCATTCTAACTTGCCAGCCGGGTAGCAGCGAACATTTAAGAATGGAGCTTGTTCAACGAGGGATTGGGGTGGAAACGATATTAATAAACCAGGATGGCGAATGGAAATCTCAACTCAGAGGGGTGCATCCTGATGCCATCATTCTTGATATCAGTTCAGATTCCTCCCTGGGATGGGAAACCCTCAAAATGATCAAGACTCAGAAGGATATCTCTGCGATTCCCGTCATGTTATTCTCATCCTCTCAATCAGGTGGGTCTATGTTGGAATTGGATTACCTGACCAAACCTATCGAGATCTCCGAATTAACCAGGGCGCTGGATCAACAATGGTTAATGGCTGAAACCGGACGCCCTATACGCACGATACTGGTAGTGGATGATGAGCCGAACACACTTGAAATGAATGCACGCATTGTCCAATCCCAGGCTTCCACTAATACTGTGCTCAAAGCGCGCAATGGAAAAGAAGCCTTAGAGATTCTTCGCCGCGAGATTGTTGATTTAGTATTACTGGATTTACAGATGCCGGAGATGGATGGTTTTGAGTTATTAGAAATCATGCGCGGCATGGAAAGTCTGCGAAAAATCCCGGTGATTGTTGTGACAGGTAAAAGCCTCACCGAAGAGGACATGAAAAGGCTCAACCAGGGTATTACAGCTGTGCTTAGTAAAGGCATTTTCAGCTTCGATGAGACCGTTACCCATATCCGCAATGCACTTCAAAATAAACGCAAAATAAGCGGAGAAGCGCAGCGCCTGGTCAGATTAGCCATTGCTTACCTTCACGAACACTTTACTGAACCTCTATCGCGTCGCGAAGTTGCCCAACACATCGGCATAACGGAAGATCACCTTACTTTCTGTTTCCGCCAGGAACTGGGCACAACGCCCATAGTTTATCTCCATCGCCTCAGAATTAACGAAGCCAAACGTTTATTAAAGAACACCCAGTTGACCATAACTGAAATAGCGCTAAATATTGGCTTTTCTGATAGCGGATATTTTAGTCGTGTTTTTCGGCGTGAAGTTGGCATGGCTCCTGAAACCTTCAGGCGAACGTAAACCACTTTCCTCAATAATATTTCTTAAAATCTATCAATTTTTGATTCTGACAACACTATGAATCATCCCTAATCAACACGCTTTTCTCCATGCCTGGATGCGAAGCGCTTCCTAATATTAATATTGAATCTGGACGATAAGGATTGGATCCCAAATGAATGGCGAAAATTCTTACACATTAGAACAAATCGCCAGACTTGCCGGAGTATCATGCACTACGGCATCACGCGTCATCAATGGTCGTCCAGGTGTTAAGCCGTCTACCCGTGCGCGGGTATTGGAAACCATCAAGATTTACGGATACACTCCCAATCCAACTGCCCAAAGATTAGCAACTTACCGCTCACGGATAGCCTCAGAGTAACTCTTTCATATCTTCTAATTGAAGGAAGATTTCGGAGAGGAGGTGATAATAACAAGACTTTCAGGTAATCAGCACACCTAAAAATATTCGGGGTATTACTCAAAAAAACAACAAGGAGATCTGAAGATGAGAAAGATTTACTTTTTAATCGTAATGTTGATTGTCACAAGCATGGTTTTGGCAGCCTGCGCGCCTGCCGCCACCCAGGCTCCAGGTGCCACAGCCGCACCCTCCAAAGTGACATTAAGGGTTCTGGTTCACCAAAATCCCCCCATGGTAACTTTTATGGAGGAGTTCAACAAGAAATTCCAGACCAAGTTCCCAAATATCACTGTGGATATGTCAGTGGTTAATGCCAGTGATCTGGCAACAGTAACCCAAACCCGTCTGACTGCCAACGATGTGGATGTTGTTGATTTGTTCGGTTTTTCCAACCAGGCTCAGCCTTACATGAAAAAAGCTGATGCCCCGAACTGGCAACAATTGATTGAAGCAGGTCTGATGATGGACCTGACTGACCAGGCCTTTG
>CAYVOX010000246.1:0-2685 GCA_964453035.1 uncultured Anaerolineaceae bacterium
GCCCCAGGCGTTGCGTAAGCTGATGTTGAACGCGAAGGAGCTTGTTAATCTGGTCGCCCATGTGAACGGGCACGCGAATGGTGCGTCCCTGGTCAGCGATGGCGCGGGTCACCGCCTGACGAATCCACCACGTGGCGTAGGTGCTGAATTTGTGACCCCTGCGGTAATCAAACTTCTTGGTGGCGCGGATCAGGCCGATGTTGCCTTCTTGAATCAGGTCGAGGAAAGGAACGCCGCGTCCCATGTATTTCTTGGCAACGCTAATCACCAGGCGAGAATTGGCAGTGATGAGATGTTCGCGTGCGCCCCAGCCATCCTCGATAAGGCGGCGCAGCTCCAGGCGGCGCCGAACATTGACGTTGCTGCGAGCCAGTTCCTCGCGAGCCATGCGACCGCGCTCAATGCGCTGGGCCAGTTCCACTTCCTCTTCTGCAGTGAGGAGCGGGACCCTGCTGACTTCCTTGAGGTATAAGCCAATGGTGTCGTCGGTATCAATATTTGCCAGGTCGTCGAGAACGATTTCCTGGGTGGTTTCTTCCGCTTCTTCTTCTTCGCTTTCGAGGATGATATCCTCTTCGGAAGGACCCTCAATAGACGAATCCTCAACGTAAGGGATACCCGCACTCATGAGAGCAGCGAAGGCTTCTTCGAGCTGTTCTACATCCTGTTCGGCTTCAGGGAAAAAATGAAGAACATCATCAATGGTTACGTAAGTTTTCTGGCGACCTAATTCGATCAAGCGAGCGATAGCGGGATATTCTTCATCTTCATCAACAACATTGATTAATGCATCATCCATCATGGATTGACTCTCAACTCTCTAAAGTTAATGGTCACCTGGCCTGGTATCCTTTTCCTGCAACCGAAGTAATTACAATACAGCATAACCATTTTTAGCCAAGTTTACAATACCTTTAAATAACGTTTATATAACGCTTAGATTTCAAATTTCTGGCTTTTTGCCTAAAGAAAGGGCGAGGATATCCCTGCGCCCGTGAGGTTTAAAAAGCCCTGAAATTGTGACGCCTATCACTATACAACAAGCGCAGGGTGAAAGTCAATAGACTTTGAACTTTCTAATGAATTCCTAATCTTGATTGACATTTATTTTGGCATTGGAGTAAAATTACACGAAGTCTTAAAATCAATTCCTTTTTGGAGGCGTTAAAGATGGATATTTTTGGCCTGAGTTCGAGACACGGCCTGGACGCATTCGAGCAAATCGCCATTATCGGCGTACTCGTTGTTGCGTTCATTAGCCTGGCATATGCCTGGTGGTTGAGAGGCTCCGTCCTTTCTAAAGACACCGGCACGAGTAAGATGAGGGAAGTATGGGATGCGATCCGAATTGGCGCGGATAGTTATCTTTCTCGCCAATTGCGCACCATCATCCCGGCGATCGGTATCCTGGCTGTTGCACTTTTCTTGAGTGTCTATGTGGTGAAGCCGTCCCTGGAAGCAGTTGAGGAATTCGGAGATTCAGCGCAAATTGCTATTGCTGTCGGGCGTATGGTTGCTTTCATTGTTGGTGCAACCTTTTCTTTGACGGTGGGGCAGCTTGGTATGCGCATGGCGATCCAGGCGAATATCCGTTCAGCCTCAGCTTCACGCCGCAGCTTCAACGAATCTCTTTCCATCGCATATTACGCGGGAACCATCACGGGCATGCTGACCGATGGCCTGGGCTTGCTGGGTGGAACGGTTATCTTCATTATCTTTGGTAAAGCCGCACCAGATGCCCTCCTGGGCTTCGGTTTTGGCGGAACCCTGGTGGCTTTGTTCATGCGCGTAGGCGGTGGAATCTACACCAAAGCTGCGGATGTTGGCGCTGATTTGGTTGGTAAGGTTGAAAAAGACATTCCCGAGGATGACCCGCGTAATGCTGCTGTTGTGGCTGACCTGGTTGGTGATAACGTGGGCGACTGCGCCGGTATGGCGGCGGATATCTTTGAGAGCTATGAGGTCACCATCGTCTCCGCTCTAATCCTGGGGTTGGCGCTGGTGCAAATTGATCCGGCAAAAGACCTCAAGTGGATTGTTTATCCGCTCATCATTCGCGGAATTGGTGTAATTAGTTCAATTATTGGCACCTTCACCGTTCCCATCTGGGAAAAATTCCCTATCAAGTTTTTACGCGCTCATGATGCTGAAGAATCCATGTTTCGCTCGTATGAAGTCTCCAGCGTCAATACCGTGCTGTGGTCTTTCCTGGTTGCGATCCTCTACGCCGGAGATTGGCGTCTGGCGATGTTGACGAGCATTGGTGTTGGTCTGGCAGTAGCCTTCAACCCGCTCACTTCGTATTTCACCTCAACCAAGCGAACCCCGGTCAAGGAAATTGTCAAATCCACCAAGACGGGTCCAGCCACGACCATCCTCTCGGGTTTATCGGTGGGCATGGAATCTTCCGTATGGGCATTAGTCGTCATCGCGGCCTCCTTCATTTTTGCGCTGTTGTTGTACGGCGGTGAAAAAGACTCCACCTACGTGCTTTATGCTGTAGCCATGATTGGTATCGGCATGCTCAGCCACACCGGTAACAATGTGGCGATGGACTCGTACGGTCCAATCTCTGACAACGCCAATGGTATTGCCGAGATGGCCTGGCACGACCAGGACGACCAGGAAACTAAGAAAGCGCGCCAGATTATGGCTGACCTGGATGCCGTAGGCAACACCACCAAG
>CAYVOX010000247.1:0-2643 GCA_964453035.1 uncultured Anaerolineaceae bacterium
GGAGCAGGGGACTCATAAGCCCTTGGATGTGGGTTCAAATCCCACCCTCGCCACTTTTGATTCAAGTGGAGCATGTGGGGATAGAATTTGACTTGATGTTCAGGATTCCATTTTACTCAGCGAGCCGGAAAGGCTACCTCAATATAGCTGACCAGACCGTCGCGGAGGAAAATGTGTTGACTGGTGGATAGATCCAATGAATGACCTTTGAATTCTAGCGCATTCCCATCCGCCAGATGGACGGTGATGTGTGATTCCACAGATTTATGAAGGATGATCGGAACCTGACAGATGGTGTATGCAATCGAGCCTGCAGGCAGCTGGAGATGTTGCTCTCGCCCATAGGTATCCAGGTACTGGAATAGTGTTGGCGCTGTCAGCAATTCGGCCGTATCCAGCAGCACCAGGTCAAACACCAGCTTACCCTCTGTGACGGTGTAACCAAGCTCCGTTTTGCGAGTCAGGATTTCTTCTTTGACCAGACCGGTCATGCCGGGTTGTTTGGCGCCCTGTCCTTTGGGGGTGTGTGAATAAGGATCGGTGGGGAAAGCTCCATAGGCCTGGGGTGATTTATTAAAGCCCAATCCCTGGCGGATATCCTGGTATTTCTCTATCAGTTTGCTGGCATTTTCGTCGTTTTTGAATTGCACAACAATTTCTTGAACTGCCAGGAGAAGTTTCGCGACCATGTGCCAGTAGACGCTTCCCAATCCCTCATAGGCAAAGAAAGTACCTGACCGGCCTGTGAACTCGCTGTGACGGAATGTCTCTTCATAAAGTTTACACACTCTATCAAAATCAGCTTCAACCAAACTGGCGAACTGAGGTTTGTGTTTCAAATTATCAAGCGCCTGACGCACGTCCCGGATGTTGCAAAAATCTGCACAGAAGTGGCAAACGCCGTAAATGTCAACGGTAATCAGTGATGTATCCTTTGCTTCGATCAGAGCCTGGAACAGGGCAATATCACGAACCTGCTCCCATTTAAGGTTATTCTTATTCAGTAACCCTGCCACCTCACGATCGGGGTAAAGGAGGTAGCTTTGCTGGTCTGCCTGGAAAAGCGCACTGTTTCGCAGGCTGTTCAGCAGTGCCAGGGATTCATCCGCATTGAGCAAACCAGAGGACAGGACCGCAACCTGTCCTTCGAGCATCTCGTACAAGCGACCGATCGAGGCGTTTCCTGGCTTTACATGCAGGATGTTATAAGAATGGTAAAGGTCATCGCGCCGTTTATTGGCACGCAGACTGTGCTCGATGAACGCCAGTGCAAGGTCCAGGAAAGAAAGAATCTCGCTGACATCAACCGCAATCGAGGCACCGGATAAGCCTCCCCGATAAAAGTTCCAACGGAACTCACTGCCGGCCAATCCCAGGTTTTCCATCAAGCTGTAGCGCTGTTCATCAGAAAATGAACCTTTAAGGATCGGAAGGTATCGAGTTAGTATTGCGCTGGTGTGAGCAAAATGCTGTTGTACTTCAACGCTGAGTGGGACGGAATCAAGGTTACTTTGGGTAAACAACTGTTTACAAAATGCGACGTACCGCCGCAGGTAGCATAAGGTCACCACCGATAGTCCCTTGCCGACCAGGGCATTGTTGGCGTCATTCCATTCCGGGCGCTGGGTATTCATCCAGATTCCGCCCTCGGGGACAAAGTTGGCCAGTTTGGCAAGCAGCAGCACCAGCAGCTTTTCCGAAAGAGAAGATCTGAAAATACTTCCGTCAGGGGTGAAAACCAATTTGCCGTCTGTGCCGAGATCAAGCATTCTGATCTCGGTCAGTTGTTCAAGGTCGTTGTCAAAATCGATCGTATGGTATGGATCGCTTAGCACATCTTTATAAGGTTTAATCCGGTAGGGGACATTGGCGCTGCTGAAAACAGGCCGGGCCAGGTATGCCTGTAACCTGCCAGGATGGACTGATGCGCTTATTTCCATCAATTTTTGCAGGTAGATAATCTGATGGTCACTCCAGTAACCAATATTTGCCCATGGGTTTCCCTGTTCGATCTTTTCCCAATCCACCCCATGATACGTGATCCGGTACGGATTATAACCATCTACTGTTGTGGAATTCAGGAAGGTGCTGATCATACTTTCGGTAAATTCCGGGAACGAAAATGCCAGTGCCTCCCAATTCTGGAAGATATCCCTCCAGTTGCCCTCATAATCCAACTTTTGAGAACCATCTGGATATTTTATGTTGATGGCAAAGCGGTTCCATGGACGGCTTGGATCTCCATGACGCCGGCTAAACGTGAGCGGTAAGTAAGCATGGCTCAGGCGGATCAGATCCGGCGAATTGGTGGCCTCTGCGCGCTCCGTCAGGTCAGAACAGTTGATCATGGGAGGCAAACTGGAGAAGAAAAGTGCGTTTTCTTGAAGTGCTCGCCGATTCCGGATGGCTACATAATCGACGAAATCTTGCGTCCGAACCCAATATTGATCAACGAATACTCCGCCTCGCATGATGTTGAACATTACATTCGCAAAATGATGGGCAGAGAGCAGTGGATTATTGGAAACCTGAACGCCATCCCCAGTGGCAACAATTTCCCATAAACGTTTCTGACCAGCGCTGATATCAGCTTCAATTTCCTGGCTGAGGTTTTTTCGATCGCCTCGCAGCCATTGGATTATT
>CAYVOX010000248.1:0-2635 GCA_964453035.1 uncultured Anaerolineaceae bacterium
ACGCAGCGGAAGCCATGGTCTTCGCGATAATAACCCGCGGTGCCATAGTTGCGGTAGGAGACGCGAATTAGATCCTTAAAATCAGTGTAACCTCCCCCGCGGAACACCCTGCCGGGGCCAGCTTCCGGGCCGGCGGGGTTATAGTAGGAGTCTTCCTGGTAGTAGGTGGCGCTGTACCAGTCATTGACCCACTCCCAGACGTTGCCAGCCATGTTCAGCGCCCCGTACGGGCTGGTCCCGGCAGTAAAGCTGCTCACTTCCATGGTATCCGGATCCAGATCAGACGAGCAAAATTGGTAATTATCAGAATCAAAGAAGTTGGCCAGGGAGCAGGTTGGCAGGTCGAAGCCCCACGGGAAGACGCGGGCATCGGCAGAACCGCGCGCGGCTTTTTCCCACTGGGCTTCAGTGGGCAGGCGCTTACCCACCCAGCCGCAATACGTATCCGCCTGGTCCCAGGTCACATTGACGACCGGGTAGTTATTGTAGGCGGGGTTGGTGAAGTAATCCGTGCGGGTAAAGGATTCAACCGATTGCGGTGGGGTACAGTAACCGGCTGCCACGCAGGCCCGGTATTGCAGGTTGCTCACCTCGTATTTGTAGATCTCGTAAAAGCTGAGATAGACTTCGCCGATGGGTTGTTCGTCCCCTGAAGGGTCGCAGGGCAATTTCAGCAAATCGTTGACTGCGGGGTCGCAGCCCCGCCAAAAGGATCCGGCATAAACGGGCACCATTTGTTCAGCCACGGCTTTAAACACAAAGGGCAGGTACATCATGAAACCCCCAACCGCCGCGGCGGGTGAAAGGGCTGCGGCGCGCGGGGGCTGCGAAAGCAGCGGCAAAAATACCAGCGCAAATAAAAGGACCAGACTCACAGCAATTCTACGCATAAAAACCGTTCCTCCCTCAATCAGTCTCTCTCGCGGCGGGCATCCCCCACCCCTATTATAAGCGATTCTGGTAAAACCAATGAACCCGCCCCGCGGCCAGGGCTTGTTATTAAATTGGTTGATATATTGGGAATTTTATAAAATTTGTACTATAATCCTGGTTACTGATTGCGGCTCCGCCTGAAGTGAAACCGGGGCGGGCACAAACAGACCTCTCAGATAAGAGGCCGGAGGCGGAATAATGAATAAAAATACGGCAGATGGACAGTCCACAGGCGGTCAGCCCGAAGTGATGGTCGGAAAGCGGTTGCACGACCTGCGCGTGGGACGGGGGCTCTCGCTGCGCGCCCTGGCGCAGCGCAGCGGATTGAACGTCAACACGCTCAGCCTGGTGGAGAACGGCAAATCTTCGCCTTCGGTGAGCACGCTACAGCAATTGGCGCTGGCGCTGGAAGTGCCCATCGGGGCGTTTTTCCAATCTGCGCCGGCGGCCCGGCGGGTGGTTTTTACCCCGGCGGACCAGCGCCCCGAGGAAGTTTTTGGCACCATGCGCATGCAGAACCTGGGCAAGGACCTGGCGGGTAACGCGGTGCAGCCGTTTGTGGTGACGCTGGAGCCCGGCAAGGGCAGCGGGGAGCGCAACCTGGTGCACACCGGGCATGAATTTGTGTACTGCCTGGGAGGCTCCATCCATTACCAGGTGGAGGGGGAAGTTTTCAATCTGAACGCGGGCGACAGCCTGCTGTTTGAAGCCCACCTGGCGCACTGCTGGGTGAACAACGGGCAGAGCGCGGCGCAGATCCTGCTGGTGCTTTACCCCTCGGATGAGCGGGAAGAAACCGGCGGGCGGCATTTTACCCTTGAGACGATGAAAAAGGAGATTAATATGAAGATCGCAGTTGTGACCGATGACGGAAAAACCATCAGCCAGCATTTTGGGCGCGCCGCTTACTACATGGTGCTCACCATTGAAGAAGGCAAAATTACCCAGCGCGAGATGCGCGACAAGCTGGACCACAACCAGTTCCAGGCGCACCACCACGGCGAAGAAGGCCACGGCCAGGGGCACGGCACGGAAATGGGCTCGCACAACAAGCATGTGCAAATGGCGGAAGTGATTGCCGATTGCAGTACGCTCATCTGCGGCGGGATGGGCGCTGGGGCTTATGAGAGCATGCGCCGGCTGAACATCAAGCCGGTGGTGACCGACCTCGTGGAGATTGACGCTGCTGCTGAAGCGTTCATCACCGGCAAACTGGTGGATCATACCGAGCTGCTGCACTAAAGGGTTGAGATGAACCTGAGGCGCCTGATATTAATGGGGATCGGGCTGGCGCTGGCGGTGGTGCTGCTGGGCGGGTTTGCCGGGGCAGCGCCGGTTGAGGCGCAATCGCCCACGCCGGTCAACCCGGTCACGATTTACTTTTTCTGGGGCGACGGCTGCCCGCACTGCGCGGCAGCCAAACCGTTTTTTGAGCAGCTGCCCGGGCGCTTTCCGGGGGTGGTGCTGCGCTCCTACGAGGTGTATTACAACCCGGAGAACCAGCGCCTGTTCAGCGAGATGGCCACCAAGTACGGCGTGCCGCAGCTGGCAGTGCCCACTTTCTTCATCGGTCCGTATTACCTGCAGGGCTACCTGGAAGAGTACAACCCCAGCATCGAAGGCGTGCTCATCCAGTGCCTGCAAGATGGCTGCGTTGACCCGGGCGAAGGGCTAACCTTGCCTGCCGCGGGTAGCCCAACCC
>CAYVOX010000249.1:0-2616 GCA_964453035.1 uncultured Anaerolineaceae bacterium
GTCGCAGGCTAGAACTCGAATACACAGAGCCACTGGAAAAATCGGAGCGCCGTTACCCCGCTTCGGGCAGGGGCTGAGACTGAATGGGAGGATGGAGCGGGTCGGATTCGATATTGTGGATGACCGGGATGAGGAAGCCAGCGATGCCCATCAACACGGTCGCAAAGCCGCCCACCAGGAACCAGGCCTGGATGCCCAGGTTTTCCGACACCGGGGCTGCCAGGGCCACGCCAAGCGGCATCATGCCAGCGGCCCCGCTGTTGACCAGGGTAAAAATTCGCCCCTGTTTATCCGCCGGCACGCGGGATTGAAGCAGCGCCATCAGCGGGCCGTTGACGATCGGGTTCATAAACCCGGCCAGGCTCATCCCCACCACAGCCATGCCGAACAGGTTCTGCGGCGCAAAACCCACCAGCAGGGTGAAAGCGCCCATGCCGATCAACCCGATCATGGACGTGATGACCTTGCGTTTGAAGCCGCCCCACACGCTGAGCAGGATGCTGCCGATCACCAGGCCGATGCCCCAGCCGGATTCCATCAGGCTGAGGTGCCAGGCATCACCCAGGAAGTGGTTCTTCACCAGCAGCGGCATCAGCATAAAGCCCGGATTGACCAGGAAGTTGATCAACATCGCCATAATGAGGATAGCCGACAGTCCGGCCCAGGAAACCACGTATTGCAATCCTTCGCGCACATCGCGCAGCATGGAGAGCGGGGTGACGGCAACTGCCTTGTGGATCTGCGCCGGCTGCGGGATGTTGACGAAGAGCAGCGGCGTCACGGCGATCAACGCGGTGACCACATCAATGGCGATCACGCCGTAGGTGGGGATCAGGCTGATGAGCAGCGCGCCCAGCGGTGGGGTGGCGATGTTGAGGACACCGCGCAGGGTCTGGTTTAGACCGGCGATCCGCGTGAGATGTTTTTCCGGCACCATCAGCGATGTGGAGGCCTGCATGGCGGGCCAGTGGAAAATGCCGCCAATGGCGCGGATGAACAGGATGAGGTAAACAAACTCGGGTTGGACGACGTTAAAGAAGAACAGGATGCCCAGGGCCAGCGTGGCAGTTGCGATGAGCAGGTCGGCCACAATCATCACCAGACGGCGGTTCCAGCGGTCCACCAGGGCGCCGGCAAAGGGACCGATGAAGACCTCGGGCAGGATCTGGGCCAGGGTTGCCAGTGCCAGCACCGAAGCAGAGCCGGTGGTGGAGGTAAGCCACCAGATAAGCGCAAAGCCCACCAGGCCAGAGCCCAGCAGCGAGAAGATCTGCCCGCTCCAGATGAGGAAGAAGGGTTTCTTCCAGTTCGTCTGCGTGAATTCGACCATGTTTACTCGATGAACACTTCAACGTGCTCGCCGTCTTCGTCATCAATGACGTCAACGATTTGACCGACCTCGCCACTGCTGATCCATTTGGTCAGCTCTTCCATATCCAGGCCTTCCACCTGGGGCGAGAAGCGCATGCCCATTTTGATGCCAGCGCTGACGACGCTGATGGGCAGGCGAATGTTGACGCGCGGGCGGCCGGAATCGGTATCGGTGACGCGCACCCGCAGCCAGCGCGCGGGTTGGCCTGAACCTGCCGCCGATGCCCCGGCGGCAAGGGGCGCGGCGCCGGCTTTAGCGGCGACGGTGGGGGCTTCTTCGAGCGCCTCAAGCAAAGAGGTGGCTTGCTCGACGGTAATTTTGCCTTCCTGCACCATTTTTAGAACTTTAAGTCTTTCCTCACTTTTAACCATGGCTATGCCTCCTTCTCGGCCTCAGCGGAGGGCGCTTCGGCGGTTTCTTTGATGCCTTTGAGACGGCGCTGGGCTTCATCCCAGGTGATGCGGCCCTGGTCCAGGTCTTCCAGGATGCGGCGGCGATCCTCAGCGGAAAGGCGCGGGGCCGGGGGCTCTTCACGTCCCGGCTCGTAACCGAGGGCGCGGATGATCTCGTAGAGGCGGTTGCGCAGGGTGGGGTAGGAGAGCTTGAGCTCCTCCTCCAGGCGGGTGAAGCGTCCCTCGCAGCGCACGAAGTTGAGCAAAAACTGGATTTGCTCTGGGTTGAGCTGGCTGAACGGGCCAACAGGCGCGGCGGAAAAATGCCCCTCGAGGGAGGTATCGCACACGCCGCAGTGCAGGCGGGTGACCACCAGTTCACCACCGCATACCGGACACGATTTGAGCAGATGATTCATAAGGCAACTCCTGAAAGGACTTACGATTTATGTAAGTATAATAGCATTAAATCAAAAATTGTCAAGAGGTTATATTGATTTTATTGAATATCAAATAAAGAAATGTGAAAACGCCGCGAAGATAATGGTAGGGGCCTGGTCTCCACGCCCGCACCCACCACTCCCGACTGCTTCTCGACAGCGGTCTGCGCCGAAAACATTCGCGGACGCAGTTGTAGGGTGGGTTCGCTTATGAACCCACCGCCGCAGGTTGAAACACCCTCGCCGAATAGACCTGTCGCCCGCGGAGAGCGCGCAGCGATCGCGGCTTTCATCCCCCCCACCACCACCACGACCTGACAGTTGTAGGGTGGGTTCGCTTATGAACCCACCGCCGCGGGTTGAAACACCCTCGCCGAAAAGACCTGTTAGGTTTCTAAAAACCTAACAGGTC
>CAYVOX010000250.1:0-2605 GCA_964453035.1 uncultured Anaerolineaceae bacterium
GAAGGAGCTTCGGGAAAAATCGTGTTGAAAAGTGAGACAGTTTCCTGAGAAGGTTGAATGTCCAGTTCGGTTTTCAGGGTCTCGACGCATTTCTGGTAGGCGCGCAATGCGGAAGGCTGGTTGCCCTGTTTGTGGTATGCGAGAATCATCAGGCGGTAAGCCTCTTCCCAGCATTTATCACGAGCGAGGATGCGCTGACAGGTATCCAAAACAGCCTGCCAATCTTCGTTTTCCGCGAACAGGCAGGCAAGCTGGTCTGAAGTGCGCAGGTAGATTGCCAGTAAGCGTTCCCGTTCCTCAATGCACCAATCTTCGTAGAGATTATCCTGCAGGTATTCGCCTTTATATAATAATTGGGCATTCTGGAAGTGCTGGATGCGGAGTTTTCGTTGCGAAGCAGGTTGGTTTTGGCCTAATTCGACCAGGCGCTCAAATTCCCAGGCATCAACCCAGATATCGGTGTTAGAGCGCAAGGCATACTGCGTCCCATCGCGGAAGATGAAGATGGAATCTTCTTCGCGGGTGTGAGAGGGAACCAAAACGCGTAGTAAAGTGCTGAGCGTGACGCGAAAATTACGCCGGCCGGTTTCGATATCCACGCCGGGCCAGAGCGATTCGACCAGACGGTCACGCTCGACCGGCACACAGCGATGCGTCATTAAAAGTTGAAAAAGCTGGCGAGATTTTTCGCGGCGCCATTCGGCGGGGGAGATTTCCTGGTCACCTCTCCAGGCGCGGAATTGACCCAGAGTCTGGACGCGCAGCTGGTAGCCGGGATGGTATTCAATGGAGGAAATGCCCAGGGAGAAGAGGATGGTCTCGATGAATGGTCGCTGGAATCCTTTTTTGCGAGCATAAAGCAGCATTGGCAAAATAGCGCGCGGTTGCGGCGGTCCGAGCAAGGTGCGGCGGGTGAGCAGGTATTCATAGCCATGCTCATGGATCAACCTGAGAACGTCATCCAGGTTCTTGTCCAGGCGAAGGTACTGGCTAGATTTCCACCAGGTGAGGCACTGCCAGAAACGGGCAAGGGTCTCGCCATATGGATCACTGACTTTGTAGAACTTTTCGCGGGCACGATCCAGCCAGTCTAAAGCCAGCGAGGTTTTACCGGAGAGGGCGTAGCTGGCACCCATGGAAACAAGAATCAGTGCTGAAATCCACTCATCGCCTGCCAGGCGGCCCTGTTCAAGACCTTGAGCGGCAGCTTTTTCAGCCAGGTCTAACTCACCCTTGAAGCCGTAGGCTCTCACCAGGCCCCAAAAGGCTTCAACCTTCAGGCGAGGGACGGAGAGGGAATCGGCCAGGCGAATGGCGTCGTTGTGAGCTTCAACGGCCTCGAGATAACCCGGGTGGGTATCCCTGAGCAGGGCTGCATGTCCAAGACGCATTTTGCCAACGGCAACCACGAAGGGGGATTGAAGCGCTTCTCCGCGAGTGATGCCTTCACGAGCGTATTCGTAGGCGGCTTCCCATTCGCCCTGGAATTCGAGGATGAGGGCGAGCAGGAGGAGGGTTTCGCGATGGGCGCGGGCGGTGGGGAAGGGCTCATGTTTCTCGGTGATGACGCGGGCTTCAAGCATTTTGCGAGCCTGTTCCAGTTTGCCCGTACGGAGCAGCACGCGCACGGAGAGCTCGGTCTCGCCGGGGGCGATCTCGCGCAACTCACGCGCTTTTTTATGGTAGCTCTCCGCTTCACCGGGTTGGCCCGAGTTCAGCTTGTTTTCGGCTAATAATTCTAACAGACGGGCGCGATTTTCGCGGTCGCCAGTGCCGTCAACCAATTTGAGAGCTTCCTGCAATAGCAGATCTGCCTGGATGGGATTTACCGTATCCAGATAGACTTTGGCCTGTCCATGCAGAGCCTGGCTGGTGGTATGGGTATCGCCGATAAAGCGGCTTTGCTCTTCGGCCTGGCGGTACCACCCCAGAGCTTCTTGAAAGCGGCTGTGAAGGCGAGCGTTATCACCGAGGAAAACAAGCAGTAGTGGATGAGCGGCGAGAATGTTGGGGGAGATGGAGGTAATCCAATTATTGAGGGTTTCCAAACGGCCGGAAAGAATCAGACTTTCGCCATTTTGACTGATAATTTTGGCAGCCTCGTCCTCCTGACCGGCTTTGAGAAAATGATAAACGGCAGCCTCCACCGACCCCCGGGTAAGGTGGCAGCCAGCGGCCTTAAGGTGGAGGCGTTTTTTTTGCTGAAGTGAAAGCTGGTTAAGGATAAATTCTCGAAAGAGGTTGTGGTAACGGATGGTATCGGGACCCAGGTCAACGACAAACAGACCGTTTTCCAGAAGATATTTGAGATACTTATCGGAATCTTCTTCCTGGCGAAGGCAGTTGCAAATCTGAGTATCCAGATCACGCAGGACGGCGGTGGTGAGCAAGAAATCCTGTACATCGGGAGAAAGTTGTCCGAGGACTTCTTTTGCAAGGAAGAAAAAGAGTTCCTCTGCTGACAGGCGGCTCTCGGTTTGACGGCGCCGTAGAGAACTTCCGCTCCCACTTTTGATTCCCTGCCAGAAAAGTTGCAGAGCAATGGCCCAACCTTCAGTTTCCATGGCGAGGGAAGTGATTTCTTCCTGAGAAAGTGCCAGGGCGT
>CAYVOX010000251.1:0-2596 GCA_964453035.1 uncultured Anaerolineaceae bacterium
AGGCCTTTGCGCCATGCGGTGGTGAATTCGGTGTTGAACGGTTTGGTGAAATCGCCGTAGTGTGCTATTTTGCCGGAGGCTTTGATGGAGGACAGCGTTTTGACCAGCGGGAGGAGCTTATCGGAGGTTTTACCGGTGGTCAGGGGCAGCAAGGTCGTTTCGGACCAGGTGGTGGCGCCATTGGTGATCCAGAATTCCATGAAGTCGAGAGCAACTGCGGCGTTTTTACTCTTGGGATTAACCATGAAGGACTGATCAACCTGGACGTTCAACTTCTGGGAAGCGCCATCTTCATCGATGGGGGCTACGAAGAAATCAAACTTGAAGTCGGAACCTGCTGGAATCTTCGCGACCAGGTCACCTACGCTCCAGGAACCGGTGTAAAGCATGGCGCCTTTACCAGACACGAACAACTCGAGCGATTTATCCTGGTTGTTGGCTAATGCATCCGCGCGGTAATATTTCATGCGCTGCTGCCAAACTTTTAAACCTTCCAGGAAGTAGGGATAATCGGCGAACTTTTTCTTCCCGGTCATCAGGCTATCGAACAGGTCGGTGTTGCCAGCGGCGAGTGCGCGAGGCCACACGGTGTTGCGCATTTCGATGTCACCCATCACAGCATCTTTGAAGGCGTGAATCCAGGGATCGATGCCGGCAGCTTTAATTTTATCGGCGACTTCCAACAGTTCGGACTGCTTGGTTGGTACTTTGAGGCCGAGTTTTTCAAAAATACCGACATTGTAGAAAACGCCCCAGGTTTTGAAGTCAATCGGGAAGCCGTAAATCTTTCCATTGGAGGAGACGTCACCCAGGTCACCTTTGGGGAGATTGAGCCCCTTGATGACTTTGTTCTCAGTCAGATCCATGGCAAAGCCCTCTTTAACAACATCGGGGTAGAGGCCGGGGTTGCCCATGATGATTTCTGGAACTTCACCAGATGCCAGGGCTGTGGAGAGCTGAGGGAAGTAGTCTGTTCCCTGGTTGTAGAAAATGTTCTTGAAGGTTACATTGGGATGCAGTTTGGTATAGGCTGCCTGAACATCCTTCAAACCAGCCTGCTTTGTGGTTTGGAGCATATAGTGGAAGACCTGGACAACAACCGGAGCTTCCGCTTTTGTTGGGGCAACTGTGGCAGGAGCAGTGGTTGGTTTGACGGCCGTGGCAGCTGGAGCTGCAACTGTGGCAGCCGGAGCAGAGGTTGCCTTGGGAGCAACGGTGGTCGGGGTACTGCAGCCGACCAAAGAAACTAGAAAGATCACAACAAACATCAGCGCTACAAGCTTCTTCATCTCTATTCTCCTTTTCAAATTGTTTAGGAAAAACTCGCCCTGCAAGTATTATAAGAATTGGGTTAATCTATTTCAATTTATCCAAACCTCAGTATTATTAATCAAAGTCACGCAATTCTTGTGGATTAACCTTCACGAGCCCAGTTTGGCCAGTTGGCGCGTTTTTCCAATTGAGCAGCCCAACGAATCGCATTGATCAACACCAGTTGCACCTCTGGTTGATAGTAAACTGGATAGGTTTCATGCCCGGCCTGGAAATAAAAGATGCGGCCCATTCCTCGCGACCAGCAATTGCCGCTGCGGAAAACTTCACCCGTCTGCGTGCCCGTGATGAAAATCTGCTCATCGGGCCGAGGTATTTCAAAATATTCGGCGTAAGTCTCATCCATCGGAACGTCAAAAAATTCTCCCTGCAGACCCTGCGTGATGGGGTGAGAGGGGGCGACGATCCAGTAGCGTTGACGTTCATCGGCCTCGCGCCAGCGCAGGCTTTGCGTGCGCGTGCCCATCAGCCTGGCAAAGATTTTTGACGCGTGTGCCGAATGTAAGAAGATGATTCCCATCCCCTCCAGAACTGCTTTCTGTACCCTTTCGGCTGTTTCATCGTTCAACTCGCGCCAATGTTTATGGCTCCAGAAAACAAGAACATCAGTTCCGGCCAGTACCTGGGAAGATAATCCCTGCTCTGGATCAGCCAGAACCGCGCTGGTGACAGCCATATCGGCTTGAGCGGCAATAAACGCGGCAATAGCGCCGTGAATCCCGGTCGGGTAGAGTTCCCGCATCTTCTTCTCGTGGATAGGTAGAGGTTTATCCTCAGCCCAGACATGAACGCGGATCATATTGATTCCTTTTGAGTTAGAGATCAAGCTCAATCCAGCGGTGTTCGTTGCTGGAGCGAATACAAGCCTCGATGAAGGCATTTGCGCGCCATCCATCCTCGAAGGTGGCATAAGGCTGGCTGGGTTGGGCAAAGGTGTTTTGCCAGATCGAATTGTAAAACGCGGAGATGGCATTGCGCAGCGCGTCAGACCATCCCATGACATGTCCGGCAGGCGTAGAAATGTAGGGAAGGCTGGTTGGCCTTGCGGTGAGGCGGTTAATAAAAAACTCTCCATTATCCGTTTCGCGCCGGCCAATCATCAGCCGGTCAGGTGTTTGCTGCTCCCAACTAAATTCGCAGAGTTCGCCATCCACCGTCACAACCAGGTCATTTTTGTGACCGCTCGCCGCCTTTGAGGCCAGAAGCATGCCTGGCGTGCCGTCTTCAAAGCGCAGGAGAACGGCGGTGGTATCATCCGAATGGA
>CAYVOX010000252.1:0-2592 GCA_964453035.1 uncultured Anaerolineaceae bacterium
TCTGCCAGACGACGGCCTTCTGTAGCTTGCTTATAAAGGCGGGCGGTGTTGAATGCCCCACCTAGCTGCTGGACAATAAAACCGTAAATATCGAAATTATCTGAGTCAAAAACCAGGTAACCTATTTGTCCAATTTGATTCACGAGAGGTATTATTGTGAGTTGAATGGGAATATCCTTATTAAAAATTCCCGCCGGTGGAAAAGCTGGACTTGGAAAACGCATTGCGTCCTGTTTGATCTGTATGCCAAAGCATAAGTTGCTCCATGCAAAGGGATCGTCATCTTGAGCTTCAAATAGGACAATCAAGGCCAATTTGATATCTAAATCCTTCAGATGCTGTTCCAGAACTTCAAAGATGCTTGCCTCATCCAATGCGGTCTGCAGACTGGCTGTTAAAAGGCTCAACCGACTGCTTATCCACTGTTGATCAACAATCATTTGGCGGTGCTGTCTCTGCATATGGGAACTGATCATCTGGTGCGCCTGATTAAAAGCATCAATGAACAGTTGCAAGGAACTGGAGATTTTTGTAGTTTGAAAGCTCTTCTTCAGTAAATTGATTGCATCCTGCCAAATGTACGCGTTATCGCCGCTGGTTACTGTGCTTTGTAAAGCATTATTCAGGGATGAAATAAACCCGGTCGGATCCAGCTCTTCAATACTGTTATCAAATGATTTTATGAGTTGGCAGCAGATTGACCTACATTGCGTTTCTGAGAGATTTTGAGCCTGGTTCAATACGGTTGTGGCCATTATGTCAATTAATCGATCCTGCTTGTTGTTGGCATCCGGAACTGTTTCTGTGATATTGGTTTGATTGGAAGATTGATTAACTAAATAACTGCCACAACCGCATGATTCCCGACAGACCAGGCGTGTTTGAACTCTTACTGTACCGCTCAAAGTGCCCTTACCCTCAAAGTGACGCATCATTAACTCAACTGCGCGGTATCCGATCTCAAATAATGGAATATGAATGCTGCTAAGAGGGGGCTCTTGAATGGATGACTCGGGCCGATTATCAAAGCCAATTATGGCGGTGTCTTGGGGTATCCTGAACCCCATTTCTTTAAGGGCGTGTATAGCTCCAAGTGCCATTTCGTCATTGCTGGCCAATACAGCGGTGAATGAATTACCTTCTTTGATCATTTTCTTTATGCCAGCGTAACCGCCATCAAAGACATGCCGACCAAAAATGACAGATTTTGGGTCCCCTTCCAGCCCATAATAGGTGAGCGCTGCTTGATACGCGCGTAAGCGCTCTCCGGTATCTCCTTGCATATCATCCATACTACCAGCCAGAAACGCAATTTTACGGTGACCGTGTTGAACAAGATGTTCTATTGCTGTGAAGACACCACCAGAATTATCAACAGATACGGTTGGACCCCTCTCGCCGGAGCCCAAGAACAGGATAGGGAAGCCTTCAGCCCTCAAGTTTTGAATGTACTGGGAGCGCTCTGACGAGTGCAATGGCGTTAATATGATCAGGCCGTCAGTGTTAGATGAATTAATTGGAACATAATCTACATCTGGGGCCGAAAACGGCCATGCCGATCGAATCGGATCCCCCGGGCTGGCAGAAGCGCCAATTCCGCACCCAAAAAATGCATTACAACCTAAGTGTTGGGCTGCAGCGCGGATTCCTGTGTAGATAGGTTTGAGGTAGGATAGATTGGTCGCTGTGCGGTAAAATTGCCATCCTGCCAGCACTCCAATTGTCGGTCTATTATGCCAATTCACGTGATTCATAAAACCTCATCGAATGGCGTCTGCGCAATCGCTCATCAATCGCGAAAAAATATGAGAATATAAACCAACCCTTTTTTCATTAACCATGATACCAGCAAAAGCAGTTAATGGTCAATTTTTCCATTCACTTTTTAGATTAGCAGGTTGCCTAAATAGATCAATGGAACCGTTACACACCAGGCAGTTTCGTTTTATTATTTTCTCAAAGAGACTGGCCCAGTATTCGAATGTTGCTATCGTTTAGACTTTACGAAACGATGTAATTGCAGTATAGTTGGTCCTTGATTTGTTTGGAGAATCTGACACTATGCCTGTAAAACCACCCTTCGAGAAAAAGCACTTTATTGAGGATATCGGCCTTTTTTTTGAGCAAATTGGCATGCCGCGCATGGCCGGGCGAATCCTGGGCGTGCTGCTCATCTCGGATCCACCAGCCCAATCTATCACGGAGATCGGGCAAACGTTGCAGGCCAGCAAGAGCTCCATCAGCATCATGGCGCGTTTTTTGGTGGAAGCCGGGCTGATTGAACGGGTAGCTTCGCCCATTCCCCGGCGGGATTATTTTCGTTTTAAACCCGGTGGGTGGATCATCTATATGCGCCAGTGGCTGGGATTGATGTCTGGCCTTCACCAGATCACCGAGCGCGGATTGAACCTGATGGCAGACCGCCCGGAGGAACTAAAAGAACGCCTGAAGGAAGCACACGACCTCTTTTCCCTGTTGGAAGAACGGGTGCCCGAAATTTTACGCCTGCTCGAAGATAAACTCGATGTGGAAATTGACGCCTGAGGGATTGGAACCTGCTATGACACCATCATTAAAAACCGCTGAACAAGA
>CAYVOX010000253.1:0-2571 GCA_964453035.1 uncultured Anaerolineaceae bacterium
GGCCGGGAAATGAACCGAAACCTTTCAAATTCATTCATGACTCCGGACGAAATTGAAATACAATTAGGATTGGGAGAGGTTTAAGTGTCTGCAGAAGAAAGTTCGTAAAAACAGGCAGGGAAAGTCCGGCTTGACGAACGAGAGGAGTGGACTTCATGACTGCTGTTGTTCAATGCCCTTACTGTGGGCTCAGCCAGGATGAACCAGAAGGTGTTAAACAATGCGTGCGCTGCGGAGGCAGCCTTGTCCTGCAGAGCCCGGTTTCGCCCTTGGTGTTCATCTGCTATTCCCGTAAAAACGCTGAATTTGTTGACCAACTCACCTCCGATTTGAACCGGCTGGGAGTGGTTACTTGGCGCGATGTGGATAACATTGCCAGTCAACGCCAGGCCAATCTGGAAGGTTGGCGGGCAGCCATCGAAGACGCATTGACCCGCTGCACGGAAATGTTGGTGATCCTCTCGCCAGACTCAGTAACTAGCCAGGAAGTAGAGGCTGAGTGGAACGATTTTGCCAGCCGTAAGCGTCCCATTTTTCCAATTTTGGTGAGCGAATGTAGAACCCCATATTTTTTACGCCGTTACCAGGTATGGGATTTAAGAACGGATTATGAACGGCAGGTCAAACAACTTGCCCAGTTGCTGCTGGGTAAACCTGGCACGTCAATGCGTACTGACGAGGCACCACAAGTCAGTGCGCTCAACCAAACCCCAAAACCACCCCTTTCAAACAGGACCGTTATACCCACTACACCTGGAGAACACACCGGCCGATATCCGCCGCCAACATTTACACCTGCCCCGCCCGGGGAAAGACCAGCGGCAGGACAAGCTATTCTGTCGGACCTCAAAATCATTGGAAAAGAAGTCTGGCGTTTTAAACTGCCGGGTGACGTGGCAGTTGCTCCGCTGGTCAGCCCAGATGGAACAATTTACGTCATTACGCATAACGGCTTACTCGCAGCAATAAGCGCACAGGGAGATCTTGCATGGCAGGCTATCCTGGGAGGGGCTAACAGCTTCTCGGGCGCGGTTCAACCTGTGATGACCTGTGAAAAACACATCTTAACAGTCTTCAACGGGCAGTTGATGGCGTTTGATGCATACGGCAATCTCAAGTGGACTCAAAAACAGGCCGGCAACCTGACCTGCAAGCCAACTGTAGCGCCAGGGGGCAATATTTATGTTATTAATAATAACAGCGTACTAACAGGCATCTCAAAGGAAGGACAAAGCCTGTGGAAAACGCCGCTGTGCCAGATCATGGGGGGTGGCACCTGGCCTTCACCGGTTGTGGGGGCAGATGGATCCATCTACGCTGTGTGCAAGGGCAGAGAAATTTATAACCTGGATGCAGATAGCGGCGCCATCCGCTGGCAGTTTACAACTAATGATAAGATGGAATCATCACCTGCGGCTCACCCGGACGGGTTGGTATTTTTCTGTTCCAGCGGTGGCTGGGTGTTTGCCATGAATAAAATGGGAAGATCCGCCTGGCAGGCTTCGGTGGCGGGACCACCCGGTTATATTCAAATGGTAGATGCGCCTGTAGTGCTCGGAGCGGACGGATTGATCTATGTAACGCCACGCCACGGGACAATTTTTGCGATCGATCCGAAAGATGGCAAGATAAACTGGAGTCACTCAATTGGCGGGCAAGGAGTTGGCATCAACCCTGTAACAGTGACACCTGATGGGTATGTATTTGCGCGTAATTTACAGGGTGTCCTCGTGGGTCTTTCACCTGAGGGTAAGATGCTCTGGCAGGTAAAAGGTAGCAATAGAGCCCCATTTTCGCCGCCATCCTGCTTTGGGAAGGATCGCCTCATCGTTGGCATTGGCCCAGACTTAACCACTTTTCAAATTAAGACATAATAACGACGATGGACATACAGCGTTGAAGGAGTTGATAATTCGCAAATAGATTGTTTAGAAATCGACGTGAAAGTGAGGTAAAAAAAATGAATCAGGGTGAGGGTTGTTTCGAGTTTCTTAAGGAAAGTGGAAAAACAATTCTTTTCTTCATTGTTGCCCTTATCGTGCTTGGAATCGGCGGTTACCTTCTTTTTGAATTGCTACACGGAGGTGTAGAAAGTGTAAAACTTGCGCCTGGAAAAACGCAATGCAAAGACTATGTAATGCTCTATAATGGAAACTTGGCAGGTGATATTGAGTTAGTTTCTGGCAGCATGGAACTGATCGCAAAAAGCCAAAAGTCATCGAGTAAATTAACCAGTGCGCCAAAAGGGTTGAGTTACACTTTTACACCTAAGGTGGAAGAGACGATTTATAAAGATAAACAAACAGGGATGGAAACCAGTCGGAGTTATAAAATCACTTACCGTTACTGCTTTACAGCATCACAAACGGCTGAAGTGGGCAACTACGACGTCCGTGCGGAAATTACTTTCTACACAACATCTGTTCAGATTTCAAGTGGAGTCATTAGAATTCCCTATAAAGTTGAAATCGCTAAATAACTTAGAATTCATCATTGAAAATTCACCAAGGAGACATTATGAGCAAAAAAGAAGCGCAGCTATCCATTCCAAAGAAAAACATCCGCATTGGC
>CAYVOX010000254.1:0-2557 GCA_964453035.1 uncultured Anaerolineaceae bacterium
CTTCCCACCCTTTCCGTCAAGGACGAGTTTTTTGAGTGCAATGCGACAGATATCATATGAATTATAGGATTAAATTCTTACCTAATTAATCTTGTTTTCATATTACTCGCCTGCTATAATTAACCTTGTATTAATCTCGCGCCTGAAAGGAGGGCCCTCCCTTATTGCAGTTTGATCCCGAGATCCTACTGTGACCCTGAGAGAAGTCGCATGTTGAACTTGTTTTTCCTAACCTAATTCAAGGAGAATGCAAAATGTCAAAAAGGAAACTCATCGCAATCGTTTTGGTGGGGTTGGGTGCAATGCTTCTTCTGGCAGCCTGCCAGACGGCCACATCCACGCCCTGCCCGGATTGCCCCAAGGCACCCGCCTGTCCAACAGCGGTGCCCTGTCCAACGGCTGTGCCGACCAAACCCGCAGTAGAAGCCCCCTTCCAGAAGGTGTGGGCGGCCTCCGGTCACGCGGATGCTAAAGCCGAGGCTTTTGTCCATTGGGATACTGCCACGCCCAAGGAAATTCCGGCGGGTTGCGCGAACTGCCACAGCTCAACCGGCTTCCAGGAATTTGCCGCTACCGGCAAGGTCGCCAAGAATGTTCCAACTGGCACCACGGTTGACTGCAACGCCTGCCACAGCGAAGCGGCTCTGAACCTAACCAGCGTCAAGTTCCCCTCCGGTGTGGAAATCAAGAATCTCGGTCCAGAAGCGCGCTGCATGACCTGCCACGATGGGCGTGCCTCAAAGAAAACCATTGATGATTTGATTGCCAAATTCAAGGCGACTGACCTCGACAAGCCAGTTGACCCCATCACCAACGCTGACGGCACTAAGAGCAACTTCAGCCTGCAGACGGCGCACTACTTTACTGCTGCGCTCTCGCTTTATGGTACTGAGGTCAAAGGTGGCTATGAATATGCCGGAAAGCGCTATGATGCCAAGTTCGCTCATGTTGAAGATTTCGACACCTGCGATGGCTGCCACAATCCACACAGCCTGCAGCTTGAGTTCGCCATGTGCGCCACCTGCCATACTGGCGTGAAGACCGTTGAGGATGTCCGCAAGATTCGCATGGTTTCTTCCACCAAAGACTTCAACGGTAACGGCGATGTGAAAGAAGGCATGGCGGCTGAGGTGGCTGGTGTTCAGGCTACCCTGCTCAAAGCCATCTACGCGTATGCTAAGGACGTCCTGGGCGTGGGCATTGTCTTTGACGGCGCCGCTTATCCCTACTGGTTCCAGGATAAGGAAAGCGACGGCAAGGCCGATAAGGACGACAAGGGGGCTAACATCTCCTTCACCAAAGTTTCACCGCGCCTCCTCCAGGCCGCCTTCAACTATGTGGTGGTTGCCAAAGATCCCGGCCTTTATGCGCATAACGCCAAATACGGTATCGAATTGATGTATGACTCGATTGCCGATTTGAACACCAAGCTGCCGACCAAGGTTGACATCTCGAAGTTCGTTCGCGAGGATGTTGGGCACTTCTCAGGTGCTGGTTATGCCTTCCGCCGCTGGGATTCTAACTATATCGTTCCGGCTGGCTGCGCCAAATGCCACTCGACTGGCGGTTTACCTGAGTTCATCGCCAACGCCGGAAAAATGCTGGTTACTTCGACCGGTACCCTTGAAACCACGGGAGTGGTTGCCAAACCCAGCGCGAATGGCTTTATGTGCGAAACCTGCCATACAGCCAAGATGCCTGAGGTCTTCGCTGTAGTGAATGTGCCCTTCCCCAATGGAAGCAACATCACCTTCTCCACCAAGAAGGACGATAAGGGTAATTTGCTGCCGGTTGGGTCCAACCTGTGCCTGGAATGCCATCAGGGTCGCTTATCAACGGTCACCATGAATAATTACCTGGCGCCGTACAAAGCCGTCCAGGATACCCCCACCGATAAGCTCGCCTTCCAGAATGTTCACTACTTCTCCGCTGGCGCCACGCTCTTCGGTAATGAAGCCAAGGGTATTTATGAATATGAAGGCAAAACCTATGCCGGTCGATTCATGCATATGGAAGGCTTCCAGACCTGCACCGATTGCCATGACAAGCACACTCTGGAAATCAAGGTTACGGCCTGCACCGCCTGCCATCCCACCGTCAAGACCATTGCTGACGTTGAAAAGATTCGCACGACCAAAGAGAATTATGAAGGCACTGATGCCACCAAACCGATGAAAGACGTTATCGAGACCTTCAAGACACGCCTCTTTGCTGCGATTCAGAAATACGCCAAAGAACGGGCGGGCGTCGCAATGGTCTTTGATGAAGCTTCGCATCCTTACTTCTTCCTGGATAAGAATGCTGATGGGAAGGCTGATACGGATGACAAAGGCACCAAGCTGGTTTACAATGCCTTCACCCCGCGCTTGATCAAAGCAACCTACAATTACCAGTATGCGCTCAAGGATCCGGGTGCTTTTGCACACAATGCCAAGTATGTTGTTCAGGCACTGTATGATTCCATTCAGGACCTTGGTGGCGATCTAACTGGTTTGGTTCGCCCGGTTGTTCCGGCGAAGTAAAATCGGGAAAATCGGCTAAAAATTGATCCGGAAAG
>CAYVOX010000255.1:0-2540 GCA_964453035.1 uncultured Anaerolineaceae bacterium
CACCACCTGCTTGCCACTCACCGATTCCACCTGCCCTTCCTCTTCGGCCACCAGCACCTGCCCAGAGTCGATGGCGGCATAAGCCTCCATGCCCGTGGAAATGAGCGGGATATCCGGCGAAATCAACGGCACGGCCTGCGTCTGCATGTTGGAGCCCATCAGAGCGCGGTTGGCATCGTCGTGCTCCAGGAAGGGGATCAACGAAGCGCTGACGCCCACCACCTGGTGCGGTGCAACGTCCATGTAATTGACGCTATCCGGGCCTGACTCGGTAAAATCAGAGTGATGCCGGCAGGAGATGCGCTCCTGGGCAAACTCATCGTAGTCATTGATGGTGGTGTTAGCCTGGGCAATGACGAACTTATCCTCGGCATCAGCGGAGAGGTACTCCACTTCCTGAGAGACAAACGGCACCACAAAGATGTTGGGCCGGTTCAGCTTCTTAATCGCTGCCAGCATCGGCTCGGTGATGCGCTCGTTCTGGCGGGCAATAACCTCACCGGTCTCGTTGTCAGCCAGCGTCTCGCGCAGCATGCGCCCCACCAGCCGCGGATCATCCGAAGGCAGGGAGCGCAGCACTTTGCGGTACGGAGTTTCGATAAAGCCGTATTCATTGACGCGGGCAAAGTTCCCCAGGCGCCCAATCAGACCGATGTTCGGGCCTTCAGGGGTTTCGATGGGGCAAATGCGCCCGTAATGCGAATGGTGCACGTCGCGCACGTCAAAGCCAGCGCGCTCGCGCCGCAAGCCGCCCGGGCCCAGCGCTGAGAGTGTGCGCTTGTGGCGCAGTTCTGCCAGCGGATTGGTCTGATCCATGAACTGGGATAACTGGCTTGAACCAAAGAACTCGCGCAGGGCAGCCACAACCGGGCGAATGTTCACCAGGCTGACTGGCGAAAGCTGGTCCTGGTCGCGAATGGACATGCGCTCTTTGATGACGCGCTCCATGCGGCGCAGGCCGATGCGCAATTTGTTCTGGATGAGCTCGCCAACAGTTTTAACGCGCCGGTTGCCGAGGTGGTCAATATCATCGCGCGATTCTTTCTCGTTGTTGATCAGAATCATGCGCCGAATCAGGTAAACAATATCCCAGCGGGTCACTGTGCGGTGCTTGATGGGGATGCGGTCGGTCAGATCTAATTTTTGGTTGAGCTTGTAACGGCCCACCTTTTCCAGGTCGTAATGGCGCTGGTCAAAGAGCTGTTCCTCAAGAAACTGCCGGGCATTATCAATCGTCGCCGGGTCGCCAGGGCGCATGCGCTTGAAGAACTCCAGCAGGGCAGCTTCGGCAATGGTGATGCCGCCGGAAAGATCCCATGCGGGTTCCTGCCGGAAGGTGCTGGGGATGAACAAGCGGTCGGGGTTGTTATCCACATCCTGGAACAGGGCAATCAGTTCTTCATCCGAGCCGGTCTTGATGGGCGAATCTTCCAGCCCGTCGCTGATGGCTGCCAGCGCGCGCAGGAAGATGGTAATGGGTACGGTGCGCTTGCGGTTGAACTTGAGGATGAGGTAATCGTTTTTGCGGGTTTCAAACTCCAGCCAGGCGCCCCGGTCAGGAATCAGCTTAGCCATCGCCAGCAGCCGTCCGGTGCCACGGTCCATGGGGGCTTCAAAATAAACACCCGGTGAGCGGATGAGCTGCGAAACCACCACGCGCTCGGTGCCGTTGACGATGAAAGTTCCCTTCTCAGTCATCTCCGGGAAGTCTCCCAGGAAGATATCTTGCTTGATGGGCTCCGGCACTTCAGGCCCTGCCAGCAGCACGGAGACATACATCGGGCTGGCGTAGGTTAAATCGCGCTCCACGCAATCATCAATGGTGTGCTTGGGATCGCCAAACCAGTACTTCAAACCCCACTGCTGCGCTTCAGGCGAGCGGCCGGGGAAAAACAACTTCATTCCTTTGTTGTAAGACTCAATCGGGGAGATTTCGTCGAATAAATCGGCAAGACCCTCTTTCTTCAGGCGCAAAAATGAATCTAACTGCACCTCGATCAAATCAGGCATGCTGAAAATGACCGGAATTCGAGCATAGGATTTTGTCGGCAGAACAGAGGCCATGGACTTCTCCTGAACTTAAACCTGGAATAGGTTGAATGGACGTTAAACCCGCTCCCAAACCGAGGCCTGGAAAACGCAATTTTAGATTTTACCACGTGCCGCGGCATATTTCAATATCTTTAAGATTTTCTAATCTAAGAAATCCTTAACCACTTGCCCCCCACCACCTGGTAACCCTCCAGTTTAATGATTTGCCCGCGCACCCCACCCGCTCCATCCAGCTCCAGAATGCCGTATGATGGCAGCTCGCTGCGCCTGAACCCCCGGCTGGCTGAGCCCGGGTTGAAAATCAGGCACTCGCCCATGCGCACGTTTTCAGCCCGGTGGGTGTGACCAAACACAATCACGTCCGCCTCCGGAGCCGCCCTCACCACCAGGCGAGCATAGCGCTCCAGGCGGTAACCTTGCGCCACATAGGCCCACTTATCCCAGAAGTAGTGCCACCAGCTGCCGTGACCGTGCATCAGCGCCAGGCG
>CAYVOX010000256.1:0-2527 GCA_964453035.1 uncultured Anaerolineaceae bacterium
AACACTCACAAAGGATTTCTCACTCGGGCTCAAAGAATGTTCTCAGGCGTAAAAGAGCAGCTTTCATTCGACCGACATCATTACCCTCAGCGGTTTCAAAGCTGAAGGATCCATCATATTTTGCCAGCTTTAGCTGCTGGAGGATGGCTTCCAGCCCGTGGCTCCATCCCTCCGCGGGGAGGACTCGCCCGGGCTCGACTACATGAACATGACCAATAGCTGAAGCAAACCGGGTGATATTTCGCGGTTCTTCATCGTTGCAGAGCATATGGTACGTGTCAGCAGCCAGTTGGACATGCGGTGAGGCCACCCGTTGAACTAATTCCATGCCGTCTTCGAGCGTATTAACCAAATTACAAATGGACCGCCGCAGCGGCTCGACCAGAATCTGTATGCCGAGGGGAGAAAAACGGGGAACCAGAATCGTTGAAAGCAGGTGTGTGAGGCGGCGAAAACCTTCTTCTCGTGTTCGCCCCGGTGGAATTTGCCAGTCGGGTATGCTGGCGAAGATAATCTTTTGCACTCCCAATCGCAAGGCACAGTCCGTGGCTCGGGAAAGGTAATCTTCGAGAAATGAGCAGTTCTCAACCTCGAGTTTGTACAGGCCGATTTCGTCGGGAAAGAAATTGGTGCAGGCTGAGCTCAACAATCCCAGCTCTCGTAAGTGGTGGGTTAACTCGTCCAATTCGACGGAACTCAACCTCACCATCCTGGAGAGGGGCAGTTCAGCCTCATCGAATTTGGCTGCCCGGATTCTCTCCAACACACCAAAATCCACTCCTGTGGAGCAGGCGGAAGCAAAGTTGAGGCAAAATCCGTACCTCATTTCCTTACCATGGAGGATAGATGCAGTTGAGCAATGATAAGAGCCCGGGATTTCATTTTTGCCGACTGGTTAAAGGTCAGCAAGGACGGCTTCCCGACCTGCTGCTGCCGAACGGTAGAAAAGTTCAATGGCGGCTGCAACGTTGAGCGTTTCCTCTGGCTTAATCAGTAACTCTGCCCTTTCATGCAGTACGTCGATCATATTCTCGATGAGGTAATAGTGGCCAGGAAATGGTCGATCGTCGTATTTTCCAGGCCCGAAGATGCGCGGGATGGTATCCACCTGGTTTTTTCCCAGGGTGGTATAAATTTTCATATCAGGCAGGGTCATGCCAAGTTTATCTCCAAGAATGGAAAAAGCTGAGCTGTTTGGTAAGTTGGCAGCCCAGGCCACCTTGAAGTTAATGGAAATACCGTTTGCCGTACGTATCATTCCCGAGGCAAATTCTTCCACGTCACAGTCGAGCGGATTGAAAGGTCGGGCAGCATTCACGACCGTATTGGCGCCGCTCTCTATTGGGTTGTAAATGACCCCACGCTCGTTGTGGACGATGTTGGCGGAGGCGCAACCACAAACCGCGGTAACCTGCGGCGAACCAATCATCCACAGCAGGGCATCCAGCGCGTGCACTCCAATATCAGCCATTGCGCCGCCGCCGCTGGCGCTCTTGAGATGGAAAGAGCCCCAGGTTGGGATGCCCCGGCGCCGGATTCGGTTGATCTCGGCGTAATATAACCTGCCGAGGAAACCCTCTGCTACGTAATCCCTGGCGGCGAAATATTCGCGATTGTAGCGCGAGGTCTGGCAGGCTACCAGCCGGCGGCTGCTGGTTTTGGCCAGGTCGAATAGTTCCTGCGTATCGGCGTAATTCAACGCCAGGGGCTTTTCGCAAATGACGTTGGCGCCCGACTCCAGGGCCAGCTTCACCAGACTCTTGTGAGAGGCGTTAGGAGTGCATATAGAAACCAGATCTGGCTGAACGGTGCTCAGCATATCAGCTGCGTTGGTGAAAGTGCCTGGAATGTCAAAACGTCGGGCGGTCTCAAAGGCTTTTTCTTCGTTGACATCGCATACAGCCTCAACGGAGACTTCATTTTGGAATAATTGATAGGCAGGGAGATGCCCCTGATTTGCAATCATCCCGGCGCTGATCAAAGCGACTTTCAACTTTCTCTGTGTCATGATATTGCATTCCTTATCTGCCAGATGGATTCGTATGCGAAAGAAGGGAGATACTTTTGTAAGTCATGTTTTCTCTTTTTTCGGCCATCATCAAAAATAACTTCACTGTGTACTCTGGTTTGGTTCTGATTAATCAAAAGACAGGATGCCTGAACAGTCAGAAAGACACCTGCCATAGTTGTGACGCGCAGCCCCTCTGAATGACGTGTCAGGGCGGTGTGGTACAATTTAGAACCTGATTACAGGTGAAAGACGATCGCTTCTCTACGAAAAATTCCTGGAGGATTAAACATGCAGGGTTCGCGGTTGGTGATCATCTCCGACCCATATTACATGAAATCAACCTGGTATCAGGATACGATTGATGGCATCCGTACCAATGCCAGGTTGCTCCGCTACCAGCCCGAAATCAGTATTATTTCAGATCCAATCCCACAGGTTGATTTTTCAAGTCTCCCTCAGGTGGTTGTGGTGACTAATGGCTCTCAGCCTTACGTCAACGGAGCCATTCGCGGGCTG